>NC_011979.1:3675416-3987500 GCF_000022265.1 Geotalea daltonii FRC-32
TACTGCGCAGGGAGAAATATGCCCCAGCGACACATGGGCCTGGATCTCTTCAACACAATACTGGCATCACTACCACTAGAACCTTGCACAATCTCGCTTCAGGGAGAGGGAGAACCGACTCTTCATCCCCATTTCATTTCAATGGCAAAGCAGGTGATCGAAGCGGGCCATATTCCCTATACCATTACCAACTGCAGCTGTCTTGATGCCAGTGTCATCGCCGAAGTTTTCCCCCAGATCGGCGTATCGCTGGACACGCTGGACCCGGGTGAAGCGCAGCGCCTTGGACGGCATGACCTGCGGCAGGTGGTGGAAAACCTGGACCGGCTTCTCCAAAGGATGGGGCCTGACCGAGTCATCCTGCATACGGTAAATTACGGACAGCAAATGGAACGATTTACCAAGCTCGTTGAGAGCAGAGGGTTTTCCCGTCATATCGTTCAACCCCTGCAAATGAAGGACGATTATCGGAAGCGGTACTGCAACGTACCTGTGGGGCCGCAGGGATGGAAATCTGCCCATTACTTAGGCTGCCGCTATCTGCAGCAGCCGCTCATGCGTTACTTCGATGTGAACGGCCGGGAGATGCCCTGCTGTTATATCAAGGATGCATCCAAATTTGTGTCGACGGATCATGCGCGCAGCGTAATGGGCCAGGGCAGAGTGCCCGACTGCTGCGCAGGCTGCCGTGAAATTACCATGGGGCGATCATGAGCCGCTTCATGCTGGCATGGGAGCTTGGCGGCAACTATGGCCATCTGGGCAAACTGGTCCCTCTGACGCATGCAATCAAAGACAAGGGACATGACGTGGCCCTTGCTGTAAGAGATCTTGCCGCACTGGGGAAATGCCTGGACCGCACGGCTGCGACCCTCCTGCAGGCACCCATTGACTCACACCCGAGAAGAAAGTGCCAGCCGGTCAGTTTCGCCGATATCCTGGACGATGTGGGTTTCGGCAGTCCCGAGCGCCTTGATGGGCTGGTGCGTGGCTGGCACGGCCTCTTTGATCTCTACCGGCCCGAGGTAGTGGTGGCGGAATACGCGCCGTCAGCCGTATTTGCCGCCAGGCTGGCAGGCATACCCTGTCTGAGGATGGACACGGGCTTCGCCATTCCGCCGGACGTGAGCCCTTATCCCTGTTTCCGCCCCTGGCTCAAGCTGCGGCGGGAACAGCTGTTGGAAAAAGAGACGGGCATGCTGCAGGCCATAAACCAAGTTCGCGAAGACTATGGTTATTCTGCCCATGAGCATCTCTTTCAGGCAGTGCAGGCCGACCTGACCCTGCTGACAACGGTGCCGGAGCTTGATCACTACCCGGCGCGCAAGGGAGGGCGCCATATCGGCCCTCTGTTGAACTTGGATACAGGGCAGGATATCCCCTGGCCTGGCGGAAACGGACCGCGAATATTTGCCTATCTGCATCCCTTTCCAGGACTTGGACTGGTACTGGATGGACTCAGGAACTGCGGCGGTCAAACCATTGCCGTGGTTCCCGGTATCAGCCAGGAAATTTGCGACCGGTATAGGGGCAGCAAATTTTCGATCTCCGACCAACCGGCGACATTGCGGCATATTTTGCCCAAAGCGGAATTGGTCGTTTCCCATACCGGCCATGGCCTGACCTCGGCTGCACTGCTGGCAGGGGTGCCAACCTTGGCGATACCGACCCAGATCGAACAGATGATGCTGATGAGAACTATCGAACGACTTGGTACCGGTACTGGTGTTACCCCCAATGCACTACGGACACATTTTCAGGAAATCCTGCAGAAGACCCTTGCCGATCAGGAGATTACCCACCGAACCCAAGAGCTTGCAGCCAAGTACAGTCGGTATGATGAACGGAGAACCTTGGCTCGTCTGATAACAACCATTGAGCGACTGCCTGAAACCATCATAAACAGGCAGCCCGATAAACAGGAGAAAACATACAGATGAATGAGCAGCATTCAGCAAAACCTTCCGGCTTGGTGAGACTGTCCTCTAGGCTGTTCAATGCCGCTGAAACAGATTCGCTGGACTTTGCCCCCTCCATGGTTCAATTGCAGGAGAAGCCACCGGCACCGCTGGGACGGACCGTGTTGAAGGTTGTGGCGATACTGTTCTGTTGCGTCCTGCTGTGGGCTATTCTGGGGCGGCTGGATATCGTGGCGGTGGCGGAAGGCAAGCTGGTGCCGAAGACTTACCTGAAGATCGTGCAGCCTTCTGAACAGGGAATCGTGGAGGATATCCTTGTCAAGGAGGGGCAGTCGGTTACCAAGGGGCAACTCCTGATGCGGATGGATGCGGTACTCTCCACTGCGGAAGGTAACTCCCTTACTTCTGAATTCCACCGCTTGCGGCTTGGCCTGCGCCGCATAGATGCAGAGCTGGCAGGCAGGCAGCTTACCCGCGAGAGTGGCGACCCGCCTGATCTGTTCGCCCAGGTATCGGCGCAATACCACACCAACCGTCAGGCCCAGCAGAGTGCCATCGATGAGCAACAGAGCGTGCTGGAGCGTGCCCGCCAGGATATGGCTTCGGCCCGGGAAATCAAGGCAAAGCTTGAGCAGACACTGCCCCATTACCGTGAACAGGAAAGGGCCTACGAGGATCTTTTTAAAACAGGGACGGTTGCAAAGCTTCAGTTTTCTGAAAAGCAACGGGACCGGATCGAGAAGGAACATGACCTGAGAACCCAGGAGTTCACCATGAAAAGTAATCAGGCGCTGATGGCCCAGGCCCAGAAGAAGATGGCTCAGATCACGGCAGAAAACCGGCGCCAGTTGCAAATCGAACGGGTTGAAAGCATGGGACAGTTTGAGAAAATCAGGCAGGAGTTGGCCAAGCAGCAGCACCGTCACCAGTTACTGGAGCTGAGGGCACCGGACGACGGCGTTGTCAAGGATCTGGCCACACATACAACAGGTACGGTTGTGACGCCAGGGACCATTCTGATGACTTTGGTGCCCAAGGAAGAACCGCTGCAGGCCGAGGTATGGGTAAGCAACGAGGATATTGGTTTCGTGCGTCCCAATCAGCCGGTGAAGGTCAAGCTGTCCGCTTTCACCTTCCAGAAATACGGAATGCTTAACGGGAAAGTGGAACAGGTCAGCGCCGATTCCAGCGAAAACCAAGGCCAGACCGGAACGATCGATTCGACTACTTCAGCTCCGCCCAAGGACCTGAGCCGCCTGCGCTACAAAACCCTGGTGACGCTCTCCACCCAGCAACTCATGGCAGATGGACAAAAGCACAAATTAACCCCCGGCATGCAGGTGTCGGCCGAGATAAAATTGGGCACGAGATCGGTGGTGGAATACCTTTTCTCACCGGTAACAAAGGCGTTCCATGAGGCGGGGCGAGAACGGTAGGTTGAGTGGACCCTATAGTCAAGACAATAAACCGTCGAGTTTAAGGTGGTGCTGTTGAGGCAGCATGCCAGAGGTCGAACAGGTCTCGACCTTTCTTCCGCTGATAAAGCGCACGAAGCTCAAACAAACAAGAAAAGCAACGAAATTTGTTGCTTTTCAAAATTGAGTAATTGGCGCTTCAACGCCTTCTCTCCTCTAGGTCTAACCTCTGACCTTTGGGTTATGAGCTACTGAAAAAACATAACTACACAGAAATTACACAGACGGAAAAAAGGGCCACAGCACATGCTGTAGCCCTTTGAGTTTTATGGCGTCCCCGAGACGATTCGAACGTCCGACCCCTTCCTTAGGAGGGAAGTGCTCTATCCTGCTG
The DNA here is from genome assembly GCF_000022265.1 of Geotalea daltonii FRC-32. Taxonomy (NCBI): domain Bacteria; kingdom Pseudomonadati; phylum Thermodesulfobacteriota; class Desulfuromonadia; order Geobacterales; family Geobacteraceae; genus Geotalea; species Geotalea daltonii. The sequence goes on from NC_011979.1 coordinate 3,679,145, forward strand.
AGCTACGGGGACAGTGAGAAAAGGCCTTGAAGTTTAGAATCAAAAACCGGCAGGACCAAGGAAGTGTTTCTAACAAATCTTAACCCTGTAGTCAAGACAATTCAAGTACTGTAACCACCAAGCCCTCCCGTTCACCCAGCAAGGCACCGTTGTCACCCTTCGAAAAATGTCCCTATCGACCAAGTTTCAGCCTTCAAAGTGGTCTATCTCTTAATTGCCAACGCGACCCCGGTTACGGTCACGAACATCCCCATCAGGGCGGTAACGCCCAGCTGTTCGTCGAAGAACAGGAAGGCCATCAACGAGGTAACCGGCGGGACGAGATAAAACAGGCTAGCCACCCGTGAGGCTTCGCCGCGCCGGATAAGGATATTGAGCAGGGTGATGGCCCCCAGCGACAGCACTACCACCAGCCAGGCCATGGCAAATATGAATGTGCCAGTCCAACGTACCTGCATTGTTTCAAAGGTTGGCGCCAGGAGCGCCATTGTCAGCGCTGAGGCAGCGAATTGGATTACGCCGCCGCTCCGCAAATCCATAAGAGCGCAGTAGCGTTTCTGATAAAGTGTGCCTGCGGTGATGCCAAACAGGGCCATTATGGCCATGGATAGGCCCAGTGGGCTGCCCCCGACAAAAGAAATCTTGTCCATCAGCACCTGTACTACGCCCACCAGACCGAGGCCAAAACCAACCCATTGCCTGGGGTACACCTTCTCCCCCAGTATTCGCGCAGCGACAACGGCGGTGAACAGCGGCTGCAACCCGGCGATGAGAGATACGATACCGGCAGGCACCCCCTGATAGATCGCGCAGAACACACCACCAATATAGAGGGCGTTGACCAGAACGCCGGATACGGCAATGTGTAGTGCCTGAACTGGGCTGGCAGGCCAGGGTGCCCGCATCAGCAGGGCCATGGCCAGAAGCAGCAGCGTGACGAACCCGAACCGCCAGAGAAGAAAGGTGAAAGGCTCGGCGAACGGAAGGCCGAACTTTGCACCAATGAAACCGGTGCTCCAGAGGAGGACAAATAAAAAGGGCGCCGCGATCTCCCCATAACCAGTTCTGTCTATGGTGGTATCCGTCATGACTGCTTACTCTCCAGCCTGGTTGTTAATCACGGTACTTTTTCAGCAGATCCTTGGCGTCTTTCAGAAGCGCCTTGCCGTTGGCCCCCTTTGCGCTAACCTCCTTGATCCATTCATCATCGACAGACTCGGTGGCCTTGGTCCATCTCTTGTATTCGGCATCGGTCAGGATGTTTATCTTATTCTTACGGTTCATGGCTACCTTGCGGGATACACTCGCCCCCTCGTCCCATATTTTGCCTACCCACCTGGAGACCTCACGACCGCTGTTGTTGTCGATGACCTTTTTCAGGTCGGCGGGCAAGCTGTTGTATTTGGACTGGTTCATGGCAAAGACAAAGATTGAGTTGGCATGTTTGGCCTGGCTCGGTGCGGTCTCAGTGTGGGTTTTGCAAACTTCCTGCAACTTCAGAGAAGTGGTTACCTCCCATGGGATGCTGACGCCATCCACCACCCCCTTGGCAATGGATTCAGGCACTGCCGGCGCCGGCATTTGCACCGGCATCGCACCCAGGGCAGCCAGAGTCTTGGTACCGATGCGGCTGGCTGCACGTACCTTCAATCCCTTCAGGTCCTCCAATGTCTTGACGGTCTTGCTGCCAAAATGGAGCTGTGAACCGTCATGCACATGGGTGAAGATCAGCTTCACCCCCTTGAACTCATCCATCGCATTTTTCTGAACATAGTCCCACATGGCCTGGCTCGCTCGCTCGGAACTTTTGGCCATGAACGGCAGCTCGAAGACCTCAGATTTGGTGAACCGACCGGCCTGGTAGGTCGGCAAGCTCCAGACGATGTCGGCTATGCCGTCACGGGCCTGGTCGAAAAGTTGGGCAGGTGAACCTCCCAACTGCATGGAGGGGTAGAGTTGACACTTGAGCCTGCCGCCGGACTCCTTGCCGATCTTGTCACACCAGGGAATTAGGTTTTTCTGGTGGAATGTGGAACCTGGCGGCAGAAAATGGGCCACTTTGAGGGTGACTGCTTCCGGGGCGGCAAAGCTGGTCCCGGCGCAAAGAGCTATGACGGTTGCGGTTAAGACCAGGCATCTTTTCGACTGCTTCATGTTCGCCTCCTGTCCATCTTTTATTATTTATAAAAAACTGTTTTGCAAAAATGACTCCATTCTACAAGCAAACAAGCAACATCATCGCCCATAATTTAACCATCTGAAATATCTGTTAAATTTTTACGAACACGTGTTAAATTAAAATAAAATTGTTTTATTTCTGCAATGGAATTGTAAAATTGTGAGTGAGGGTGTAACAAATTGATGGAGTAAGCTGCCTGTTCCTTCTCAGCAGCAAGAGGCATTTATCGGTAGAGATTGAATTGCAGAGGCTCCGGCTAACACATCTGCATTGCGATGTGAATAAAAAAAGGGAGTAGCAAGACCGCTACCCCCAAAGTACTTTATCCCCACACAAGCCAACCTGCAGTGCCACAGAGAGACATGGCTTGGCAGGCGACTGTCTAAAACTTCAACAGCGAAAAGACTCTTTCGACAGGCAGTTTGGTCCTGCCGTTAAGGAATTCGAGCTCTGCCATGAAGCAGCATTCAACAAGCTCTCCCCCCATGGAATCGACCATATCGACCACAGCCGACATGGTTCCCCCCGTGGCCAGCAGGTCATCGGCGATCAGGACCCTTTCCCCTTTCTTGATGGCATCAGTGTGCATTTCCAGGGTATCGGTGCCATACTCCAGGTCATAGGTTTTTTTGAATGTTTCCGAGGGAAGCTTACCAGGCTTACGCACCAGCACGATGCCGGCGCCCAGCTTATATGCCAGGGCTGCGCCGATTATGAAACCTCTGGCCTCAACCCCAACCACCTTGTCGATTCTTTTGCCGATGTAGCGGTGGGACAAGAGGTCAATCATCCGCTGGTAGGACGCCGCATCAGACAACAGGGTGGTAATGTCCTTGAAAATGATACCTTTTTTGGGGAAATCCGGGATGTCTCTGATGATACTCTTCAACTCTTCCATGCCTTCTCCTTGACATTCTTCTTCAAAACCAAAGAATTTATTTGCTGGGGACACTGCAACGTGCCGCCAATTCCGTTGCCTCCATTATCTTTCTCAACTTTTCCAGTGACTTTGCCTCGATCTGGCGGATTCTTTCGCGGGTTACGCCGAAACTGCGGCCGATGGTGTCCAGGGTCTGCGGGTCTTTGTCATCCAGGCCGAAACGCAGGGTGAGGATCTTCTTTTCATTGTCGGAAAGGGTGTCAAACCATTTGGAGACCATTTCATACCTGTTCACATCCTCCAAAAGTTCGGCAGGCGAGACGGTGGAGGTATCCTCTATGGTATCGATGAGAAAGTAATCGTTGTTTTCCCCCATGGGGCGCTCGATGGAATAGGTCTTTTTCAGCAGCACCATCAGCCTGCGGATATATGCCGAGTTAACCTCCATGGCGGTGGCCACTTCCTTGATGGAAGGTTCTCGATTGATCTTCTGCAAAAGTTCCCGGGTTATTCTCAGCATCTTGTTGATGTCGTCGGAAACATGGACCGGCAGCCTGATGGTCCGGGACTGGTTTACCAAAGCACGCTCGATGGACTGCCTGATCCACCATGTGGCGTAGGTGGAGAAGCGGCATTCCTTGGAGAGCTTGAACCGCTCCACTGCCTTGATCAGCCCCATGTTCCCCTCTTCGATCAGGTCCAGGAAAGGGAGACCGCGGTTGATGTAACGTTTGGCGATTTTTACCACCAGCCGCAGATTGGATTCGATCATCTTGTCGCGGGCAGCCTTATCCCCCCTGTCGATCCGTGCTGCCAGCTCTTTTTCTTCGTCTGCAGTCAAAAGCTTGGTCTTTTGAATCTCCCGGAGATAGAGCTTGATGGCATCGTCGAAATGCTCGACTACGGCTACCTTGATCTCTTCTTCCTCAACCTCCTCATGTTCCTCGACCTCTTCCACCTGCTCCAGCTCTACAGCATCAGGCTCAACTTCCGGTTCCATGAAAAGGTCCAGCTCCTTATGCGGTTCCTCTCCGGGAAAAACTCCTATGGTTTCATCGTTGTCCATGGCAACCTCGCTTGTGGATTCAAGTTCACTTCCGTCTGCCTTCTTGACCATAGCACCACTTTCCATAAATTACTCTTCGCCGCTCCATCCGTACTTGCCGATGAGTTTGACGAAACGGCATGGGACAGACTCCTGACAGGTGATGGTCCCGTCCTTTTCCTTTGTCACCCGTACCAGGGTCTGATCCAGCTGATTTCCCACGGGTATTACAAGCCTGCCCCCCAAAGCCAGTTGATCGACGAGGTGAGCCGGAACATCCGGCGCCCCGGCAGTGACAATAATCGCATCGAACGGGGCCTCGGCGGCCCAACCATCGGTGCCGTCACCTATTTTCAGGTTCACATTCAGGTAGTGCAGCCTGTCCAGGGCCTTTCTTGCCCGCAAGGCAAGAGAACGTATCCGCTCCACAGTGTAGACCCGGTTAGACAACTCGGCAAGAATGGCGGTCTGATAACCGGAGCCGGTTCCCAGTTCGAGGACTTTTTCCCGGCCGGTCAACTGCAGCATCTCGGACATGAGAGCCACCATGTATGGCTGAGAAATGGTCTGTTTTTCACCGATTGGAAGAGATGAGTCACTGTAGGCTTGTGCAGCCATAGCCTCTTCGACGAAAATATTACGTGGAACTTTCAACATGGCATCAATAACGCGCCGGTCCGTGATACCGCGGCCGATAATCTGCGTCTCCACCATTCTTCGTCTTGTGATGTCGAAATTCATAATAAAACCTTAATGCCTATAGCCGGAAAAATATAACAGACAGACACCCATCTGTCCAGCCTACAACTGCTCCGGCATCAGAAGATTTCCCATTTTTTCAGAACGGCGATGGAATTGTAATTGGTCAGATCAAGATGTAATGGGGTTACGGAGACATGTCCACGGGAAACAGCGTGGTAATCGCTGCCGTCGATGTCCTTGAAATTAAGATCGACGGTGCCTATCCAGTAGTAGTTGCGACCGCGGGGATCGACCTTGTCGACGATGGTCCCCTCGTAAGATCTCTTTCCCTGGGTTGTCACCAGGGGGGGGCGAATTCTCTCCCGGGGCAGGTCCGGGACATTGACATTGAGAAAGGTATCGGCCGGCAGCCCTTTTTCACGGACAGTGGCGGCAAGTTTCACAGCGAATTGAGCTGCCGCGGCATAATTGGTTCCCTCGGCAGACGTTACCAGGGAGACGGCAATGGCCGGAATGCCCATCAGGGTGGCCTCCATTGCCGCTGAGACAGTGCCTGAATAGGTCACATCATCACCGAGATTAGCTCCGCGATTGATGCCGGAAACAACTATGTCCGGCTTGAAAGAAAGGAGGCTGTGGATGCCCAGATTGACGCAATCGGTCGGGGTACCGTCAACGGCAAATATATTCTCGCCGATCTTGTTGGCCCTAAGCGGGTGATGAAGGGTTAGTGCGTGACCGACAGCGCTCTGTTCCCTGTCCGGAGCAATCACGAATACCTGGCCAAGCACTGTCATTGCCTCAGCCAAGGCGTTGAGGCCGGGGGCGCGCACCCCGTCATCGTTGGTCAGGAGAATTTTCAAGGTAGCCTCTTCGTCATACTTCCTCTTTATAAGGTACTAACCGGTTCTGCGCTTGTAAAGGCCGCAGCAAATTAATTTCATAGCAATGGATCAAGGAGATGCATTGCCTCTTCCAGCGAATCTGTTGCCAACGATATCGATTCCTTTAGTAGCAGCCCCCGTGGTGACCAGGACTGGAGCTGCCTCCCCACTGCCATAGAAACCAAGGATCTGCCCCTCCTGCGGCCGTCCACCACCGTAAAAATCCCTTATTTTCAGGTAATAGGTACCGCCCTGATGAAGGCCAAGGCGATAATTCCCCTTACGATCGGTCTTTGTGGAGACAAAAAGAGGCCTGCCTTTCATTTCCCGATTGGCATAGGCCAGGATCAGCACTCCCTCTACAGGTTTCCCATCACGATCGGCCACCGTGCCTTCTATGGCTGTTACCCCCTTCTGGAGGACGCCTTTAAAGGCCACACCGTCTGTAAAAGTGCCAATGTCCGCTTTTTCACCGGCTTTGACAACATGTATGAATGGTTTCCCGTTTTCGTCTTTTTTCAGAAAGAAAACGTCCCCCGGAGACAGCGGCCCGACCCCTTTTCCTTTGAGGCGCTTCATTCCTCCCAGGAAATAACTGCCGGCAGGGGCCTGGACGGTAAATCTTCCATCACCTTCAATCGGAAATGTACCGTCAGGAACTCGCCAGTAGCTTTCCGGTAAAGGAGGAGGACCGTTGGTCACATTGAAGAGATGGACGTACCCGTCGCCGGCCAGATCTTTCTGCAGCCACATCCATCTGCCGGACAGGGTACCGGTTGCTGGTTCCTGGGCAATTGTGACTGCAGCTATGACTACTACCACAGATAAAGTGATAACTTGAACCAGTTTTTTCATGGGAGCACCTCCTTTTTCAGCGTTGAACTCAGCTGGGGGAAACATCCACAAACGGGACATCCCTGCATGGAAAGAGGCTTTTCCAGTCTGCATCGTGTAAGCAGTGCGTCATTTTGAAAAATTTCCAGGGTAGGACCGTCCGCCTGGACCTTTCCCTCGTTAAGAATGATGGTTCGCTCGCAGAGGCAGATGACCATGTCCAGATCATGACTGGTGAAAATTTTCGTATGATGGAAGTCCCGGAGAAGCTCCATGAGCTGGCGTCTGGAAAATGGATCCAACCCACTGGTAGGCTCGTCCATAACAAGGATATCCGGAGACATGGACAAGACCGTGGCAATGGCTACCCTCTTTTTCTCCCCCCCCGAAAGGTGGTGCGGCGCCTTCTCCTGCAGGTGCAGTGCGCCCACGTGCTCCAGAGCACATTTGACCCTGGCATCGACTTCCGCAGCCGGAAGGCCGATATTCATTGGCCCAAAAGCAACATCATCGTAAACGGTTGGCATAAAGAGCTGGTCGTCGGGATCCTGGAAGATCATGCCGACGGTCCGGCGGATATTCGGCAGGGTCGCCTTGCTCATGGGGAAATCACCAATGCGGATCTCTCCGGCAGTGGGCGTCAGATAACCGTTCAGGTGCAGCAGGAGCGTTGATTTGCCGGCGCCATTGGCGCCGATGATGGCCACCGATTCTCCATGGGTGATGCGAAAGGAAACATCATCAAGGGCTGCCGTACCATCGGGATAGACGTGGCGAAGATTTTTAACTTCAACGATATGATGACTCATGTGAATAGTTCCGTCACCAACGATCCCACAAGCAGTGACAGATTTTCGCACCGCAGGATGAAGAAAGAGGTAGACCAGCAGAGGAGGAAGGCGGTTTCCCTCCTGCCAAAGGTGAATTGGTGACGGGTATTGAAGTTCCCTTCAAAGCCCCTGGCCAGCATTGCCATGTGAACCCTCTCTGCCCTCAGCCAGGTCCTCAGAAGAAGATGACCCAGAAGAGGAATAAAGCTTTTCATGCCCAACCCATTTTTACCATTGGCCCGCAGCTCCCGCGCCCGGGACACCCGGCTCCCCTCTTCTGCCAGGACAAAAATATACCTGTAGAGGAAAAGCAGCTGTACAGCAAAGGCCCGCGGCATGCCAAGCTTCTCCATTGCCCGGCAGATGGACGGAAAACCGGTGACGCACAGAAGGATTAGCGCCGCACTTATGGTAAGCGCAGATCGTATTAAGACCGAAGCGAAGGAAATCCAGCCACCGCTTATGGTCAGAGGCCCGAACTCCATCATCGTGCCCCGGTCAAACAGCGGATTGAAGAGGGCGACAATGACGGCAAAAGGGCAGATTATGGCTACTTTTCTGGCAATGTAGCCCACGGGAAGGTCGGCAAGTGCAATAATTACAGCCGGAAAAATGAAAAAAGGGAATACTGCGGAAAGTTCGTACTTGCCGAAAGAAACCACAGTCACGACAAAGGCAAGGGTAACCAACACCTTGGCGCGCGGGTCGAGGCGGTGGATTGCCGTATCCCCCTTTGCCAGCAAGTCCAGTCGTTTGAAGTCAAGTAATGCACTATCGATGGAGAGCATGTCGTTAGAAATAATAGATGGTAGTGAAGTCCCTTAAATAGAAAATGAGGCTGGATAATCAGCCTCATCTCTTTTCAACTTCATTGAAAATGAATTAACAGGGATGAACAATTGCACTGCCGACGACTTTGGGTGCTACATATGTCTTTTTCATCAGAGCGCCTCCTCTCTTACCGTTATGAAATCATTTGCTGTTCTGCAGTAAATACTTATGGAATCGGTGCAATGGCTTGGTGCATGGCAGGAGACTTATGGCCCTTAACCGTCTTGATCAGTGCCTTCACCTCGGGTGGCATCTCTTTTCCCTCCTTCATGGCTGCTTTGATCTGCCCTGCCAGATAGGAGTGGTTGATGAAGATGTCCAGCACCGCCAGCATGAAATCCTTCTTCCACCCTCTGATCTTATCCAGATTCTGGAACTTGTGCATGTAGAATTTCTGCGCCGCCTTGCCCAGTTCCTTTTCCAGTTCATCCACGGACATGTTTATCGGTTTGAGAACCGGTTCCACCAGATTGTACTTGCGATAGTCTTTGGTTACCACATATTTTTCCAGTTGTGGATAGAGTTCGGCATAGGGCCAGGGAGCGATGGCCAGGAAAAAAGCCATGTCCGGATTGTAATGCTTGGCCAGCTCTATGGTGGCGGCAATGGATTCAGGGGTGTCTTCAGGCATGCCCAGGACGAATGAGGTCTCTGAAACTATATCGGCATTATTGATGATGTCGATTGCCAGTTTTGACTGTTCTACCTTCGTATCCTTCTTGAAGAGATCCAACGTTTCCTGGGAGCCGGCCTCAACCCCCACATAGATATGCTCGACCCCTGCCTTTCGATACTTGTCCATGATATCTGCATCGCGGAGAATATCATCGACGCGGGTTTCCATCAGAAGCTTGACTCCCACCTTGCGCTCGATCATCAGATCGAGGATCCGCACCCAGCGATCCCTGTCAAAGGTGGGAATCTCGTCGGAAAGCATTGCGACTTCAACGCCGTATTTGTTGTTCAGCATCTCCAGTTCGGCAATGAAATTCTCCGGACTTCTGGCTCGCCAGGTCTGGGCCCAGAAAAGCTGCTGGGAGCAGAAAGAACATTTCTGCTGACAACCTCGCGACGAGGAAACGATAGCCAGTCTGGCATTATTCTTGGCACGATAGGTATAAATAGGCCATTCCACCAGGTCCCAAGCCGCCTGAAGGGAGTCCAGATCCTGTATATAGGGAGCCTTCGGGGTAGCAATGACGCTGCCACCGGAATAAAATGCCAAGCCGGGAACGGCAGCAGGATCCTCACCGGCATTGAGGCAATTCAGAAGGGACGGCAGTGTCACCTCCCCTTCGCCACGTACCACATAATCAATTACGTTATGATCTGCGGACAATAATTCTTCATAGCAGAAGGTAGCGTGGACATTGCCAATGACCGTAACAACCTGCGGATTCACTGATTTGGCAAGTCGAACAAGTTCGACGGCATGAACTATGGAAGCGGTGTAGGCAGTTGTTGCAACCACATCAGGGTTGAATGCCTCGATCCGTTCCTGGATCTCAGGCCATTTGTGCCACAACGACATGGCGTCATAGTAGTCGACTTCGTAGCCCTGCGCCCGCAGGGCACCGGCAATATAGACAAGGCCCACGTTCAGCCAGGTGCCTGCAGACTCAACAACCCCTGAATGATAAGGGGGGGTGATGAGTGCCACCCGTTTTATAGTCATCGAGAACTCCTTTGAATTTAAACCACCAAATCATGGACATCAGCAATTATCATGCCGTCAAAAAGCCATCAACACCAAGCCCAAACAACAGTGCTTTCAAATACTTACAATAAAACTTCCATTGAGGCGTTACGGGTGATTGGTGAAATAACCGGTATAGCCAAAGCAAAGTAGCGTAAACGAACATAAAGAGAACGTTTAGTTAATGAAAGGTCATATCGAAAACAAACCAGTAACCTATGCCAAAGGCAATGAACAGGATGATATGCTTTACCAAGAGCATTCGACGGCGTGTTCTTTCCGAGTCGACCCCATAGTAATTGTCAACATAGGTAAAAGTGCGTCCTGAGCCTGTCGCCATGATAATAACACCAGCGGCAACGCTCTGCCAGAAGAAGAGGTGCTCCAACTGGTTTAGTATTCCGGTCACCATCGGCTGTCGACCGTGCATATCATGGAGTACGGCAATGGCAATTATGGCCGCCAGCCAATAACCAGCTGCAAAATCATGGATAAATCCATTGAGAACAACAAGAGATTTCTTAACCTGCACCATGACCAAGCTCTCGGTAGCAATGCCGGCGTCAGAAAATTCAGAGGCCGGTAAACGCTCTTTATTAGTTAGTTTCCATCCGGAAACTCCGGATGATAAACTGGTGGTTTCCGATTCGGAAAGAGGGGATTTTTTGTTCTGGCAAGGAAATCAAGGGCTTGAGCGGAGACGTACATCGGTACGTCGCACAAGTAAGCCCGCAGATTGACGCCGCCAGGGCAGAAAAGAACCCTTTCCGGATGGAAACTAGTTATGATAAGTCCTTGGCATTATGGCATAAATGATTTACCGGTACAATTCTATTTTTAATCTGTTGTTAATGCACCATTCCGCCGTTGATGGCAAACTGGTTATTCCTTGACTAGACAAAGGTCCGTAAGCTACTATTTCCCTACCTGCATGATGAGCCCGCTGATGTTTGAGCTGTTTTTTTGTTCACTGCTGCCATAAAAAGCAGCAGCCCTACCTGATCACCTGGCAGCTATGCTGTATTTCTGGCCTATCCGATACGACCTTGATTGGCTCAAACCTTGCTAGAACAGTTCCCGGGTGTTAAGCAACAACCACTAAACAGGAGTCCATTTTATGGCCACAACTGATAGTACAAGTCATCGTCTCACTGAAGAAGTTCTCGGATTTATTCAAGCAGGAGTTGACGCCGAGCTTTCGGATGCCCAATTCAATGACTATTCAATGCAACTGTTCGCATTGCAGTACCAGAACAACGCCATCTTCAGGGAATTCTGCGACGCCAAGAAAGTCAAACCGGGTGATATCAGTCGCTGGCAGGATGTCCCTTTGGTCTACAATGATGTCTTCAAGACACATCTGGTTGCATCTTTTCCTTTGGAACAGTCGGTGATGGCATGTCTGACCGGCGGCACAACCAGCCTCACCCAGCGCGGTCGCATTTTCAGGGATGAGGACGGGAAACGCCTCGTCTTTGGTGCAAACAGGATGATGACCGAATCATACCTGTTCCCCGATTTTGAGGAGGGAAAACGTTGCCGCATCCTCATCCTTGCTCCTAGCCCTGAACTGGCACCATCCATGGGAATGGCCATCGGCATGGATCAGACAAGACAGGCGTTCGGCACTCCGGACAGCATGTTCCTGCTTGGAAAAACCGGCATTGACGTGAAAAACCTGCTTACAGCACTACACGAAGCTGAGTCAAGCGGGATACCTGTGGCACTGATCGGCGCAACCGCTGCATATGTCTATTTCTTCCAGGCCTGCCGCCGGAAAAAAATGAAATTCAAGCTTCCCCCAGGAAGCCGAGTCTGCGACGGCGGCGGTTATCGTGGGCGCTTCGGCGTAGTTACCCGCGATGATTACTATGAAATGGTCAGAGAGATACTTGACGTTCCGGATACCCACTGTGTAAACGTTCTCGGTGAAGCCGAAACCGCCACCAATTTGTTTGACGATGCATTACGCCGCCATATGAAAGGTCTTTCGCCCCGCAAACGGGTTCGTCCTGTACCTCCATGGTCACGGGTGCTGGCCATGAATATCGACGATCTCAGCCCTCTGCCCGATGGCGAAGTCGGCTTGCTCGCCCATTGGGACCTGGCCAATGTACCGACTGTACTGGCCGTCATAACCGACAACCTCGGTTACACAACTGATAACGGTACCGGCTGTGAAATGGTGGGGCGTGCCAAAATTGAGAACGGCAAGGTATCACCGCTGCCTGATGAGGACCGGACCATGGGTCCCATGGGCGACAATGCCGTTTTCAGGATGTTGGAAGCGTACACCAACTTTTCCATTGACCTGAAGATGCGCTTTGCCAAAAGCCCCAAGGTCAAACCGAGCATCAGGGAAGAGGTCGAAGCACGTCCCGGTTCTCTGCCGTCATGTCCCCAGGTCGTCGATGAGATCCTGGTTTCTCAGGCGAGCAAAGAAGCCGCAGAACTGCGCGACGCAGCCCTTGGGGCATTCAAGGATCAAACCGAGCGGCCGCTTGACTGGTACAAGGCCGAAGAGAAAAAACAGGAACTGAAGGATCACCCTGCGGGACTGCAATCGGAAAAACTGCCAAAAAAATAATTACCAATAAAAATGGCGGTCAGGAAAACTTCCCGACCGCCAGATTATCTTTTAGCTGATTACGCTTATCCCATAATCTGTTTATCCCGGACAGCCCGCTGCTCTTCCTTCCATTTTTCATAGGCGATCTTCATCCCTTTGCGCACCGGCAGCTGATTCATCAGCGACAGGATATGGGCAAACGGAAAGCCAGACAGCGGCACATGACGCATATGGCTAAAGATCCTCCAGTTACTGAGAATTTCCAGAGATGTTTCGTAAAATGCCTCTTCTCGTGCTGCCGGTGTCATTCGCGGATCGGGGTGATCAAAAAGTGCATATGCCCCGGTGTAATACTCCCAGCCAAGATCCTTATAGATGTATGGTTCATACTGACGACGCAACTCGGTACCCGGGTATGGCACAAGCAGCGAAGGATGCATGCTGACTCCCAGACGGTCCGCCAACTCCACGGAACGCTTGAAATCATCCAAGGAATCATTTCTCCCCCCCAGCATGTAAAACAATGAGACATCAATGCCATGGTCACGGAGGGTTCTGACGGCTCGTTCGCGGTCGACGCCAATTTTACCGTTTGCTTTGTAGGCGGTCAGAGAATCATCAGAAATGGCATCCCATCCCACCCAAACAGTCAGCATTCCGCTTTCCCGGGCGGCGTTCAGCATGCGTGAACCGCTGGGTGTCAATACCGGGCGCAGGCTGCCGAAGCCCATCCACTTCTTGCCGCTCCCTCTAAGGGCAGTGAACATATCGATTGCACGCTGCTCGAATCCTTCCCACCAGATATTTTCATCTCCATTGATGTACATCTTCTCCGGAACGGCACAGACGTCACGCACCACATCCTCGATGGGGCGAAAGCGGATGCTTGCTCCATAAAAGGGTTTGACTGAGCAGAAGGTGCAGTTATACGGGCAACCGCGGGAAGTATTGATGACACGGAACTGGTGCCCTCCGGAAAGTTTCCCGAAAAAGGGGGTTGGGAGATCGTTGAGGGGGAGTTGCTCCCCCCGGTAGAACGGTTGCAGCCGGCCGGCCTTGAAGTCGCGCAGGACCTGCGGCCACGTTGATTCCGCCTCGCCGATGACGACCGCATCCCCGTGGGATTTGGCCTCTTCCGGCATGGAGGAGGCATGGATACCGCCGAATACGACTTTTATGCCCTTAGCCCGAAGGGCATCGGCGATCATATATCCCGGCACGGCTGTCGGGGTCAGGATGCTGATGGTTGCCAGGTCGCATTGGATTTTGTCGATGGCCTCGGGGGTGGCACTGGCGCTTATCAGCTCGATCTCGATATTGGGATCTTCCCTGTGCGTTAATGCCGCAAGATACTCAAGGATCGGCGGTGCGACCGGCGTCCAGCCGAAGGGAAGCGGAGGGAAGATAATGCAGACTTTCATTTATAAAGCACCTTTCAAACTGCAACAACAGCGGAAACAAACATCAGAGATCGAGTTTTTGGTTAGCATATATGGCATCGAGTACCACCTTTGCATCAGCCCTGGGTGTTCGGTAAATCCTTCCGCCGCTTCGTATTTCGACGTTTGTCATCATCGCCAAACCATAGGCACCATCCGGATAGATGACGAACTTTACTTCTATCCCTCTGGCGGTGATACCGGCGCTCCTCTTCTTGAAATCGAAAAGACCGGTGGGAATGTAGCCGACAAAGTCCACGAAGATATTACCGTTCGCGGCCCTGGTCTCGCGCCATTCCCTCTTTTTGAAATACCCGTATTTGCCGAAAGCTTCGCCTATGGGCATTTTCGGGTATCCGGGAAGAATGGCCTTCTGAATGACACCGGCCATATCCGTGGGACCTGCACTCGAACCGCTGGCGGTAGAGTGCGGAGATTGGTTCATGGCAGGAGTCACGCTTGGGACGACGACACCTCGTTTTTCAAGTCCGGGCATGGCGTCAGCAGTGCCTAACAGTCCTACGATGCTGATTGCCGTAATCAATGTCATTGCGCGCACAGGTCAACCCCTTTTCTTACTAATTATGCTCGATGCGGAACCCGGAATGGAAGGTCTCCACACCGAAAGGGATACCCCAGTAACTTACGATCATGAAGATCAAAGCTATCAACGCATACCAGGCAAGCCTGGTGCCTCGCCACCCAAAAGTAATGCGCAAGTGGAGATAAATCCCATAGACCAGCCATGAAACGAGCGACCAGACCTCCACCGGATCCCATCCCCAATAATTACCTTTTACCTGGTTCGACCAGAAGCAGCCTGAAATCATCATCAATCCATACATGATAAAGCCGCCAGAAACAAAGCGGTAAGACAACAGATCCAGTGCACCAAGGTCAGGCAACTTGTCATAAATCCCGCCCGATTTTCTTTCTTTCAGAAGGTACATCAGCCCTATGCCGGCAGCCACAAGTACGGAAGCAAATCCTGATGAGGCCCCTACTATGTGGACCCAAATCCACCCACTTTGCAATGCCGGGGAGAGTGACGTGGCTACTTCTTTCATCATTGTTCCAGCCCAGCCGAGCAGTACAAAGGCCACCGGGATGACCAGCACCCCCAACGGCCGCAACCTCTTTGTGAACGCCTGAAAAGCGACAAAAATGAGGACCGCCATAAAGGTCCCAAGGGTAAGCGACTCGGAAATGTCGATAAACGGCGTGATGCCCGTTGCCGACCAGCGAAGGGCAATGGCTATGACATGGGGAATAAAACCAGCCACTGCGCTGTAGAGGCCAATGGTGAACAACTTCTCCTGTTTGGCAATCATGCCGAAGATATAACTAAAGGTACTCACGCCATACAGTGAAACAGCTGCCCAGAAAAACATCAGTGCCGGCTTCATTGTTCATCCCCCTTGTATACTAGAAATTCATTGGTAGTCGGCATCACATCCGACTTCGCATCATCCGCCCAATGGTTGTAATAAGCATCCCAGCCAGCCCTATCCAGAGGCTTGTCAACACTATCGGCTTGCCCGGTTCGTAACGAACGTTCATAGCCACCCAATAGCGGACCTCTTTCGGAGTAAGTCGGTAGCCAAAGGCAGAGAATGATTGCCCCACCGCAACCCTACCCTCTTTGATAATAAAGTCTCTGACTTCTTTATGGTCCTTTCCCAAAGGCATTACCACATAAGACACATCCCCGCCACCATAATTTGTGGAGGAAGGAGAGAAAGCAAGCTGCAATTCCATAAGCGGTCGCATGGGGTCCTGAGGAAACATAAACGGAGCAGGACCTTCTTTAGTGCCGGTGGTATATAGAAATGACTCGTCCTTTTGCCTTAGGCTCTGCAGAGGAAAATGGGCTCCATATATTTCCTTGCCGGTGGAGTCGTTAAGTACCACCAGCAGTGAATATCCCTCCCGGTCCGTATAGTAAGTGAGTCCATGATGGGTCAGATTATGGGTAATGTAGATAATGCCGTGACTCTTACGTCCGCTTTCGCCGACCTCGATCTCGTATGCAGCGCGTTTATCTTCTTTACCAACCCGGTACCCACGGTGCATTTTTATCAAGGATGCCTCACCTTTAAGGCGATCAATGGAAAAAAAACGCCCGTGCTCATACTTATCATAGCTGTTGAAATCGCCGCTGGGTAGAATTTCCCCTTCGGTAAGTCTGATGTTTCCTCGAAAATAGAAGAGGCTGTTAAATACAATTCCGCAGAGAATAGCCACAAAGCTGATATGGAAAAGGATCATGCCGAAGGAGATGATGGTGAGTTTTCTGTGCCAGATCCTGCCGAAAAAGCAGCAGGCCACATTTACGACAAGCAGCACCAGGATGCTGTTGAACCAGAGAGTGCTGAAGATCAATTCCCAGGCCCGTATTCCGCGGATTATCGTGACCCCGACAATACTGCATATCAAGATTGTCACAAGGAGCAGCATGGCTAATCTAGCCGATGCCAGGAAATCGTAGATCAGCCGAATTGTCTTGTGCACCGGGTGAAAGCGCGGCTGAAGAGGATAACTCTCCGGCTGTTCATCGGGACATGTCTCTGAATGAAGTTCGGTTTTATCTTGTAATTGCGACATTTCCACCTGCCGGCATGGATAATTTGTTCAAGGGAGAAATGATTTTAAAAGTCTGCAACCGCTGGTTCCCCAGCTCATCGCCACGATAAACCTAGCATAAATAATACAGCCGGTGCAACCAGATCCTGCCTAGAGATGGTTATCAGAATAGGTTATCAACCTTCCACCAGAGAGTGCGACCGACTTTGGCACCATACCCGACAGTTTTACCGTCAGGAAATACCTGAATGTCCCATACCCCATCGTAATGAGGCAGTTCTCTGACAGTATGACCTTGCAGGTCAGCGACAACGGCAAATCGCTCCCCATCCTTACGGGTACGATATACCACATGATTTCCATTCGGAATAAATTGCGGCGTAACAACCTTGTCAAAGGCCGGACCATTTGCACCGTTCACCACAATAAAATTCTTAGGGCCGATTGCTGCGCCATAAACGAAATTCGATCCGTTTCGGCTAAAAGAAGGGAAATTTATGGAGTCATATGTATTGCCGGTATTTTTGCCGTTTAGAAAGGAAACAACTTTCCCGCCAAGAAAGCCAGTGTGGATGGTGTTGCCTGTTGAAGAAACCACCAGCTCAAAGACAGACTGGAGATTGTCGGTCTTATGCTTTACTCCGTCGACAACCAGGAAGGTTTCCCCCCTCTGACTCGCCAGAAAGGCAAGATGTTTGCCATTTTCAGAAAGATCCAAGGCAAAGATTTGATCGTACCACTCAGTTTCAACGGGCTTGGGGGCCGAACCATCGAGATCCAGCATTATAACGGCACTCTGGCCATTCAAGGTAGCAGAATAAGCCAGATGTGTCTGTAATTCATCAAGGTTAACAAAACTTATGGAGTCATAATTCCTGTCTGTGACACAACTTTTAAGCTTTTCACTGCAAATATGCAGAGCACTACCCTTTTGCTCTGCGACAAAGGCTACTTTTTTGGGGGAGGAAAGGAGAAAGGTATCGGAAATTGTGCCCTTGAAGGGTTCAATCTCCTTCCCATCCGATACCATCAGGGATTGGTCGCCTTGGGTTGCCGAATATATAACACGGCCGCTCCTGCTATAGGCAAGGTGGTTAATAGTGTCGTAGCTTTTTCCTTCCTTACCGTCCACGACCACAAGTTCTTTGCCCCCCTTTCTTGCGATATAGGCACACTCTGACCCCGATGGTGAAAATGCCGGACCTCGAACATGCTCGTAAAAGATACCCATCTTGTCGTTGATAACCATCGCTTCCTTACCGTTGGACTTCACGGCATACGCAACCTTATTACCATCATCACTGAATAAGGCGTCGTCAAACTCAGCACCTTCAGGAATGTTTGCCAGGAGCGTAGATTTGGTGTTCAAGTCAGGTGATGTGGAATGAGAACCTTTCTTGCAAGCGGAAAAAGCGAATATAACGACAATCATAGACAGAAGTATGCGCATTCTCATGTTAACCTCCGGTTGCAGAAATCATTCTGGATTTGGTCATGTCGAGCAGTATCAGTTCAAAAAAAAAAGCCCCACCCTTATGGGCGGGGCTGAAGAACAATTAACTGACCCGGTGGCTAATAGGTACCGCCAACCGTATAGGTCTTGCCGGACTGGTTGGAACATGCGCCTCCGGTATAGGAAACCATGGAACATTGCGGACTGTAGGTACTTGAGCCGATCATCCGCGGTTGGTGGTTGCTCAGATTCATCCTGTTACGGATAAAGGCATACGGTCTGGTGTTCACCTGAGCAGGGGTGCCTGCCGATCCAAGCCACCGGACAGTTGCGGTAGCGCCTGTGGTCGGCAAGGCGTTGGTTCCGTGGAAGTTATCCGACCTTGCCGGGCGGGTGCCTGTGTTGGCATCTGCATGACAGTAATGACAGTTAAGGAAGGTAGTGCCGTTCATATCACCCGAAGTTGTAGTAAAGGCCGAACCGGTTGCGCCGGTATTGTGGCCCGGATAAGTATAGGTGAGGTGACATGATGAGCAATGTGTCGGGCTGGACACATAAATAGTACCATTGGTCGTGGCGTTGCCGCCGCGAATCAGAACGTTGGCGTCGCCATGGGCTGAAATGGTGCGGAGTGTCTTCATTCCGGTAGTCTGGCCGGTGTTGTGACAATCGAAGCAACTCATAATTACACCAGAAGACTTTGTCCCAGAGGTACCGCGGGTGCCGGTCGGTTTGTAGGGATCGGCAAGTCGGGCAGCGGTTGGGTAGTCAGCCGAGCGGGCGGCACGTACCGGGTGCTTGGATGAGTTGGTCGGGTCGAACTGGCTGAAGGCATTAAGCACAGTATATCCTCCGCCAAAAGGAGCAGTGGGAGTTGGAGATGTTCCAGCTCTTGCCGTGGTGTTCGCAGCACCTCCAGAATCATGGCAGGTGAGGCAGAATTTCTGGGTAATTACACTGGCAACTGTATTGTTGATGGCCGAAGACCGGGTTCCTGAAGCAAATGATGTTGAGAAACGCTGGAAGGTGAATGCCGCATTGTTATTATCGGTAATGGCAACCTCACCACTGCCATCGGGGTTCCGGAGATCGATATTTCCATCAGCGTGATATTTGGAGGTTTTCTGGGTGGTGAAGTTGCCCTCCAGGTGGCAGACGATACAGTCAGCATCTGCGACTGCGGTACGAGTTGATTTCTTGTGCCCGTAAGTCTTGCCGAACTCGGCCGTTACAGCAGCAAGTTGCTTCCCTGGCCGGCCTTTCGTACGGGTGATGGCCGCTGCATGGCAATCGGTACACTTAAGGGTATTGAGCCCCCAGGTGGTGGTAATGTGACAAGCAAGGGTACAGGTGGAGTAGCCGGAATTTGCCGGATGCTTGGCAACGTTGGCCGGGTAGCCCTGGTTCGTAACATCGATGTCTGTGTCGCCATGGGCTGCGTTGGCATAGCTCTGGGTTACTGTATTGGAGACGGCGCCGGTATGGCACTCATCACAGATATAACGGCCATAGTTCATGTGAGC
Source organism: Geotalea daltonii FRC-32 (assembly GCF_000022265.1). NCBI lineage: Bacteria > Pseudomonadati > Thermodesulfobacteriota > Desulfuromonadia > Geobacterales > Geobacteraceae > Geotalea > Geotalea daltonii. Next base: position 3,698,593 of record NC_011979.1, read on the forward strand.
CGAATGACTGCCGGTGTTGGGACCCTTCTGGTTGGAAGGTGAGGAGTAGGTAATGAAAGCGCCGGCTACGTTGTGGCATGCGCCACAACCTGCGCCCGTGCTGCCCCAGGCTGGTGTCGAGCCAGCGCCTGAGCCGTAGGGGCTTCCATGACAGGTTGTGCTGCAAGTGCGGTTACTGTAACCATCGTTGGCTGGGTGCTTGGTAACGTTAGTCTGGTAGCCGACGTTTACTATGTCGATATCACCATCGGTGTGACCATTGGCAACTGACGGTGCGGCGGTTGCCGAAGTCCCTGTCGCGTGGCAGTTGGTACATGCATAGGCGCTGTGAGTACCATGGCCGCCGGTTGCCGGGCCACTTGCGCCGATAGGATAGGCGGAGTGGCAGGCGGAGCAACCATTGTTGGTGGTGCCCCATTGTGGCGTGAGTGATGATCCCGTGGTGCTGTAGACATTGCCATGGCAGCTTGCGCTAGAACATTTTGAGGTTGCGCTGCTCCAGCCAAGTGCCGAGTCAAGATTTACGACAGCAGGGTTGGTGGTGGTGTTACCACTATTTCCGGGCCCGTGATCGGCATTGCCGCCGGAGCCGCCGATATTGTGGCAAGTGGTACAACCGTTGGTAGCGGCCGGGACGTGGACGGAGTGATTGCCTGCTACATCCGGGTGAACGGTGCCGTTAGGTTCGCCGGTACCGCCTGCAGCACCATGGCAGCTGCCGCAGCCGATGTTGGCGGTCAGAGGATCCCCCTTGGTGTGACAGGACTGACAGTTAGGTGGCGTGCCGCCAGTCGCTGGGTAGGTACCAGCAGGTGTACTGTTGGTATGGCAGCCTATGCCGCTGGAACAATCGGTGTGGCCGGCACTGGTAGCATAAAGTGGAACAGTGTGGCCATTGCCCTTGAAGCCTTTGTTGTGGGGGTGGCACTTGATGCATTCCGCCCGGTTGTAATGGGTATTGGAAGTCACGGATTTACCGACTGACTTGACGGAAGAGCTATATTGATGGAAATTTGTCTGGTGGTGGCAGACTTCGCAGATATTGGTCGAACGGTTCAGGGTCGACCGCTGATCGTTACCGAAGAGATCCATGGCATTCGTCACGGTGGAGGTCATCCGTGAGAAGGTAACGCTTCTTGTGCCTGTTGGGGTGGCAATCTGCTGAGCAACCTGCTTGACGTTATTGGTACCGGCGGTGTGGCACCAGGTGCAGTCTTTGCCGGCGCCCCAATTGCCGTAGCCTTTGGCGTTGCTTGGATCAAGATTCGCTGCACTGTGCATCAGGGGATTTACGTAGGCAGTAGTGGAAGTAGACCCGGTCACTATGCCGTTTGCCGGGGTGCGGCCATCAGCGTCAGTGAATGTCGCCTGGAAATAGTAGATAGTTGATTCAGCAAGGTTATTGATGGTAGCAACATAGGAGCTGCCGGATTTTGCGGAGGTTGCTGTGTTAGGATAGGTCCCATTGACAGTACCCCACTTGATGACACAGCTGTTATTGTTGTTATCGTCACCTGTAAAAGGTGCAGTCACCGTGATCGAGTTGCTGGTAACGCCCGAATAGCTAAGCGCTCCTGCAGTGGTGCCGTTAACAGCAGCGGCACGAGTGACGGTAACCGTGTAGGTCTTGGTTGTAGTGCCGTCTTGGGCAGTGACGACCGTGGTAATGGTGTTTGACCCGACCACAAGGGCTATGGGAGCGGATGCCGTACCGCTGGCAACGGTGGTGCCGTTCACTTTAACTGTTGCAGTCGCGTCCTCAACCGTGGGAGTCACTGTAATTGAGGCAACGGGGTTAGCGACCGAGGCCGTGTAGGATATGGTTCCGCTGGCAAAAGCAGGGCTCAAGGTACCGGAAGACAGCACCAGGTTGCTCAGATTTGCATTTGTTGAAGCAGCGGCCGCACGTGTAACGACAACGGTGTATGTCTTGGTGGTTGTGCCATCTTGTGCAGTAACGACAGTTGTTATGGTGTTTGCGCCCACACTCAGTGCAATCGGGCCGGAAGCCGTACCACTGTTGACTGCAGTGCCGTTTACGGTGGTGGTGGCGGTGGTATCAGCCTCGGTGGGTGTTACTGTAATGGAGGAAACGGAGTTTGCTACCGAGGCGGTGTATGAGGTAGTTGCACTGGAGAAAGCAGGTGACAGCGTACCGCTGGACAGAACAAGATTACTCAGATCTGCATTTGAGGAGCCTGCTCGGGTAACAACCACTGTGTAGGTTTTGGTCGTAACGCCATCTTGGGCTGTTACGACAGTTGTGATCGTATTGGAGCCGACTGCAAGGGAAATGGGGCCGGAAGCAGTACCACTGTTGACAGCAACTCCATTAACAGTTGTCGTAGCCGTCGTGTCCGCCTCTGTCGGCGTAACGGTAATAGACGAGACGGAATTGGCGACAGAAGCGGTATAGGAGGTGGTCGTGCTACTGAAGGTAGGCGTCAATGTCCCAGACGAGAGCACTAAATTGCTAAGGTTGGCATTATTGGAAGCCGCGACAACCTCATTAACAATCAAAACACCAGAAGTTCCTGTTCCGGCCGTATCAGCTGTAGATCCCCAGTATACCCGCTTAGCAGTTGATGTACCCGCTGTCGCTCGAACACGGATGCCGAGCTTGGCACCGACAGGAACAGTCGCAGATTGTCCTGTCAATGACAGAGTGACTGTTGAATCTCCTACCGATGCCACCGCCGATGTCACTTCAGTGCCGGTGAAATCTGTTTTTGTCCCGCTCGAAGTCACATAAAATAACCTGACACCGGCAGTCCATCCACCAGACCCACTGTCGCGAAGCCTTACTTTAAAGGAGGTGCCTGTTACCGTGGTGGCAACAGCATATGCAGAATTAAAATACGCCTCCACAATAGTGCCTGCACCGGAAACAGTATGGACAGCACGCTGACTGGCGCAAGCAAAAGCGGATGTATCCATTAGGGTTGTAACAGCCCCGGTATTATTTGTTCCGCATGCACTCGAGTCGGTCAAAACTCCGGTTGCGACCGTGGTCCCTGAATTGACCTGAAGATTATAGGTCACTGAAGCGGCCATGATTTCATGTGGCTTATACCACCCCTCATACATGAACACCGACAGGGTCAAAGTAAACAGCACCGTCAATGCCACCTTTGCCCACAGATTCAATCCTCGGATCTTCTTAGCGATAACCTTACCCATAATCTCTACCCCTTAGTCAAGTAGTAATCAAAATATATTAAAAGAAGCCTTTTCATCCGCGCTTGTCTTTAAATAATAAAATTCTAGGAGCTAATGAATGCAAAAACAGTACCCATAATCTAGACAGTAACCCTCCCATTAAAGTACAGCACCAAGCAAGGTCTGAAAACGGCTGGTTTAAAACAATAATTTTCTGGCTATCACGAGGTTTGCGTGGATATTTTTTTATACGAATATGTGCCCCCGAGTAAATTCAACAGGTTATCCCAATGCCGTATCCACTCCCCCCCTTTCAATTTTGCCGGCAGCGCAAGATCCATTACGTTGTAAAACGGACGCCGATAGTCATTTGACCATTGATGCAATAGCGAGGAACCAAAGTCGAAATTGCCCGGAACCTTATATACATTATTAGCAATTGTCAAGATACATGTCTTACTGATCTTTTACGCCGCAGTTCAAAAGCATGACCCCGAGCCCAAAATTGTTGTTTAGCGTTGTTTAGTCTGTTAGATTACCTCCATATCCATTTTGATTGGAGACCCACTATATGGTCCACGGAATCTTCAGCAGGCATTATTTATTTCTGCTATTCATCCTGCTAATACTTGCGATGTCTTCGATGGCAGGCTGCCGGGAGCGGAGCAAGAGGCCGATGATGCGCATCGGCTATATGAATTGCAATAACGAGCAGGAGACAATGGCACGTTTTCAGCCCCTTACCCGTTATCTCTCGGAAAAGCTCAATGTTGATTTCGTGGCCGTCCCGGTTGATACCCATGATTTCGAAAAGCGATTCCGCGATGGCGAATTTGCCTTCACCCATACGAACTCCCTACTCTATATAATTCTCCGTGAGAACTACCAACTGCAAATTATTGCCTCCGACAAGCGCGGCAATTTCGGCTCCCGTACCGGCGGCGCCATTATCGCCCGCAAAGGGAGCGGCATAAACAAGCTGTCCGACATCCGCGGCAAAAGGATGGTCTTTGGGCCGATGCTGGCCCCAACCGGCTACCTTGCCGAGTACGACCTGATGCTGCGGTCAGGCATCGACCCGGAGAAAGATCTCGCCTTTTACGCCATCCCTTCAGGTTCATACAAACACGAAAAACTGGTTTACGGGGTGCTTTTCGGGCAGTATGACGTTGGTGCTGCCCCTCTGCTGGATCTTGAGGTTATGGCACGGGAAGGGAAAATATCCCCCGATGATTTTGTCATTATTGGCCAGACACCCCTCATCCCATACTGCACTTTCGGAGCAGCAACCAAGACCGATCCTGAGCTTGTCGCAAGGTTCCGCCAAGCGCTACTCGAACTGAAACCGACCGATACCGTGGAAATCAACGGCGAGCAGGTCAAGGTGCTGAAGGCTGCCTGGGCCGATGGATATGAGCAGCTGCTTGACAAGGACTATGACACGATTCGCGACATGGCCCGCCGTGTGAATATGCCCCCCTATCAAAAATACTGAGGCTCGTGTGTTTAAAGACCGATTCGATAAGTTGCTCTGGCTGTTACTGTTCATGGTATTTGCGGCCCTGGCCATGCTGATTGGCAGGCATACCTCATCCGGTAAAACAAACGCCCCAGCCGTCGCCACCTCAAAAGCAATGGAAAGGGAGATGGCTTTCCAGGCACGAGTCACCCTGCTGCAAAAACTATATGCTCCCGTGGAGGACCTGCGCCTGCGTGGTGACATGCAGGGAGCCCTCCTGCGACTGGATGAGCTCAACCGTTCCTACCCGGGTGAAGCCCACGGTTATATAATGAAAGGTCAGATCCTCCATCAGGCAGGGGCAATAGAAGAAGCCGTTTCCAGTTATGTCCAGGGCATAAAATTAAGCGGCAACTACATTGACCGTAAAAATCCCCTGTCAAGACGAGATGACGTAAAACGTCTTGTCGAGGAAGGACAGCAGATAATCAGGAGAGCCAGGGCTAACCCGGACAACATTTCCCTGGCCGCTGCAGTTAAAAATATCAATTACCTTAGAAGCCGCCTTGCAGGGGGATGTGAGTAAGAATGAATCTGAAAGACCGGCATTTCTGGATCATTGTTGTTACCGGTGCTTTGATGGGGACTTTCGGAGTGCTGCTCTCCGTCTGGGGTAATCCCGAAAACTCCGGCATCTGTGTTTCATGCTTTATCGAGAACAGTGTGGGGGCATTGGGTTTCCACGACAACTCACGCATGCAGTACCTGCGTCCTGAACTGGTCGGTTTTGTCTTGGGCGCCATGTTGAGCGCCGCCGCTTTCAGGGAGTTTCGTGCCCATGGGGGCAACAATCCGCTGCCACGGTTGATTGCCGGGATATTCCTGATAATCGGTTGCGCCGTCTTTATAGGCTGCCCTATCAAGCTGTTTCTCCGTTTGACAGCCGGGGACCTCACTGCTTTGGCTGGAGTTGCCGGCCTGGTTGCAGGTGTCTGGATCGGTCTCAAGGGATTGGCCAATGGTGTAGAATTGGGGAGTTCCGGAAAGCAAACCGGCAGCAGCGGTCTGCTTATCCCTGCTTTTTTTTGCATCTTGCTGCTGTTTATGATATTCCCGCCGGCATTCATCCTCTCTTCAGGCACAGGAAGCGCAGCACAATATGCACCAATGGCCGTTTCCCTTGGCGTCGGTCTGTTGCTCGGAGCCTTTGCCCAGCGAAGCAGATTCTGCATCACCGGTAGTGTCCGCGACGCTATTCTAATGGGTTTCAGGTCCCATATGCCATGGGGATTCTTGGCCTTCGTTGCTGCAGGAACTGTCACCAGCATCAGCTCCGGCAGATTTCATCCCGGTATGTTCGGACAACCGGGAGCCCATCTGGACCATCTATGGAGTTTTCTCGGAATGCTCTTGGCAGGCTGGATATCGGTGCTGATCGGCGGCTGCCCGTTCCGACAGCTGATAAAATCAGGTGAAGGAGACGCAGATGCGGGTCTGGTGGTCGTTGGAATGCTTATCGGCGGTGCCGTCGTACAATCATGGACACTGGCAGGAACCGCCGCCGGTGTTCCTTTTTACGGTAAAGTGGCAGTTCTCGCCGGCTTCATATTTATTCTGCTGACATGCTTGCTGAGCCGCGAGCGTCAAGACTGAGCAAAAAACGGTTAACGGCAACAGGGATCAGGTTCATCCCAGGAACCGCCGGCAAAATATCCCCTGCCACGGCACCCGCCAAAGCAACCCGACAGCTCTAAGCACCCGTCGCACCCTTTGGGCGTCTTCATCAAGTTCTCCCGCAAGCTTCTTTTTGCCATCGAATGCACAATTGATGACAGTGTCATCTCCTTGAGATTCCCCAAGGCCACGGGAAGAGACGGACAGGGGTAAACATCACCGCTGGCCGTGATGCTAAGCATGGTATTGGCTGCCTGGCAACTCCCTTCCGGAAAATGAAGGGTCGGGAAGAACACCCGCCACAAAAAAGGGTCGTGGATAACAACCTGCATTTTGTCAGGCTTGACCACCTCTTTTATTCCATCGGAGAGTTTCTGCCGCTGTTGCCTGTCCAAGGCAAAATAGCCTCCACCACAGGAGAGCCGTTGCATGGGCAATACCAGTGATAAACCATGATTGGCGCAGAACGAGTATATCTCCGGCAGCTGATGGTAATTATCAGCTGCAACGGCAAAAGAGATCCCTGGTACCGGTACGCCGGCAGTTCGGAAATCATGGCGATTCACTCGGGCAAGGTCTGCTGATTCTTCAATAGCCACATAGAGATTTCTAAGGCGGTAATGGCAGATCTGATCCAGAAGTGCAGGAGTAATGGTCGCCAGGGGAATGGTCAAAGAAAGGGCAATCTGAACCGGGGAAAATAATTCCAGTAATGGCAGGTAAATGGCGCCGGGAGTGGCCTTCGTAGCGGTGAGATCGAGACTGAGTATCTTCAGCACTATGATCTGCTCACCGACACTGAGACAATCATTATCAGCAGCGTCGGCAGGCAAATCCCAGTAAATCCTGATGGGAGTTTTCAGCTCACTGAAATTCATGGCTGCCAGCAGTGGGGATCGGGACTGTTGAAATCGCCGGTCAACGCAAGGGCACGGGCACTGCAGCCTCCAAGGCATTCATTGTAGTCGCTGCAGCCGACACATTTACCTGTCGCCACTTTGTTGCGCAGCTTTTCCAGAATCGATGAGCTCTTCCATAGCTCCCGAAGGTCGTCGGCAAGGATATTGCCGATGACGATGGGTATGAAACCGCAGGGGGTAATGTCGCCATTGGACTTTATGTTCAGGGACAGCTTGCCGCAGACACTCCCCTTGACCATGTTGTTGGTGTCATGCATTCCCAATGAGGCGATTATCGGATCATCCAGGGAGATGTCCAGCTTACGCCCCCGCTGTTTTTCCATTATCGCCTCTGCGTAAAATGACTGCCATTCCTCAGGTGTCAGGTCCAGATCATCCCTGTTGGAATAACCGAGGCCCGAACATTTGAAATTGTGGAAGTTGAGCTGCTCCACATGGAGTTTTTCCGCCAAATCTATGAGCGGAGCAACGTCACGGTGGTTCAACTTGCAGATAACTGTGGAGATGGAAGTCTTTATTCCTGCCTCCTGCAAGTATGCCAAAGCATTTACGGCACGCCCGTGGCTGCCGGACACACCACGGAAATGGTCATGGATGGCAGGAACGTGGCTGTCGATACTGATGCCCACCTTGCTGAACCCGGCCTCTTTCAATTCCAGGGCTTTCTTGCGGTCGATGAGGTAACCATTGCTGTTCATGGATACTCGCATGCCGCTTTGGGCAGCACAAGAAGCGATCGTCGCCAAGTCCTGACGCAGCAGCGGCTCGCCACCGCCGAAATTGACCGACATGACACCAGCCGTGGCAACTTTCTCAAGACACTGGCATAACATACTGCAGTCTATTTCTTTCATGGCATCATTGCGGCTATAGCAGTGGCGGCAGGCGAAGTTGCAGTTATTGTTGACAGCCCAGTTTATCGTAAGCGGTGCCTTAAGCTGAATTTCACCCATAGAAGATAAACCCTTTCTGTTCCAGATCCTGCAAAAACGAATGCACATCCTGAGACAGTACTGCTCGTTCTACCTCAAAGTCAGCCAGTAAGGAATCGATGATCTCCTCGACGGTCCTGCCGTCGCAGATCTTCCATATTTCGGTGCCCATCAGGTTCAGAGTAATCATGATGCCGTCCGAGAAGAGCAGCGAGGTGCCCACTTCGGTCACGTCATTCCCCTTCTCCAGCCCTGCGCTCGCTTCCAAAAGAGAGTCCTCTTCCTCGCGCCACATCACATCAGGGTTTCTAAATACCTTTTTCAACAACACGCCCTCCTTTATGGAATGTTGTATCAGCGACCAATGCATGAAAGGCAAAGGGCCGACAGGGAATTTATCTTTGTGCAAACCTTCGCCAAAAAGCAAGAACTGCCCCAAGACACATGATTGCGAAGCCGCAGAAAACAACAGGCCGGCCCGGATCTTTCACTATCTGAATGCCTGCGAAGGAGCGGCCATTTCCGTCGGTTCCAGTCTGTGTATGATAGAAACAGAGTCCCTGCCAGGAAAACGGTGCGTTGATTTCCGATGTCCCCGAGACAGGGGGCTTGTCATCACTGGATAGCTGAAGATCGACCCACATCCTCTTGAGCTGGGGATTTTTATAGGAGACAAGCTTGAAAGCATAAGGGAAATCGAGAGGCAGCGTGCTGTTACCGGAGGTGTCGGCTGTGCCGACGATCCCGTCCCCTTTGTGAACCACAAGTACCAGCCTGAGATTTTTGGGCTCAAAGTCCGTGACCGAGACACGATAACCGGGCAGTTCAAAACTTTCACCGGTGGCAAGGGTGAACAGGCCGTATTTTTCGTTACCCTGCAGGACACCGACGCGGACCGGCACCGGGTAATACTGGCGATTTATCTGCTTTACCCATAGCCGCATGTGGAATGGGGCATCCCTCTTCAGGTCCCAGCGAAAAGCCTCGTCTACAAAGGTGCCTTCATAAACGTTCACCGTGGCCACATAACCAAAGGAGGTGATCACACAGCCCAAAAGAGTAACCAGAACTCCTCCATGAAGAACGAGGGTCGATCCGGCTAACGAGCGCCACCTTTTCATGCTGCAGCATATAAGGTTCAATGCCATCAGGGCCAGCAGACTGACAAACAGTGGGCTTGAGTAAATCGCCCGTGATTCGGTGAAGGTTCCTGGTATTGCAACGATGGTCAATATACCGAAAAGGGCAATTGCCAGTTCCGTTGAGGAGAGACCATTGATAATTCGTGATTTCAGACCCGGTGGCAGCAAGACAGAACCTTTCATCCGCAAAGCAGACTGTGCATCAGATTAACTTCTTTGCCTTGAGATATTCCCGGGCCAGCTTGTTCGGCTTGTCCTCGGCCTTTACCATTTTGACCATTCTGGAATAGTTGTTGTCATTGACAATCCCGGTGAGCTTGTTGATCAATTTCGGTAGAGCCGGCAGATTGCCTAAAATCTCGAGAGAAATAACCGGTGCAACCAGCTGGCTGGAGCCATTGCCGGTCAAGGTGCCCAGTGGCTCGAGCCAGACAAGGTTGAATGTCTTGCGATGCTCTCTTTTTACAATCTCGAATGCAGTTTTGGCGTTGGCTTCCCTAGGTCGCTTGACCAGCTCCAGCCCGTGATCTGTGTTTTCAATGATCAATCCCACCTGGCCGTGCCTGACCGCATTGTATATTTCGGCCCCGGTCTTGAAGGTAAGGATTTTGACGGAGGTGCCGGTCCTCTCGGTGACAAGGACGGAGATCATTTCAGCAAGCAATTGATCATTGGGGGAGTTGGTGACACCGATATAGAGCACCTTGCCGACGCAAGCCCTGGCTTGGGTTGCCATAACGGCCAGAAGGGTAAAGATCACCAGCACAACCAACCTCTTCATAAAACATCCTCCTCGCATCAGCTATTTTGCCGTTAATACCACGTCGATTGCAATATCCGATTGGGATGATACTGCAGACAGCCGTTTTTCCAGCTTCATTCCAGGACCAGTGGGAAAGGTTACGGCGGCGCCGATAAAATATTCGCCGGGAGGCAGATAAAGGGTGTACAGGCCGGTTTCCTCGGTCCAGCCGGAGACATAATCGGGCAGCTGGCTCACCTCCCTCATGGCGTTGACCAGCACATACGCCGAGCTGACAGGCGCCCCCTCACCGTCTACCACCCTTCCACGGACCTTGACCATATCCTCTCTGGCTTTTTGTTTGCCCTTCGCCACCTGGCGTATATCGGCAACGATGAATTGCCGTTCAACGAGCCCTTCATCGGCATCAATGGCCACAGGTTCACCTGAATGCTGGGCCGCAGGTGACAGTGGACCATACTTGCCATCCTGGCGCACCCTTGCCACAGCCCAATATCTTTTGCCTGCAGGCAACTGGATGGTGTAGCTGCCCTCCTTATCGGATGGTCCGGTAATGAAATCAGCGGGGCGCCTGGTATTGGTACTGTCGTAGATGAAAACCTCGGCACCGCAGACTCCCTTGCCGGCCATATCGACAATTTTCCCGCGGAAGATGAATGTTTGCGCAGCCATATCTTCACCATAACTGAAAGTGACCATGAACAACAAAAGTAAAATTGCGAGTGCTGATTTTCTCATTGCACTATATTCCCTGTCTTGACCCGCTTTGAGAGAAATGGCTCAAAAATTACCACGCCTATGCCAGGCTCATTACGCCCGTCAAAAATGGTGTTAGCCGGGATACCCTCCCCCCACCAATTTCCGGCGGCATCCACATTTTCGTCGTTAAAGTCGCCGATCCTGACGTTGTAGCCGGTGTTGTCAAACAGGTTGCTGCCGTTGATTTTCAGACCACTGCCTTTTTCTCTGACAAATACACCCGTTTCATTCCTGGTTATGTCGCTCGCCTCAATGCTCCCATTGCCACGATAGGAACGGATACCTATGGAATTATCCCTGAAAAGGCACCGTTTAATGGATACCGGGCCGCTTCTGAAACGCATGCCGCCATTATTGTTGCGGAAAATGCTGTCGGCAAGGGACAGTTTGGTAAAATGGCTGTGCAGGCCCCATTGGGCATACTCGAAAACCGCATGGGAGATGACACTGCCGTTTGCATGCTCCAGAAGCACCTCGTCCCACGTACCCGGCAATTTTTTACCTGCGGAGGTGAAAATGACTTCGCGGCCTTTTTCACCTCTGGCAACGATTTTACCGTTGACTGTCATTCCTGAACCTTCGGCAAACAAGACTTTAGTTCCAGCCAAAAGAGTAAGAGTACTCGCCGTGGGAATCTGGAGCCTGCGATTTGCGATAATCTCGCCTTGCCATACGGTCGGAGTAGCCACGCTGGCCAGCGGCCAGACGAAGGGCACCGGTTGTGTCAATGGATTATCGGAAATGATGCGGCCTCGGGAAGGATGGTTTCTGCGATCAAAGATCACCCTGGCAGGCTCATCAGTCCCCCACCAGTTGTCCGGTGCTTCCACATCATTTGTACCTTCCTGATCAATTGCCCAGAGTCCGTTGCCCATGAAGCTGTTGCCGGTAAGGGTTCCGGTAAAGGAGAGCAACCCTAGTCCCCGTTCACCATTGGCGGCAATCTGGTTCCCCTTGATCTCGGCTCTGGTTTCCTGCAGATTCATCCCGTTGAGGCCGTTGTTCGCCACAAAATTTCCGAAAAGTTCTATATTGTCGGAATTTTTCAGGGATAAGCCTGTTTCAGCATTATTGGAGACAACGTTACGGTTAAACCTGCCGGAAAAAGTGTCAGCTACCATGAGGCCAAACCTGTTACCGTCAATCAGATTCTCTTCCATGACGGTAACCCCTTCCCTTAGTCTCAGCCCATCCCTCCTGTTGCCAATGAACTCGTTTTGCCTGACCTGCAGGTTACATCTGAAGAAGTTTCCCCCTATGTAATTGCTGCTGATCAGATTGCCTGACATATCGATAGTAGAGTTCCTGCCCTGGATGCCACTCTTGTTTTCATACAACCGGTTGCCATGGAGCACAACCAGGGATTCCTGAAATTGAATAGCGCGATAGTTTCCCTTCAGCACTGAATGCGTCACCGCCACATTGGAAAAATGAAAATGGAGCCCTCGATAGGCGCCCTCTATCTGGCAATACTCGATCAGGTTCTGGACTCCATCGCTGCCCATGATGTTTATAGCGTCCCAGTCAGTATCTGACCTGCCTTTTTCGGCCGAACGAAAGATAATCGGTTCCTTGGCACTCCCCTTGGCCAAAATACTGCCTTGTATCATCAGTCCATTTTCGCCAATCCCATCACCATTTGAATCTCTTCTGCTGAATTCGATGACAGTACCCGGAAGTATCGCCAGCCTGGCTCCTTCAGGCACTCGGATGATCCCTTTGACGATGATGTGCCCTTGCCAGATTGTGCTGCCCAAAAGCACCTCATCCTGGTAGATTCTACTGACAGGCAGGTCTTTTGTAGTGCTGAGGGGAATCTGAGCTGCCGGCTGCTGGAGATCTGCTGCATGGAAATCCTTTTTCCTGTTGTTGCCAATGGTGCTATTATGCTGCACGATCCTGGCACCGCTGAAAGCGTAGACCCCGAAATCATTGTCTGCAACAGTAGTGGATTTGAGGACCACAGAACTTTTTGGCCCGATTGCCGATACTCCATACCGGTTCCCATTGATTTTGCAGCCGTCCACTGTTGCCGTTCCCTCAATGACATGCAAGGCAGTTTCCGCATTGTCTATACTGCATCCACTGAGGAAAGCCCTGCCTCCATCCACGATCAAACCAGCCCATGAAGCATTTTTGGCTTCGCCAGGCGAAGAAAATTTGACCGGGAAAGTCCTTGTGCCCTCCACTTTCAATGTTCCACGAACGGTGATCTCGGTTAAGGGAGATATGTATTCAGGATCAGTCTTGGTAGTATCGGCGGGAATTATCCTTACAACAGTGCCTGGTTTGAGGGTCAGGGAGATACCTGACGGAACAATCACATCTTCGTTGACGGTGACTTCTCCCTGCCATGTGGTATCGGCAGTTAATAGAGTTGCAAACGCAAAAGCAGGAAATAGCAGGCACAGGGCAAAGGCAACCAGGAAGGTAGTTTTTTTCATGGGCAGAGTCATGGCTCTATGAAACTCGAAAAGGATGGGGTTGACCTACTGCAGCAAAATTAGATGGGCCTCAATATACTCCAATCAGAGCACAAAGGCAAAAGATGATTGTGATGGGGCACCAACAACTTCTGCGGACAAAGAAAAAGGGTCTCCGGAAAAATTTTCGGAAACCCTTCTCAATATGGTCGGTGCGACTGGATTCGAACCAGCGACCACTAGACCCCCAGTCTAGTGCGCTACCAGGCTGCGCTACGCACCGATATGCTACATTGTGTTTCTCAGATCCTGCAACTGGGCAACCGCATGCTGTATAATCTGCTTAAGCCTCTCGACTTGCCTGCTGTTTTCGTCGCCCATTGCTTCTAAGTTGTTAATTCTTTCTCCAAGCCTTTTACGGGCTCCATCTATGGTCAGCTTTTCATTATAAAGCAACTGCTTGATTTGCTTAACTACTTCAAGATCTTCCTTGGAGTAGAGTCTCTGTCCGCTTTTGCTTTTCTTAGGATTTAAATCGGTGAACGCGGTCTCCCAAAAACGCAGCACAGAGGGCCTCAAGGCTGTTAGTTCCGAAATCTCTCCGATTTTGTAGAATAGCTTGTCCCGAATTGAAGCATCCCTGAAGAGAACTACTGATTATTGATGGCGGCTTTAAGAACCTGACTCGGCTTGAAAGTGAGAATCTTCCTTGCAGAGATGGTAATTTCTTCCCCGGTCTGGGGATTTCTACCCCGGCGGTCTGCCTTTTCCTTGACGACGAAATTACCGAATCCAGCGATTTTGATTTTATCGCCCTCTTCAAGGGTGCTTTTTATAAGATCAAAGACAGTCTCGACGAGTTCTGCCGATTCTTTTTTTGAAAAACCAACCTTTTCGTAAATCCTTTCAACAATATCAGCTTTCGTCATAAACCCCTCAACTAAATCAGTAATTCGGTGGGCAGCCAAGTTCGACAGCGCGTTGGTTTATATCACAGGGGGAATCCATAATCAACCCATTTTTAGCGAATGGAGGCATTTAATTTTTGCTGCAGCATCTGAATAACCTGCTGGTGAACGGGATTGACTTCCTCATCCGTGAGCGTTTTTTCCTTGGAGCTGTAGCGGACCCTTATGGCGATGCTCTTCTGTCCTGCCGGGATATTACTCCCCTTGTACAGGTCAAAGATCTCTATCTGGGCAATCTCTGCAGCCTTAACTTTCCTGGCGCAATTGACGACAGCTTCAGCCGAGACATCATCGTCGACAAGCAATGCAATATCCCGGTAAGTATCAGGGAAACGCGAGGGCGCGGAGACGCTATGGTCCTCCCTGCGGCACTCAACCAATTTTTCGAAGTTTAACTCAAAATAGAAGAGCGGTTTTTCAAGACCGTATGCTTCCTGAACGGTAGGATGCAACTCCCCCAAGGAGCCGATCACATCACCGTTGCAGATTATAAAGGCGGATTTTCCAGGGTGATAGAACGGCTCAGGTTCCCTTACTTCAAAGGAATAGCCGGATACGTCCAAGGCGGCAAAAATATTTTCCAGGATGCCTTTGACATCGTAAAAATCGACCTCTGTCTTTGCCTGGTTCCAGCCTTCAGCACTGCGCAATCCTGTCAACAGACCGGCAACGAACGGAGGTTCCTCGGGCATCTCGTCTGCATGCCTTGGCAGGTATATGCGCCGCATCTCAAAGATGCGCTGGTTCAGGATGCGGAAGCTGGCATTTCTTGCCGCCGTTTCAAGCAGCCCAGGGAGCAGCGTTGTACGCATTATGGACTGCTCGTCAGACAGTGGGTTGAGAAGCTGAATTGTGTTGCGCCGGTAGTCATCTCCCGCAAGGAGTATCTTGTCATAGGCATCGGGGGCAAAAAAGCTGTAGTTGATGACCTCGCTCAAACCCTGACAAACAAGCAGATCTTTAACCGTTTTTGCACTGGTCAAATAGGATGACTTTGTTTCGGAAAAAATCCTTGCCTGTGGCATTGTCACCGGAATATTCTCGAAACCATGCAGCCTGGCAACTTCTTCAACCAGGTCGATCTCCCGCTCGATATCCACACGGTAAGAAGGTACAGTCACCTCCATAATCCCCTGATCACACTTCGTCACCGTGAATTCAAGCCTTTCGAATAGTTCCTTGATATCAGCTGCCGAAAGTTTAATACCGAGCACCTGGTTGACCCGATCGACACGGACCGGTACCTGCCTTTCCGGAACAGGCTGAGGGTACGCATCGACAACCCCCTTGGCAAGAGTTCCGCCGGCTAGTTCGACAATCAGGGAAGCTGCACGATCAAGGGCAATAGGCAGAATGTTCACATCGGTGCCGCGCTCGAATCGATGTGAGGATTCGGTATGAAGCCCCAGACGCTTTGATGTGCGGCGAATGGCCGAAGGATTGAAGTAGGCGCTCTCTATCAGAATATCGGTGGTGTCATCAGCTATTTCCGAATTCTTTCCTCCCATGATCCCGGCCAACGCAACGGCCCTGTCTCCATCGCAGATGGTCAGATCCGAGGACTGAAGGGTTCGTACCTGGCCATCAAGTGTGTCAAACTTCTCCCCCTCTGCTGCCTGCCTGACAACGATTTTTCCTTTTGACAGGAACTTGAAGTCGAAAGCATGCAGCGGATGCCCATATTCCATCAACACGTAGTTGGTGATGTCCACCACGTTGTTGATGGATCGCTGCCCGACGGCTTTCAGTCTGTTTACCATCCACTGGGGGGAAGGTCCGATTTTACTGCCTGAAACATAGCGCGCTGTGTAGCGTGGGCAGAGCTCAGGCGCCTCAATCGTTACCGAGGTGATGTCGGTCACGGCAGTTGCACCTTCCACAGGCCGAAGTTCCGGGTATTTCACCTTTTTCCCAAGTTTGGCGGCAACTTCCCTGGCAATGCCGATGATGCTGAGACAATCGGCCCGATTCGGGGTAAGGCCGATTTCAAAGATGGTATCCTTCAGACCGAGGGCTGAAAACACAGGCATGCCGAGCTGCAGATCCGCTGACAGAATCATGATGCCCGCCGACTCTTCGGCGAGACCAAGCTCTTTTTCGGAACAGAGCATGCCGCAGGATTCTTCGCCTCTTATCTTCGAGCGCTTGATCTTGAATTCACCGGGGAGAACAGCGCCGATCTGGGCCAGGGCAACCTTGTCACCCGCCTTGAAGTTCTGGGCGCCGCAGACAATGGTCAATATTTCGGCCCCGTTATTGACCTTGCACAATGACAGCTTGTCCGCGTTGGGATGCTGGTTTTTCTCCAGAACCTGGGCGACGACAACATCGTCCATCCCTGCGCCCACCGTTTCGACGCGCTCAACCTCCAGGCCGAGCATGGTAAGAAGGTCGGAAAGTTCTGCCACGGGCAAATCGCAATCGACAAATTCTCTGAGCCAATTATAGGTAACTATCATATTCTCACACTTTAAGATTTATTGAGAAACTAGAACTGCTTGAGGAACCGCAGGTCATTTTCGAACAACAGCCGCATGTCGCTGATACCGTACTTGAGCATGGCAATACGCTCGATCCCCATACCGAAGGCAAAACCGGTATATGCTTCAGCATCGTAATTGACATGCCGATAGACCTCGGGATCAACCATACCAGCACCGAGGATTTCCAGCCAGCCGGTGTTCTTGCATACCCTGCACCCCTTGCCCTTGCAGATGACACAGGCTATGTCAACCTCGGCACTGGGCTCCGTAAACGGGAAAAAACTGGGCCGCAGTCTTACCCCGGTATCCTTGCCGAACAGCTGGTTGATGAAGTTGGTCAGGATGCCTTTCAGATCGCCGAAGGTTATCCCCTTGTCGACCATCAGTCCTTCTATCTGGTGGAACATGGGTGAATGGGTGGCATCAGAGTCGCAACGGTAAACGGTGCCAGGGGCGATGATCCGCACCGGAGGCGGTTGCTTGAGCATGGTGCGTACCTGAACTGGGGACGTATGGGTTCGAAGCAGCAAGGTATCGCTGATGAAAAAGGTATCCTGCATATCACGGGCAGGGTGATCTTTGGGAAAGTTCAGGGCTTCGAAGTTGTAGAAATCATGCTCTATTTCTGGTCCTTCTGCGACCAGAAAGCCGAGTCCCGCAAAAATATCGGAGATTTCTTCAGTGATGAGGGTAATGGGATGCCTGGTGCCGACGGGGAGTCTTCTGCCGGGAAGTGTTACGTCCACGCGCTCCGAGCGAAGCTTTTCAGCCTTGCCGGCCTCTCGTATCTGCAATGCCGCAGCATCGATTCTTGTTTCGAGCTCAGTCTTGACCTTGTTAACAATCTGTCCGATAAGCGGACGTTCCTCGGAAGAAAGACTGCCAAGTCCCTTCATGACCGCTGTCAGCTCACCCTTCTTGCCGAGATATTTTACCCGCAGGTCCTGTAAAGAATCTTCGGTTGCAACATGCGCAAGCTCTGCTGTGGCTGCCGACAAAAGTGCCTCTAGTTTTTCCCTCATAGCATTACCTTGTATAAAAAAAGAAATGAGATGACTTCATCCCATTTCTTTTTTGAAAGTGTTTATTTTATGTGCTAAGCGTTGGCCTTGGCCAGCGAAACAATCTCGGCAAAGCCACGTGGGTCGGATACAGCCAGATCGGCCATTACTTTCCGATCGACCTCCACCTTGGCCTGTTTAAGACCATGGATAAGTTTGCTGTAGGAAATTCCGTTTATCCGAGCCGCTGCATTGATCCTGGTGATCCAGAGTGCGCGGAAGTCCCTTTTCTTGACGCGCCGGTCGCGAAAGGCATAATTCAATGCCCGGTCCACCGCTTCGGTCGCACTCCTGAAAAGTTTACTCCTGGCGCCCCGGTAGCCTTTGGCCAGCTTTAACACTTTGTTCCTTCTCTGTCTCGCTTTAAAACCTCTTTTAACGCGTGGCATACATACTCCTTTTGTTGTTTATTTGCCGGATCCGCAAGGGGAGACGTTTCCTCACGGTTCACGGACTTAAATCGGTCGGCAGGCGATGGACGGTGGTCGCCGGTGTTTTTAAACTATCAACCGCCGACAGCCGACCAGCGACCGCCTTATTACATGTAAGGGATCAGCTTGGCGATATTCTTGTGATCGACAGCCTCGACGATAGCGCCTTTGCGCAGGTTACGCTTGTTTTTCCTGGTTTTGGAGGTAAGAATATGGCTGGTGAATGCATGACTTCTCTTGATCTTACCTGTTCCGGTCTTGCTGAAGCGTTTGGCAGCGCCTCTGTGGGTCTTGATTTTAGGCATGGTCCTTCTCCTTATTTTCCTTTATTTCGTTTTCGTCTTAGGGGCGACAATGATGAACATGCTGCGCCCTTCCATTTTCTGTTTTACCTCTACGATTCCTATATCCTGCAATTCGGAAGCAAAGTTGTCCAGGGCACTCATGCCCAGTTCCTGGTGGGTAATCTCCCTTCCTCGGAACACGACGGTAATCTTGGCTTTATTGCCCTCTTCGAGAAATCTCCGAACATGTTTTATCTTGAACTGCAGGTCATGTTCATCGGTCTTTGGTCTTAATTTGACCTCTTTCAATTGAACCTGAACCTGCTTTTTCTTGGCTTCCTGCAGTTTTTTGCTCTGCTGATACTTGAATTTGCCGTAATCCATGATCCGGCAAACAGGTGGCACGGCAGTAGGTGAGACTTCAACCAGATCCAGCTGCTGGCTCTCGGCCAGAGCCAATGCTTCACGGAGTGGCAGGATACCAAGCTGCTCGCTCTCAGCCCCCACAACGCGAACTTCTTTTGCCCTTATTGCCTGATTGATGTTGACTGTCGGTTTAGCTATGACGCCACCTCCTCAATGAAAGCCTTTGACTTCCTTTTCTATAAATTCAATGAAATCACTACACTTCATGCTGTCAAGATTCTTGCCGTCCCGGAATCTTGGAGTAACCATGCCCGCTTCGACTTCTTTATCACCAATAACCAACATATAGGGTATTTTCTGCAGTTGAGCTTCACGAATCTTGAAGCCAAGTTTCTCGTTGCGAAAATCCTGCTGAACCCTGAGGCCAGCTGCACGTAACTCTGCATACACCTGCTGGGCAAAGGACAGTTGATTGTCGGTAACTGTAAGCACAACCACCTGGACGGGGGAAAGCCAGACAGGAAAACTGCCGGCAAAGTGCTCGATCAACACGCCGATAAAGCGCTCGATGGAGCCGAGAATTACCCGATGCACCATGACAGGGCGCTTCTTTTCACCATCTGCGTCGATGTAAGTCAGATCAAAGCGCTCTGGGAGCGTAAAATCGCACTGGATTGTAGCACACTGCCACCTTCTGTCAAGGGAGTCGCGCAACTTGATGTCGATTTTAGGGCCATAGAACGCACCGTCGCCCTCGTTGATCTCGAAAGGACGCCCGGAATCCTTCAGCGCGCCGAGCAGAGCATTGGTGGCACGATCCCAGTCCTCATCAGACCCAATGGATTTCTCCGGACGGGTGGAAAGCTCCATCTCGAACTCGAAACCGAAAACTCCCATCACATCCTGCACAAAGGAGATGACCCCCTTGATCTCGCTATCCAGCTGTTCCGGGGTGCAGAGTATATGGGCGTCGTCCTGGGTGAAGCAACGGACCCGCAGAAGGCCGTGCAGAACGCCGGCTCTTTCATGGCGATGGACTGTTCCCAGCTCGAAAAGCCTCAGGGGAAGGTCACGGTAGCTGCGGAGGCGGGACTTGTAGATCATCATGTGGGAGAGACAGTTCATCGGCTTGATGCCGAAGGATTGCTCATCCACCTCGGTGAAATACATGTTCTCGCGATAGTTGTCGTAATGGCCGGAACGCTGCCACAGGTCGGTCTTCAGAATCTGCGGCCCGACAACGATATCGTAGTCCCGCTTCAGGTGTTCCCTGCGCTCGAAGTCCTCGATGATCGTCCTGAGCATGGCCCCCTTGGGATGCCAAATGACCAGACCGGCCCCGACCTCGTCGGAAAACGAGAAAAGATCCAGCTCCTTGCCCAGCTTCCGGTGATCGCGCCGTTTCGCCTCTTCTATGCGTGCCAGATAAGCATCAAGCTCTTTTTTGTCGGTAAAAGCTGTTCCGTAAACCCTCTGCAACATCTTGCGCTTTTCATCGCCTCGCCAATAAGCACCGGCGATTGAAGTAAGTTTGAAGGCTTTGATATGAGAGGTGGAAGGAAGATGCGGTCCCCGACAGAGGTCGACAAAATCACCCTGCCGGTAAAGGGAAACAGTTGCAGCACCCAAATCCTCAATAAGTTCGACCTTGTAGCTCTCGCCCAGATCACCGAACAACCGAATGGCATCAGCGCCCGAAAGGACCTGACGTTCAATCTTCAGGTTGGCCTTGGCCAGCTCCTGCATCTTGTTTTCTATTTTTTCCAGGTCTTCGGGAGTAAAGGGGTGATCCACGTCGAAATCGTAATAAAAGCCGGTCTCGATGGCAGGCCCGATGGTTACTTTTGCCTCTGGAAAAAGAGCCTTAACCGCCTGAGCCATAAGGTGAGACGTGGAATGCCTGATAATCTCCAACGCCTCGGGACTCTTCTCGGTAATTATTTCAACTTTGGAACCATCCGGCAACACCGTTGCGAGGTCGACCAGATCACCATCTATCCTGCCGGCAATGGCAGCCTTGGCAAGACCGGTGCCGATAGAAGCAGCGAGATCATAGACCGACGCTCCTCTAGGAAGTGTTCTTTCAGAACCATCCGGCAGCTTTACTGTAATCTCGCCCATAACAGACCCCTTAACAGAAAGAGGCATCGAATCTCGATGCCTCCGTAGACCTCAGACCGGCAGGTTGTTTCAATGGTAGGCGCGGGCGGTTTCGAACCGCCGACCCCTAGCGTGTCGAGCTAGTGCTCTACCCCTGAGCTACGCGCCTGCTTGAAAACAGACCGTATTTTTAACAGGACATTCAGATGATGTCAAGGAATTTATTTGATATCTTTCTTTACCCGCCCTTGAGATTGCGGCCTCTCCAGACGCAGCAAAGGTGGATCCCAAATCAAAATGAACCCTTCGGCCATTTGAGGCAATGAGTGGATATAGTGGGGAACAATATCCGAAAGACTACGAGGATCATGCCCTCGCTCCTTTCGATACAAGTCCAAAGCTGACTGAACCTTCAGCGCATTATTGAAATTTTCAATTCCGCGGCGATAGCGCTTTTTCAGATATTCATCCTTTTCTATAGCTAGCATTACCTGAAGCATATTTCGCCCTGCGACCAAATTACCACCACGTCCCATAAGCATTCCGGCCATATGACCAAACCAGGGGAGGGCGTCGGGACGTTTCGACAAAGCATAGAACTCCTCAGCAGCCTTGGCATAGTCTGACATGTAATAGTAATAGTTAACAGCCTTGAAGAAACCTAGATACATGACATCCGGCTTAGTGGCAATACCGCGATCAAGTATTTTATTGGCACGCTCAGCATAATCGGCGGAAATCGGAGCAAGAAAAGACTCGCAGTAATGATAAGGATCAATAAAATCAGGATATAACTCTGTCATCACATCGAAATTCTGAGCCATGCTGTCGGCATAGCTCATTTTATCAACGCCTTTAAGAGGCCCCCCGGTAAAAACGGCAATTTTAACAAAAAGACCGAATGCTGCCAGTTGCTGGGCATAACCGGTGGCAACCTTCAGTACTGGAGCTGGTGGAGCAGGCGAAAGATAACTGTCGATCCATTCGCCTTTGCCCTTTTGCAGGCTCCACACCACCAGATAAAGCATCAGCAAAATGGTTGCAACAACGCGTTTCATTTCAGATCCCGCCGATTATAGATACCAGCAGCAAACGTCAGCACTAGAGCACAATACAAAATAACGTAGGCAAGATTTAGTGACAAGGTTGAAGCGGGGGGCCATTTACCTGCGGCGACTATAAGCCCTTTGTAGTCGAATCGGGAAAAATTTGGGAAGATCATGGTTAATCCGATCAAAAGCTTGCGGATCAACTGCGAGTCACCCTTAAAAAATTCAATGGCTACTGGAAGACCGTTACAGATGAGATAATAAGAAAGCGTGACCAGCAAAACAGTAAAACTGCCGCGTATCAACCCCGAAATAAGAACGATCGCACTAAGGGCCATTGCTTCGATACTGAGAACACCGCACCAGGACAGCACGTATTCAGCCCCGCCAAGGCGAGCGAAATATGCTTTACCAACCCAGGATTTTATCAGTACCAGCACGCCATAACCAGTCAGGCTGAGAAGAACGTTTAGCAGCAACAGGAGAAATAGAAGACCAATAAAAACACCGATAACGTATTCCGTACGGGAAATTGGATGGGCGAGCAAGGTATGAATGACTCGTCTGTCCTCTCCCCACCCCATCACCTGCACCGCGTGAAAGAAAAGGAAAAGCATTCCGGCACACCATCCAGTGATCACAACAAAGTCCGTTGTAACTCGGCCGATATCCCGTGGTACAAAGGCAAAGAAAAAAAGGCCGCTCACCTCTATGCCCAAGGCAAGCAGGACTAAGCCCAAGAGTGCGTTGCGTCGCAGTCCATCAACCAATATGAGTCGAGAAAGTGCAAAAATCCTTTTGAATATCGTTCTCATGATTGTGTCACCTCTATGGCGTGAAGAAAACCGTCTACTATAGAGGTTGTCCCAAAGGCCATTGACAGTTCCGAAGGCGTGCCTTCAAAACGTTTCTCACCTTTGTGAAGTATTAGCAGTCGATCTGCCAGTCGATCCACGTCCTCAAGTATATGGGTACAAAAGAGTATCGTCTTGCCTTGACCTTTGAGGTCCTGGATTAATCTGCCGATGCTCGCCCGACCTATCGGGTCAAGGCCGCTCATGGGTTCATCAAGGATAAGCAGGGAGGGATCATGAACCAACGCCAGCACAAAGCTGGCACGCTGCTGCATTCCCTTAGAATAGGTACGGATGGGACGTTTGCGCGCATCCCATAGTTCCAGCGCCCTGAGCCATCTTTCGGATTGCTCTGCGAGAACGGTTTTCGGCAGGTCATGAGCAGCACCGACAAAACGAAGCATATCGAGGATTGTCAAACTGGCAGGGAAGCTAGCGATCTCAGGAAGATAACCAATATCGTGACGCAGCGAACTCTTATCAGGCGAGCGGCCATTCAGTGTGATTACGCCCTGGGATGGGCGTATAAAATCCATGATCAAGCGGATGCAGGTACTCTTGCCTGCGCCGTTGGCACCGATGAGCCCTAGGGTTTCTCCCTGTCGGACGGAAAAAGTAACGCCCCGCAGTGCAGGCTGGGAAACTGAACCCAGTTCTCGTTCATAGGTCTTCCAGACCTCGACGAAGGAAATACTATCAACCATGAAATTCCCCACATCTTATCTCTTGATTTTTTACTAAAAAACAGGACGTCGGCCAATCGCCGACGCCCTGTTTTTTTTCAAGTTACATAGTGATTATTATTTGGCAGCCCAGTTGCCGGCGGGGAGACCAGGTCCAGCAACACCAGAGAAGTCGTCACCTGTTGTTGATGCGGGAAGGACACCAGCTCCAAGTGCAGGAATTGGTGTTCCTTCGGAGCCGGCAGCTGCCTTCATGTAGATGGCAGTGGTGTCACCGTCAACGCCGAAGTAGGTGTTGCCTGTAACATGCTTGGAAACCGCGGTAAAGGTAGTATTGGCGAGAATAGCAGCAGCGGCGAGATTGGTACCAGCCACTATATCGACATTGTTACCCAAGGGAATTTGGATACCTCTGGTCGCACCATTCGCATCTGTAGCGCTGATAGACGGGATAAAAGCACCACCAGCGGGATTTCCTGTTGGTCCAAGCAACATAATACCAGGACCACCGGCCCAAGCTAGGAACACTGGTGGAGCAGGTGCAACAGGCGCTGCTATGAACTGGGTTGCGCCAAAGACTTGTGCATCTCCGAAGAGAGCGGCCTCTGAGGTGGCCAAACCACGTACATCACTCTGAGCCGAGGCGTTGAAACCACGGGCACGGTAGGCAGAAAACTGCGGAATGGCAATGGCTGCCAAGATGCCGATGATCGCTACGACGATCAAGAGCTCAATCAGGGTAAAGCCTTCTTTGTTTCTTAACTTGTTTAACATTTTCTTCTCCTTTCCCTTTGGGATTGTTGCTGGACATGAACCTGCCAGGAATTATCCCGGCACATCAGGCAGCTATAAATTTTACTACTGCTGCTGCTAAAGATGTACCAATTGTTCACAGAAACATATATGTTGTAATTTCAAGGTGTTAATTTATAACTGCTTACCCTCTCAATGCCAAACATGGCAAAATGAAACATTTTACAGCTCCCAGAGTGACATTTTTCGTCAACTGCGTCAAGGCAATATTTGTCATTATTCCTCATCCATTCCGAATTTAGCCAAGCGATAACGGAAGGATCTAAAGGTCAATCCAAGGAGGGACGCCGCCTTGGTTTTAACCCCGTTGCTCTTTGTGAGGGCTTGCGTTAGAAACCGTTTCTCAATACTATCTAGATGGGCCTCAAGGTTAATACCTTCAGCAGAAAATTCAATATCGCCAGCAGCGGGCTCTGTCCTCTTATCGTTCAGCACCTGGCACGGCAAGGATACTTCAGTGATTGTCGTGTTTCCCAATACAAGACACCGCTCTACCAAGTTTTCCAATTCCCGAACATTTCCGGGGAAAGAGTAGTTCATGAGGGCCTTCAGAGCTTCTGGCGAGATGGCCCCAGCAGTGTCCGCGGATTGAGTAAGTTTGAAGTAAAAATGTTCCACGAGCGGCAGGATATCCTCTGTTCGTTCGCGCAATGGCGGCATGTTCACAGGCACTACATTTAATCGGTAGAACAGATCCTCGCGAAAAGAACCTTCTCTCACCTGCTGCTCCATATCACGGTTAGAAGCCGCTATTATTCTGACATCAGCCTTTAAGGCCGTTGCCCCTCCGACACGTCGATACTCCCGCTCTTGCAGGACACGCAGTAGCTTGGCCTGCAACTGCAGAGGTAGTTCCCCTATTTCGTCGAGAAAAAGCGTGCCGCCTTCCGCCTGCTCGAACAGGCCTGCTCTATCAGCTATGGCCCCAGTAAAGGAGCCTTTTTTATGTCCGAAGAGTTCAGCCTCAATGAGTGTTTCTGGAATGGCCCCGCAATTGACGGCAACAAAAGGCTTGCCGCTACGGGAGCTGTTGTAATGGATTGCCTTTGCCACAAGCTCTTTGCCTGTGCCGCTTTCACCTAAAATCAAAACATTAACTGTACTGGATGAAACCTTCTCGATCAGGTCATACAGTTCCCGCATTTTTTTGCTCTTGCCGATCAGACCACTGAAACCGTAGAGTTCCTGCACTTCGTGTTTCAATCGGCGGTTTTCCTTCTGCAGGCTGCTCTTCTCCAGAGCATTTTTTACCAGCACCTTCACTTCTTCAACTTTGAAAGGCTTGGCAATATAGTCATAGGCCCCTAGTTTCATTGCCTCCACTGCCTGCTCTGCCGTAGTATAGGCAGTAATCATTAAAACTGCCGTCTCAGGAGTAGTGCTCTTGATTCGCTCCAGGAGCTCCATCCCGTTAAGTCCAGGCATATTTACATCGGAAATAACCAGATCAAAGCCGCTGCTCTGAAGGAGACTTAAAGCGCAGGCAGCACTCTCACATTGTTGGACAGCGTACCCTTCTCTCTCAAGCAAGATCACGAGAAACTCTCGCATGCTCTGTTCATCATCAACAACCATGATAGTTGCAGCCATATTAATCCCCGCTATTCTTTATTTCTGCCGTTCCCCTACAGATTGGGGTAAGAAAACAGTAAATCTGGTACCTTGGTCTTGCTTACTGTCCACTAGGATAATCCCGCCATGGCTTTCAATGATTCTATATACCGTAGCCAAACCAAGGCCGGTACCATTAGCCTTGGTGGTAAAAAAAGGTTCGAAAACATTTTTTACATCCTGGGGGTTCATGCCCATACCGTTGT
This sequence comes from Geotalea daltonii FRC-32, assembly GCF_000022265.1. Taxonomy (NCBI): domain Bacteria; kingdom Pseudomonadati; phylum Thermodesulfobacteriota; class Desulfuromonadia; order Geobacterales; family Geobacteraceae; genus Geotalea; species Geotalea daltonii. The sequence goes on from NC_011979.1 coordinate 3,724,733, forward strand.
CTATAACCTCGATCTTTATCAGGTCACCGACAGAAATCCCGCTTGCCATATCACTGATAACTTCTGCTCTAACAGATATTTCGCCGCCACCAGGCATGGCTTCAGCTGCATTGACCAATAAATTCCAGAATACTTGTTTGCATTGCTGGAGATCAAAATCTATTTTTGTCCGTTTCGGAATGTGCATGTCTACGGAAATGCCTGTAAATCTATGATCAGCCTTCAGCAAAGATGTAAGGTCCTGGATTAATAATGCAAGATCTAAATGGATTTTTGCAGGAGGAGTGGGACGCGCATATTCAAGAAAATCTCGAATCAGCTCATTTAACCGATCTGTCTCACGCAGAACGATGCCAAGCAGTTGTTTGTCTTTGGCACAGGTGGCATCGCTCTGAGCAATTAATTGTACAGCACCGCTTATGGAAGCCAGTGGATTTCTTATTTCGTGGGCCATACGGGCAGAGAGCTCCCCGACGGCTGCAAGCCGATCAGCCCTTTTTAGTTTGGCTTCCATCTGCTTATACTGGGTCAGATCTTGAAAATCCAGTATGACACCCATCACAGAATCGTCTTTATCGGTCAGCGGCACAGATTTAAAGCCCAGTACCTTCTTTTTTCCAAATTTGTCGAAAAAATCAAGTTCGCCTTGTGTTGGCTCATGAAACTTTCCCATAAAAATAGCAAAATCGGGAATAATATCTACCAGTAAACGGTCATAAGCTTCATTTTGCTTGATGCCGGTCAATATCTCCGCATAAGGGTTGAAAACCCGGATTTTGCCGGCTTCGTTTATTGTCAGAAGGCCGCTGTTGAGCGTTGAGACTATTGAGCTGTTAAGCCTTTCCAGCTCTTCATAATCCACTACTTTGTCGTGAAGAGCAGTTTCACTTACCCTTGCACGTTCGGAGAGATGGCCGGCCAGGAATGCAGTCAAATAATACGCGGCTATGTTGAGGAAAACAGTATAGAAAATATAACGAATACCATACTGTTGAGCAGGGTACTGGCTCAAACCAAAAGGAATCAAGCTTCCGAAAAATTGCAGATCAATGATGCCGCCATAGAGAATGCCACACAACGATGCTGTATAATAGGCTTCCCTTCGAGCAAGGAAAACACTGGCATTGATGATGGAAAGAAAGTAAAGGAAAGAATAAGGGGAGTTAATACCGCCGGTGAAGATGAGAAGGAAAGTTACAAGGGCCAGATCCCAGATGATCTGACCATAGGTCAGTGCCTTGCTGAGTTTGTCGGAGACCTTTAAAATTAATAAGGAGACAATGGAAAAGGCATAAGTGGCAATAATTACCTTAATTAGACCATAGAAGGCTATGCCATTTATGGAATCAGGTCCATTCAGATTGAGGATGATGGTGGAAACCAGAAAAAAGGAAACCACCACCACCCTCAAAAAAATGAACCAGAATAGCCTTTTTTTATCCGACATTCTAACCGCCGACGGCACCGGCAAGCTTAAAGATCGGCAAGTACATTGCAACAACAAGGCCGCCTACAGTTGTGCCCAAGAAAACCATAAGCATAGGTTCCATCATTGACGTTAGAGCACCGACAGCATCATCAACTTCATCATCGTAAAAATCGGCGATTTTATTCAGCATGGCATCCATGGCGCCAGTCGCTTCACCAACGGATATCATCTGCACGACCATTGGCGGGAATACCCCGCAGGCAGCCAGAGGCTCAGCCATGGTCTTCCCTTCGGAAATAGCCTGCCGTACATCATATATGGCTTTTTCTACTACTACGTTGCCTGCAGTTTTGGCTACGATTTCAAGACCATCCATGATTGGCACGCCACTGCTGATCATCGTTCCCAATGTTCGGGTAAATTTAGCGGTGGAAACCTTTCTGATCAGTGGGCCAATGACAGGCATTTTTAATGCCAGCTGGTCTATGACCTTACGGCCATTTACAGTTGAATAGTACTTGCTGAAGGCGACCTTTAGAGCAAAAAAAGCACCGATTATTACAATTATATATTTTTTCAGGAAACTACTAAGGGCAATGACCACCTTGGTTGGTCCAGGCAGTTCTCCGCCAAAATCAGCGAACATCTTGGCAAAGGTTGGAATAACAAAAACCAATATGACACCGACTACGATGACGGCAATGGACATAATGGTAATAGGATAGACCATTGCGCCCTTAACCTGCTTTTTCAGCTTCATGGCCTTTTCTATGTAAGCCGCAAGCCGGTTAAGAATGGTATCGAGAATACCACCCGCCTCCCCTGCAGCTACTAGATTCACGTAAAGCTGGTCAAAGGCCTTGGGATGTTTTGAAAGGGCATCGGCAAAGGTAGAACCGCTCTCAACACTTTCCTTTACCTTGATAAGGATTTCCTTAAAAGATTTGTTTTCCTGCTGGCCAGAAAGGATTTCCAGACATTGGACCAGCGGCAGCCCGGAATCAATCATCGTGGCAAACTGACGGGTGAAGACAACAAGATCCTTAGTCTCTATCTTTTTCCCGCCACCGGGAAATTTTATTTCGAAATTGAGACCTTTGCCGGCTTCTTTTATGGTTATGCCTGTAAAACCGAACTTCTTCAGCTGTGCTTCCACCATGGCGACATTTGGAGCCTCCATGACACCCTTTTGCGCTGATCCGGATTTGCTTCTTGCTTCCCAATCAAATTTAGGCATCTTCCCTCCCGTCTCCATGACTTCTGCTCGGATCAGTCAGCACGTTTGAAGCCATTGATTTATACAATTCACGATCTCCGTTGGGCATTTTGCATGGCGCCGGCAGAAATCATCTGTTTCAGTTCATCCGGCTCAGGGGATCTTCCCAAAGCATCATCAACGGATATGATACGTCTTTTATAAAGGGTGAACAGGCATTGATTCATGGTCTGCATGCCGAACTTGTCCTGGCCTACTTGCATCTGGGAATAGATCTGATGTACTTTATCTTCCCGGATCAGGTTGCGGATGGCCGGGTTCGGCACCATTACCTCCAGGGCCAGTGCTCTACCTCCCCCGTTCATTTTTGGGATGAGGGTCTGGGACAGAACTCCTTCAAGAACGAAGGAGAGTTGCGTCCTTACCTGGGTTTGCTGATAAGGCGGAAACACATCTATGATGCGGTTGATGGTCTGGGCACAGGAATTGGTATGGAGAGTAGCAAAACACAAATGACCTGTTTCGGCCAGGGTCAAGGCCGCTTCAATAGTTTCAAGGTCTCGCAGCTCACCGACAAGCACAATATCAGGATCCTGGCGCAACACATATTTGAGTGCATTTTTGAAGCTTTTGGTATCGGCCCCCACCTCTCTCTGGTTGACCAGACACCCCTTGTGGGGATGCAGGTACTCGATGGGGTCTTCAATGGTGATGATATGATCGTGACGGTCGGTGTTGATCTTGTCGATGATTGACGCAAGGGTGGTTGATTTGCCGCTGCCGGTAGGCCCGGTAACCAAGATCAAGCCTCTTGGCCGCTCGGACAGGTCCTTTACGACCGGCGGCAGGCCCAGTTCCTCAAAGGTGAGAATTTTATAGGGAATGACCCTGAACACCCCGGCCACTGCGCCACGCTGGACGAAGACATTGCCCCTGAACCTTGACAGCCCTTTGACGCCAAAGGACAGATCCAGCTCGCTCTCTTCTTCGAATTTGTGTTTCTGTGCATCAGTGAGAATGCTGTAACAGAGTTGTTTTGTTTCGATGGCAGTTAGCGGAGGAAAATCCATCGGGGTGACTTTGCCGTCGATCCTTATCTGGGGTGGAGTATTGGTCGTGATGTGGAGGTCCGAACCACCTCGCTCAACCAGTTCTTTCAGTAATTGATGTAAATTAGCCATCTTTGGATCTCCCCCTAATCGTCAGCAACGGTTACCCGCAGCACCTCTTCGAAAGACGTAACCCCTTCCTTCAGCTTGGTCAGCCCCGATTGGCGCATGGTTTTTATGCCCAGGCGCATGGACTCCCGCTTGATCTCGGCTGTGTTCGCACCGTTGAGAATAAGTTCCCGTATTTCTTCCAGCATGGGCATGACCTGGTAAAAGCCAACCCTCCCCTTGTAACCGGTACCGTTGCATTTGGGGCAACCGGCCCCCTTGTAACAGACAAAGGAGGAGGCTTCCTCGGCTGGAACGCCTGCGGTGATCAAAGCGTTGACAGGAATTTCATCGATAATCTTACACTCTGAACATACCCTTCTGGCGAGCCGCTGTGCTGTAATCAGGTTTACTGCAGAGGCAACGAGAAAGGGTTCAATGCCCATGTTCAACAGACGGTTGATAGTGGACGGTGCATCGTTGGTATGCAGGGTGGAAAGTACCATATGGCCGGTCAATGCCGCCTTGACGCCGATTTCTGCCGTTTCGAAGTCACGGATTTCGCCGATCATGATAATGTCCGGGTCCTGGCGCAAAAAAGAACGGAGGGCTGCGGCAAAGTTGAGACCGATATCCTCGTGCATCTGCACCTGGTTTATCCCGGCAAAGTTGAATTCGACCGGGTCCTCGGCAGTTGATATATTTTCACTTATCTTGTTGAGCTCGGATAGGGCTGAGTAAAGCGATACGGTTTTGCCGCTGCCGGTTGGGCCTGTGACCAGAACCATACCAAACGGCTTATGGATTTCCTTTTGAAAGGCCGCCAGAGCGTCCTCTTCATATCCCAGCTTGGTCATATCCAGCTGCAGGTTTGATTTGTCCAGAAGCCGCATAACGATCTTTTCGCCAAACAGGGTAGGCAGAACGGAGACGCGGAAATCCATGTCCTTGCCCCCGCCCAGCTTGATCTTGATGCGGCCGTCCTGTGGCAGGCGGCGTTCGGCGATGTCCAGCTCGGCCATGATCTTGATTCTCGAAGTAATGGCATTTTTGAGCTTCATCGGCGGTTTCATGACTTCATACAAAATGCCGTCAATCCTGTATCTGACTCTGAAACTTCTTTCATATGGCTCTATGTGAATGTCACTGGCCTTCTTCTTGATCGCGTCGGTAAGGATCAGGTTCACCAGTTTGACAACCGGAGCATCCTCTGTGGCCCGCTCAAGGGACGAGACATCTATGTCCTCTTCATCCCCGACAACTTCCAGGTCATCCAGCTCGAAATCGTTCATTACATCGGCCAAAGAGGCCGACTGATCGTACAGCTTGTCAATGGCAGCTTTGATCGAGGTTTCAGACGCCACAACCACTTCAATGTTGTAGCCGGTCATGAACTTGATGTCATCTATGGCGAATATATTGGAAGGATCGCACATGGCGATTATCAGGGTGCCACCTGATCTGTTCACCGGCACGATCTGGTACTTCTGGGCAATGTCGACTGGAATAATCTTGACGACAGCAGGATCGACTTCAAAATCCTGCAGGTTTATGGAAGGGAAGCCGTATTGCTTGGAGAGAAAGGATGTCAGGTCAGGTTCGGAAATAAGACCGTTTTTTATGAGAATAGAACCCAAGCGCTGCTGGCCGCCCGCCTCCTTCTGTTCCTGGAGAGCGTTGGTCAACTGCTCTTTGGTTATGATGTTGTTTTTGACCAGGAGCTCTCCCAGCCTGCTTACATGCATAAGAAATCCTCAGATTAATTAAGTCGAACCCTACGAATAGTATTTTGTAACGACTATTAAGTCAAGCATTAGTTCCCCTTCACCGCCGTCAAAAGACAGCTTTTCATAAGGCCTCTCGGGGGGGCTAAGCCAGTCCAGTGTGAAAAAGCAATTTCCCCTTGTGCCGCAAGCATGCCAAGTCCGTTGGCCGTTCTGCACCCGTGTAAGCGAGCCAACTCAAGAAAGGGGGTTATGGGAGGTGCATAGACCATGTCGTAAAAGGAGGCAGATACCCCTTTTATTGAGGATCCGGAAAATCCGTTAAAAGACGTATTATTCATTCCCACCGATGTGGTATTGATCACCAGATCGAACCGTTGCAAGTGCTCTGCCGATAAGAGCACCTCCAAAGAAATGGAATGGAATTCGATCTTGTTGAACACCCCTGCAAAATGGCCGATCAGCTCATTTGCCTTCTCTCTGTTTCTGTTTGCCACAGTGATCGAAACCGCCCCCCCATTGCCAAGGGCAGCAAGGGTGCCCCTTGCGGCGCCACCAGCCCCGAGAATGAGAACCTTCGCTCCGCCAGGCTCAAATGCCAAATCTTCTTTCAGGGAAACCAACAGACCGGCGCCATCCGTATTATATCCCACCAGCAAGTCCCCTTCCCTGTTGACGGTATTGACAGCCCCCGCCAACTCAGCCTCTGGGCTCAATCTGTCAAGATATGGAATAATGGCCGATTTATGGGGAATAGTCACATTGAAGCCGACTATTCCCAGGCTTTTCAATCCTTGGATCGCCTCTCCCAACCGATCTGGAGAGACAGGAAAAGGAACATAGACATAATCAAGGCCAAGCGCATCAAGGGCAGCATTATGCATGAGCGGAGAAAGGGAATGGCTCAGCGGTGAGCCTATGATGCCGAGAACCTTTGTCCAACCTGAGATTGCTGGTTTCATCTGATTCCGTACCCACTGAGGATCTGTGCTACCTGCATCTGCATCTGCGGTGCGATTCTCTCAGCAGCCCGCAATTCCGCCACTCCCTGACCAAGCTGGCGCATTCGCAGCAATGTTTCTCCAGATTCCAGATGACTGTTTGCATAAATGAGGATCGCCTTGCCCGTATCCAGATCTCGGAAAAACATCTCACCGGAAATGCCACGCAGGATATAGTTGTCCCAGACGGTGAGATCGGGGTAAAGCTCTTCCCCCTTTCCTCGAATCAATTGATAGCAGATACCCCGTTGTAAAAGCCGGTAATCCGGAAACTGAATCGAGTAGCGAGTGGAGAAATCCACAAAGACCGGCTTTCGGTCGTATTGTTCCACAATGACCAGTTGCAGTGCATTTTCCGGGGCCTGCGACTCCAGTGGAATGGACCTGAGCATGCTGTGTCGGAAGAGCTGGGGAAAAGTGTCGAGGTACCAGTTGAAAACCAGATGTGGAGTATGGGGAAGATCCAGGTCTTCTCGCATTTTTTCCACGCCCTGCAGGTACCAGAGCGGAAACGCACCGCTGTCACCCCAAGTGAAGAGAATGGCGCCCTGTGGCAGGGACCGGAGCGTATTGCTGGCATAGTCATAGGCTATATAGTTTTCATGTTGGTCGTTTTCAACGTAGTGCAGGGCGCATACAGTTGCTGGAAAAGCAAGCAGGAGAAGTGCGACAGCTGTTTTAACGGGCAAGGTCGAGACAATCGAGGAGGGAAATAGAGCCAGTGCATTCTGCACCAGGGCAAAAAGTCCCAGGCCGATGAGGACCGCAGAAAGCAAATACAGGGGGGTGAAAAATTCCTCCGTAAGGAAAATCATGTCAAGGGGGGTATTGAAATACCCGGCAATAACCAGCAGAAAAAACAGGATGCCTATCAGGTAAGCCAGGATCTCGTCCCATCTCTTTTTCAGAAAAGCAAAGACTCCGATTAAAACCAGCACCAGCCCGACCCAGGTAAATTCATAGGGTATATTGAAGGCATTTATCTGGTCCCAAAGCAGGCTCAGGTCCCTCACCGGCTTTTCTGAAGGATAACCCCTGCGCAGCAGGTTCCAGAGAAACTGGGTCAAGGTCTTCGAATCACCCCAGTTAAGAAGCGGGTTTTGCATCGCCCTGACCGGCAAATGAAGATGAACCGCAAACCCGAGGACGCCGAAGAACAGGGCAAGGATAAATTCCTTGATCCGCCAGATCAGCCGCCAGTTCATGGTAAGAATAAGGACCGCATAGGAAGGTAGCAAAAGAACGATCGTCTGATGGGCGCCAAAAGCCAGTCCGCAAAGAAAGGCACCCAAATAGATATAGGCAGAATGCTCCTCTCCCTGACGGTAACGATCTCTCCAGAGAAGGAGAAGATAAAAGACCATTGCGGACAAGAAGGCTATCAGAGGGTAAGGCTTGTCGTGATTGGACTGCAGCCAGAGTCTGGCTGAAAAGGCAAAGCTGGTTGCAGCACAGAGAGCGATGATTTTTTTATAAATTTCGGACTGCCTGGCATTTGCATCTAATTCTTCGCCGGCCAGCAGATGACAGACAATGAGATAAACGCCATAGCAAGCAGCAGCTGCAGAAACAGCAGTGGCAAAGTTCACACGAAAGGCAATACTGCCAAAGGGCAGATAGGTAAAAGGTTTGGCATAGTTGACAAATAACGGGTAGCCAGGGGAGTGGGCGGTACCCAGGGAGAAGATGGCCGTGAGAAATTCGCCGCTGTCAAAGAATGTGACACTGGGAGCGAGAGTCAGCAGATAAATGGTAAGCGGCACCGTAAAGGCAAGCACCGCAAATGGATCAATTCTCTCAGTCCACCTGAAATTACTCAATCAATTTCTCCTTTGACCGCTGTTTTCGCTTATTTTTTTCAGAGAAACCTTGTCGCGCCAGAGATAGTAGAATCCTGCCACGATCACAGGGAAAAAACCGGTCCCGTGCATAACCAGAGCCACACTGAGAGACTGCTCCTTGGAAATGTTGAATGCCATAAGGCCATAAACGCACGCTGCGTGGTAGGTTCCCACATAGCCCGGCGACGCCGGCACCATAACGGCAAAGACAAGAAAAACCATGATCAGCATGGAAGCGGTAATGGGCAGAGTTATGTTGAACGACTGAAGAATCAGATGCAACGGCCAGATGCAGGTGGCCCAGACAGCGAAGGAAGTAAACAGGAGGATGAGTATTTCCGAGGGCCTGGAAGAGAGACGAATGCCGGAGATGAATGACCCCAGGAGAGGTATCACCTTCTCTGAAACCTTGGCAGGAAAAGGTCTCAGCAATACGCCCACCACATGTATGGTGCGCATGGTTCTCTTTTTCAGCAGAAAGAGAAATGCCAGCACCACAAGGTAAACGCCGAGGGTGACGTAGCCTCCCATTTTCAGGCCATCCTGGACATTTTCCATGCCGGCCGGCAGCTTTACGGTAAAAAAGGTTATGAGCAGTATGAGCAGAACAGTGAAACCATCGAAGAGCCGGTCCACAACCAGCGTCGCAAAAACAGCGCTGGTTTCGATCTCCTCTTTCTGTCCCAGAACATATGCCCTGACGAATTCACCCAATCGCGCCGGCAGGATGTTGTTTGCCATGTAGCCGATAATGGTGGCGGGGAAAAGGTTTGCCATGACTGTCCGCTTGATGGGCAAAAGCAGATATTTCCACCGTACCGCTCGCAGATAGTAACTGACAAACGTCAGGAACACCACGGGCAACAGATAGCGGTAGTCCATCGCCCTGAAGGCCTCTAATACCTTGTCGAAGTCTATCTTGCGAAAGAGCAGCACCATGAAGCAAAGGCTGATTCCTACCCCCGCCAGAAGCTTTTTGTCGATCGTTTTCCCGGACAAGTTCAATCCTTCAGGTATTCGTCGTATTCGATAACGAAAGCCTTGCTCAAAATGTCACGGCACCGCTGAATATCATCGGCTATGGCCTGCTGCAGGGAAGAAACGTCCGCAAAGCTTTTTTCATCGCGGATCCTGTCGATGAAGTAGACCCTGATTTCCTTCTGGTAGAGATCCCCCTCGAAGTCGAAGAGAAAGACCTCGACAGACAAGGCGTGGTTTTTGAACGTGGGATTGGTTCCGATGTTACAGGCGCCGGCATAAAAAACCCCATCCACTTTCACCTTGACTGCATAAACACCGTCTTTAGGCAGTAACTCCTTTTCCGTCTCCAGGTTTGCCGTGGGGAAACCAAGCCCCTTGCCGCGGTGATGGCCGTGGACAACCGTGCCACCTACCGAGAAATGCCTCCCCAGCAGGGGAACCACCCCCTTGACGTCGCCGCTTGCAATCATCTTTCTGATGGCCGTGCTGCTGAAAATGGTACTCCCATTGCTTATCGGTTTCAACTCCTCGACCTTAAAGGAAAATTCATCTCCCAAAAGGGTAAGTAGCGACACATTGCCTTCACGGTTGCGGCCGAATGCATAATCGTAGCCTATGATCAACTTGCTCATCCCCAGCTTGCCAACCAGAATATTTGCGACAAAGTCTCTGGCTGTGGTCGAGGCAAATTGATGATCAAAGGCAATCTCCACCAGATAATCGATGCCCGACGCCTCGATAAGTGTTTCCTTCTCGGCATAGGTATTGATCAACTGCGGGCTTTTCTGGGGAGCCAGGACCTTCAATGGATGGGGGATAAATGTCACGACTACCGACACTCCTCCCGAATCGGCTGCAGCCTTTTTTACCTTGCGGAATATTTCCCGATGCCCCAGGTGTACACCGTCGAAATTGCCGACAGTGACCACGGCATTGGTCAATGGCTCTGTTATCCGGGAAAGATCTTTTATTATTCTCATAGATTTGTCTGAAGCCAAAGGCTCAGCCTGTCCTGGTTTCGCTCGGATTGATTTTCTTTTTGCCGAAGATAAGCGCCACCCAGACACTGACCTCGTACATGAGGTACAGTGGCACCATGATGACGAACATGGTGATCAGGTCCGCATGGAAGGCAGCTATTATGGAACTGGCCAGGAGGGCGTATTTGCGGTTTCTGGCCAGCAATTGATAGTTGACGATGCCGAACCGGGCCAGCAGGAGGGCCAGCACCGGCAGTTCGAAGATCAGGCCGAACATGAGGATCAGACGGAGGCAGAAGTTGACATAGGCGCTGAGATTGAACCAGCTCTGAAGTCCCTGTGCCTCATAGGAAAGGGAAAAGTTGATGATGACGGGCCAGATGACGATGAGAAAAAATGCTGCACCGGCGCAGAAGCTGATGGTACTGGCCGTAACGAATGGGATGACCATTCTCCGTTCCCTGCCGGTCAACCCAGGCGCCACAAACAGCCACACCTGATGGAAAAGCACCGGCAGCACCAGGATCAATCCGGCAATGATGGAAATCTTGCACTGGATAAAGAAAGGCTCAAGGGGCGCACTGTAATTGAGTACCCTCTCCTTTGCGGAGGTCTTGAATTCCTCATCCAGTTTATAGCGGCTGTAGATCGAGGGATAGCGTTCCTTCACCTCGTTATAGACCTGTTTTTTCAGTTCGGTCAGATAGGTCTTGCCAGTCAAGGGCTTTTCGACAAAAGTAAGCAGATCGTTGGAAAAGTTCCATGATATTCCCATGCCGATGACAACAGCAATGAAGGAAATGATGATCCGTTTTCGCAGCTCCACCAGATGTTCTATAAACGGCAGGACTTTCTCATCGGCCATGGAATACCCTCTTTTCGACCACCTTGACAGCACCGAGCTTTATAACACAGCAGAAAGCCAAAGCGCAACAGCTAAGAGGGCTCGTCCCGTGAGCCGGAGGTTTATTCCAACGCCGGAAAAGTTTGCGGGTCAAAAGGACCGGATCATGGTCTCTGCCACCTTGTCGAGAAGAATTTCACCATCTATATTTACAGTATCCATAACCGCTTTGGGCATGCCGAAAACGATACAGGTTTTCTCCGACTCGATAAAAACTTTGCCTCCTGCATCCTTGACGGCTTTGGCGCCCGAGGCTCCATCCCTGCCCATTCCGGTCAGGACAAAGGAAAGGATTTTACCGCCACAGGCAGCTGCTGCTGATTCAAAGAGCACATCTACCGAGGGCCGGTGCAACGTCCCCTCCGGAAGGGAATCCAGGACAACGAGCAGGTGATTCCCCTCCCTTTTCAACTTCAGGTGACTTCCGGCCGGAGCGATATAGACCGTACCGGGCATTACCGCCTCATCGTTTTTCGCTTCCTTGACAGGTACAGCACAAAGGCGATCGAGCCGTTCCGCTAATGGCGCAGTGAAACCGGCAGGCATGTGCTGGACGATCAGTATGGGACAGGGGAAAGAAGCGGGAATCCTGGTCAGAATGTTCTGCAATGCCGGTGGCCCACCTGTCGATGTACCGATCAGCACGACCTCCGTTTCCCTCTTTTCCGCCACCACCTGGACCGGCGGCGAGACCTCTCTTCCCTCCCCCACCCGGAGTTTGTCCACATCCACCTGGGCCGCCATCCTGATTTTGGAGATCAGTTCCCGGGCAAGCACGGAAATATCCATAGCACCGCCTGCGGCAGATTTGTCGACAAAATCCACTGCCCCCAGTTCCAGGGCGCGCAGTGTGTTGTCGCCCCCTTTCTCCATCAGGGAGCTGAGCATGATCACCGGCGCCGGGCATTCCTTCATGATCCTTTCCAGGGCGGACAGACCATCCAAAACCGGCATCTTCACATCCAGGGTCACCACGTCCGGTTTCAGGGATTTGATCATATCTATGGCCATTTCTCCATTGGAGGCCACATCAATGACCTGGATGTCCGAACTGTTCTCGAACATCCGGACTATGGCCCTTCTCACGAAGGCCGAATCATCGACCACCAACACCCGTATTTTCCGTTGCCCATTTGCGGTCATGTGGGATTTTTCCCTTTCAGCTGGTAGATAATTGCCTCCGGCAAGCGCAGAGGAAGATAACAGGTAGTAATCCTGGACAGGGATTCGGAATGGCCGAGAAAAAGAAGCCCCTCATCCCTCAGAGAGTGGGCGAGATTTTCCACGATGCTTTTGATTGTTTCATCCCCGAAATAGATCAGCACATTCCTGCAGAAGATAATGTCCAGACCACCTTCCGGCAGGAGGTCCACATCCAGCAGGTTGCCCACCATGAAGCGGGTAATGCTTCGAACCGCCTCATTTACCTGATAGCCTTCACTGCATTCATTGAAATAGCGCTTGAGATACCGAGCAGGTGTCGATTGAAAGGCTCGCCCCGCATAAATGCCCTTCTTCGCCTGTGCAATAGCTTTATGGTCCACATCAATGCCCGTTATGCGCACATCCCAACTCCAGGCAAAACAGCCCGATTCCAGAACAAGCATGGCCAACGTATAGACCTCTTCCCCCGTAGAGCAGCCTGCTGAAAGGATCCGCAGCGTTTTATCGCCATCTCTCAGCTTCTTCTCTTTCAGGGCAGGAAGCATAGCTTGGGAAAAAGCATTCAATTGACTCTCTTCCCTGAAAAAATAGGTCTCATTGTTGGTCAGGAGGGAAATGAAGGTGTTGAGCTCTTCCGCAGCTTGCGGGCCGAACTTGAGGTAAGCATAATATTCGGAAAAGGTGGAAAGCCTGAGCTGTCGGAGGTGGGGTAACAGCTTGAGAGACAGTGCCTCCCTCCTGCTGCTCTCCAGTTTCAGACCGAATTTCGACGCCACGTAGTCCTTCAAAAGCCTGAACTCTTCTGAAGTCATGACCGGTTTGGCAGAGCTTCCCATCATTTAGTGTCCCGTTTCTCCAGGACATTCGTCCTGGCCAGCATCAGGCCCGGCCTCCTCTGAGGACAAGAGCATGACTGGCTGCTGTCCGTATCTCTTCAACAGGGTCATTTTTTACCAGGTCAGCCAGGACTCCCATGCTCTGCTCATCATCAAATTTGCCGATTACGGAAAGTACTCCCTGACGCAACAACAACGGTTCATTGCCTCCAGCCAATGCATGGAGCTGGGAAAGATGAGCCGATCCCAGCTCATAAAGCGCTTCACTAGCGTATTTGACAAGTTCCGGGTCGGCAAGGCATTTCGCCAGTTCCGGCACGGCAAGACAGTTTCCCGTTTCTGCCAGAGCAGACACGGCATTTTTCTTCACCATAATATCAGGATCTTTCAAGGCTGCGGCAATAAAAGGAATAGCAGAATCGGAGCCAGATCTTCCCAGTCCCTGCAATGCCGCTGCCCGCACACTCCAGTGCCGGTCCTGTGTGGCTTCGGCAATTTCCTCGACAAATTCGCCAGCCGCAATGCTTGCCAGGGCCTGGACGGCCAGCCGCCTGATATCGGGATCGCCATGACCAAGGTATCGGGACAGGGTTTGCCATCCTCCTCCTTTTCTGCTGCCGATCTTGCCGAGGGCTTCAATGACGGCAAATTCCAGGCGGGTGGAAATGCCGCCATCTGCCAGGTAGTCTACCAGTGTCATTTCAGCTTCTGTCCTGCCGATTCTGCCCATGGCCATGATGATCTCATAATCGAGCCGCTCATCCTGCCTGCCAAGTTGCTCCAGGATATGGTTCACAGGCATAGCCTCCCCATACTCGGTCAGGGAAAACAGCGCTTCCCGCCTGACCAGTTCTTCTTCATCCGAAAGTGCGGAAACCAATAGGGACAAGAACTCCTTTTTCTTCCATTTTCCGGCCGCTTTCACCGCTTCCAGGCGGACAAGAACTTCCCTGTCGTCAAACAGCCCCGACAGGTGATCGGTGAAGATATCAGCTTCGGCATAGCCTGAAACGAGGGCGGCAACCATTCTCTGCTGCAGATCGGCAGATTGGAAGAGATGATTGCACAGAGGGCTGATCCTGTCGGGAGAGAATCGCGAAATCACCTTTGCTGCCATGTCAGTCATGGAGTTGGCGGTACTGCCGTTCTCCAGCATGGATTCCGCCAGCTTGAATACCTCGGGCTCCGTTGTGCCGGCCAGAGAAGCAAGCACCTCCAGCTGGACCTCGGGAGAGCCCTGATGAAAGAGGGACAGCAGGTGATCCACCGAAACCTTGCCGTTCAGATTGCGCAACAGACACAGGACTACCGCCTGGACCTTCTGACTGTTGCGGAGCAGTCCTTCCTCAAGGGTGGTGGCGGCAGAGGCCATGCCTGTTATGGCTTTTTTCACGACTTCCTCGTAATCGTGCTCTTCCAGGAGTCTCAACAGTGTCGGGATTGCAGCCTTCTCGCCCACAAGCCCCAACAATGCCACAGCGGCCCCCTTGCCATCCCCGTTTCCGCTGGAAAGGTGCCGCAACAGGTTTTCTATGCCTCGCCTGGTAATGGAGGACACCAGGTAGTCCTTTGCAACAGCGCCCCCCTTCTCGACAACGGCAACGATGGCCCCGGCAGCTGCAGCAATGTGCTTCTCCGGATCGTCACAAAGAACTTTCAGCAAATGGGGCAGCGCCCTGGCATCGCCAATCTTGCCCAGAGCCTTCAATACCGGGTCCATCAGCAATTCATGGTCAAGGAGAGGTATCAGGTGGGGTACTGCGCGGCTGTCCGCCATTTCCCCCATGGCGACCACGGCAGGATATTGCAGCCAGAAATCTCCTTCCAGCAATTGGATGAGGGGCAGCAAAGCGGCATCGTCACCGATTTTTCCCAGTGCCTCGGCTGCAGCATGACTGACATTGATATCCGGGTCCCGCAAAGCTTCGATCAATGGGTAAAGGGCCTCGCGACTGGCGATATCCCCGAGCATTACCGCGCTGAAATTCCTCACTTCCTCATCCGCATCCCGCAAAAGCGCAATCAGGGCAGGAACCGCCTGTCGGCCGAATCTGACCAGGACTTCCATTGCCCCGTTCCTCAGGTCGGCATTACCGTCGTTTCTCACCGCACTTTCCAGCACTGGATAAATTTCCGGAAAGCCAATGGAAAGTGCCTGATCCATGGCCTCAGCCCTGAATCCCAGATCCTGATCCCCCACAAGCAGCAGCAAATCTTCGACAGATTTGTCGGCCATGCAGGAATCAATCGGCTTTTTACCCTCAAGCGGCTTTGCCATGTCCATTTTTCTCCACTCTCGTATAAATCAGGCATTCAGCATCATTAACCGTCTGAAACCCGTGATCGTAAATATGCAGGGCCTCCGCATCACCGGTAAAGAGGAACCCGCCGGGCAACAGCAGGTTGTACAGGGAATTTACCAGGCGCTGCTGGGTATCGATCGAAAAATAGATCATCACGTTTCTGCAGAATATGAAATCAAAACCACTGAAGCCGTTTTCCACCGGCAGAGACTCGCCATTGACAACCCCAAGCAGGTTGAGCGGAAAAAAGCGGATCAGTTTCTTCACCTCTTCCCGAACCATGGCACCGCCGTCAACACATTCCAGGTACTTCTCGCGAAATGCCGGCGGCAATCCCTTCAACCGTTCTCCCTCATAAAAGCCCGTTTCCGCCTTTTTCAGACAGGCCGAACTCAGATCGCCGGCAAGGATCTCCACGTCCCATGCCTTTGGATAGCGCAGGGATTCAAGCAGAGCCATGGCAATGGAATAGGGCTCTTCTCCGGTGGAACAGCCCGCGCAGAGTACCCTGATTTTCATGATGGAAGCAGAAGGGGGCGATTCTGCCTTTCCCCAGGAACTTATGATTTGCATCCCTCTCTTTATTTCCATAGCCGGGATGATGTTCTTCATCAGATAATCGAATTGGGAGCCGTTTCTGAAAAAGAAGGTCTCGTTGGTGGTAACCAGATCCATGAGAGCAGATTCCTCACTGCCGGAATTCTGCAGAAAATCAAGGTAAGAGGCCAGGTCCGGCAGGCCCAGAAAAGCCACGCGCTCCTCCAGCCTGGCCTTGAGGACCTGCCTCTTGTTTCCCTTGAAGTAAAGCATGCTCCGGTCACGGATGAACTTCTCAATGGCAATAAACGCAGTATTTACCAAAATTTCACCATCTAGTTGACCTTGAACTCAGCCACCAGGCCAGCCAAGTCAACCGCCTGTGCCGAAAGGTTCTGGGCAGCTTTGGAAAGCTGCTCCACCGAAGACAGATTTTCGCGGGTGATGTCGCTGATGTTCTCCACAGCCGCAACAACCATCTCGCCCCCTTTCTTCTGCTCCGCCGTGGCATTGGCAACCGACTGGGTCATGCTGTTCATGGTTGTGATGGCATCGGCAATCTGGCGGGCAGAAAGGGCCTGTTCCTTTGTGGCAATCGCCACCTGGCCGGTGACATGATTCATGTTCTCCACCGCCACCCTGATCTGGCGGCTACCCTGTGTCTGTTCCTTGGTGGCTCCGGTTACTTCCTGGGTGAGGTTGTTCATCCTCTCCACGGCCGTCCTGATCTGACGTCCTCCCAGTGCCTGCTCCTTGGCAGCATTTGCAACGAGAGCCGATGACTTGCTCATCCTGTCCACCGCCTGCAGCACCTGGGTCGAGGCCTTCGCCTGCTCGTTGGCGGTTGCAGAGATGGAGGTCATCAGGTTGCTGGTCTGCTCCACGCTACTGACGATGTTCTCCAGGGCATTTCCCGCCACATTGGAAAGCTCCATGGAGGCCTTGGCTTCCTTGGATGCCAACTCCCCGTACTTCACCGAATTGCTGGTATCCACCTGCACCTGCTTGATGACCAGGCCGATTTCCTTGGTGGCATTGACACTCCGCTCCGCCAGCTTTCTCACCTCTTCGGCGACGACGGCGAAACCTCTCCCCGCATCGCCGGCCCGGGCCGCTTCGATGGCAGCATTGAGGGCCAACAGGTTTGTCTGATCTGCAATCTCGTTGATGACCTTGACGATGCTGCCGATCTCCTCCGAACGCTTGTCCAGATTGAGAATGGAGTCGGCGGTCTTTTCGATGACCCCTGCCACCCTGTTCATGGAAGCAAGTGCCTCTTCAACGGCCTGCTTACCCGCATAACCTTCCTTTGCCGCCGTTTTGGCCACAGAGTCAGCCTCTTCCACATTTTTTGCCACCTGGCCCACCGATACCGCCATCTGTTCCACTATGGCCGCTGTTTCCGTTACCACGCTCTGCAGCTCCTGGGAGTTGCCGGCAACCTGGTCTATGGATACGGTCATCTGCTCTATGGTGGAAGAAGTTTCCGCTACGGATGAAGCCAGCTCTTCGGCATTCTGCGCCACCTTGTCGATGGAAACGGTCATCTGCTCGATGGTTGCGGAAGTCTCGGCGACAGAGGAAGACATGACTTCCGCCCCCTTGGCCAGCTGCTCGCTGGTCGCCCCCAGCTCCTGAACCGTGGATGCCACCTCATCGGCGTTGCTGGCCAGGGAATCGGCATTGCCCGCCACCGTCTGGATGGAGGCCGCCATCTGCACCATGGTGCTGGAGGTTTCCTCGGCCGCCGATGCCTGGCTGTGGGCTGCCTTTGTCAGCTGGTCGGAGCCGGCGGAGATCTGGTTGGCAGCTGAGGCCACCTGGTCCGAGCTTGTCATTATCTTGCCGATCATACTGCGCAGGCTTTCGGTCATGGTGTTCATGGCCGACATGAACTGACCCACCTCATCCCTTGATTTCACCAGTACTGTCGCGGTAAGATCGCCTGCGGCAAGTCGGTTGGCAGTGTCAACGGCTATGCTCAGGGGTCCGGTGATACTTCTGGTCAGCAAAACGCCGGTCAGAACGCTCAAACAGAGTGCCACAATGATGCAGATCACGATGATCGATACCGTCTGCCGGGCAAGCTCCGTCATCACCTTTTGCATGGATTGCATGCGCTCGATGCCCTGTTGGGCCAGTTCCGTGGCCACTGCTTCCAGCTTGTGAATCGGCTCTTTAAAATCAGATATCGCCTTGTTACCCTCCTCCGGCGTTTTCACCTCTCCGGCGGCTATCATGGCCATGACACCAGCCATCCCCTTGTCATACTCAGCCATGTCACTTTTCATGCTTTTTACAGCATCCTTGTCCTTGTTCGAGCTTACCACCTTCTCCAGATCAGCTATACGAGCAGCCAGGTGTTCCTGCATCTCCTTCCATTTTCCCTTGTATTCAGTGACCTTTGCACTGTCCTTCACATTAAGGAACAAGTCCTTTTCGAAGCGGCGCAAGGCCAGTACGTCTGCCCTGGCCCTGGCTGAATTCTCAGCGATCTCGGAGTCGGTTTGCAGCATCCTGATAGTGGCGCCGGTACTGGTCTTGACCCCCCAGTACCCCACTCCGCCCACAATAATCATCAGCATCAGCAACAGCAGAAAGCCCAATCCCAACCTGACTCCGATTCTCATGTTTGCCAACATCATATACCTCCCTTTTTTCCCTATGTGACTATTCAAAAATGATTTAAATTGCAGCGCCATCGGTAAGGAAGAGCGAACGATTCAGATCGAGGATGATGATCAGCCGGCCGTCCAGTTTCCCCACCCCTTTGATGTAATTCTGGTCGACACTGATTGCCTCTTCGGGAATCTCCTCGATAACGGAAGCGGAAAGCTTGAGCACCTGGGAAACGCCGTCTACCAGCATGCCGAGCCTTTTGTTCCTTATGTCGATGACGATGATCCGCTGCTCTTCCGAATCCTCCACCTCAGCCATGCCGAAACGTGTGCGCAGGTCCACCACCGGAATGATCTTGCCCCGCAGGTTGATAACCCCACGCACATGGGAGGGTGCACCCGGCACCTGGGTAATATCGGCAGCTCGGATGATTTCCTGGACAGAGCTGATATCGACACCATACTCCTCCCGTCCCAGCCTGAAGGTGACCAGGTGGTGGAGCAGGTCCTCCTGTTGTGCGGCAGCCACAACCAGATCCGAATCCAGCGACCTTTGCGCCTTGTCCATGTACTGGGCCAGGATGTCTTCAGCCAGTCCCGAAGACGGCAGTGTTTTCGTGTCATTTTCCTGCATCGATTCTCCCTCCTTTTGCCTTGCCGATAAGAGACGCTATGTCAAAGATGAGCGCTATTTTTCCATTCCCCAGTATCGTTCCCCCGGCAATGCCGGGCAGTGCGCCCAGATAATCGTCCATGGCCTTGATGACGATTTCCTGCTGACCGATCAGCCGGTCGACCACGAGACCGCCCCGACGCTCTCCGCTGCCGACAACGACCACATATTCCGTCTCTTCCTGCTTTAGCTGGGGAAGCCCGAAGAAACTGCCGACGCGTACCAGTGGTAGGAGCCGGTCCCGCAGCTGTATCACCTCACCGTCCGCCACCTCATGAATATCACCCCTGTCAACCTTGATGCTCTCCAGCACACCCGAAAGGGGAATGGCGTAAGTATCACCGGACACCTCCACCATCAGCGACGTGATTATGGCAAGTGTGAGCGGCAGCTTGATGGTAAAGGTGGTGCCAACCCCCATGGCGCTCTCGATATCGATCATGCCGTTGAAGGAAGCGACAATATTCTTGACCACATCCAGGCCGATACCGCGCCCCGAGGTCTCGGTAACCTCCTCCTTGGTGGAAAATCCCGGCAAGAACATCAACTGCAGCGCTTCATGATCCGACAGTGCACGTGCCTGCCGGCTGTCGATCAGCCCCTTGCTGACTGCCGCATTCCTCAATCTTTCCGGAGAGATGCCACTCCCATCGTCCTCAACGGATATGACCATATGATTGTTTTCGTGACGTGCCCGGAGCGTGAGGATTCCCTTGGCAGGTTTACCGCTCCGCCTGCGCACTTCGGGGTTTTCCAGGCCATGATCCACCGCATTGCGGATCAGGTGAAGAAGCGGCTCCCCTATCTCATCGATAACGGTCTTGTCCAGTTCAGTATCTTCACCGATAAAAACCAGGTTCACCTCTTTGCCGTGGCACTGGCACAGATCCCGAACCAGGCGGTTGAACCGCTGGAAGACCACCTTTACCGGCAGCATCCGCGCCTTCATGATGGCTTCCCTCAGTTGCGCCGCGGTATCGCCGATCAGCTGGCTCGACTCCGTGAATGCCTCCACCAGTGATTTGTCATTGATCTCCCTGATGCGAGACTCCAGGGCGAGAAGGCCGGTACGGCGGATTACCAGTTCGCCCACCAGGTTGAGCAGATCGTCCAGTTTCTCGAAATTTACCTTCAGGGTACTGCTTTTCTGGCTGATGTAGCTGCTATCCTCTTTCTTGTCCGCCGTGGCAATGAACCCTTCCTTCTCCACCGCTCCGCTGGAAACACATTCCACCAGCATGGTGATGTCACTGAAATCGGCCTGGTACGCAGGGTTCTCAACCAGTTTTGCCAGTGACTCCCGGATATTGTTGAGGGCCGCAAAGATAGCTTCGAAGAAGCCGTTGGTAAGGTGGATATTTCTCTCCAGAACCTGCTTGAAGGCCGCCTCAAGCTTGTGAACTAACTGCTGAATGCTGCCGAGTCCCATCATCCCAGAATTGCCCTTGATCGTATGCAGATTTCCCAGGATCTGGGTAACAAGCGCTTCATCGGTGACACCCCGGCCATATTGCTTCTCAAGCTCCAGCAGTGCATTTTCCACCGCATCCAGGTGTCCTGTTGTGTCCTCAACGAAATCGGCCAGCAATACCGACAAATCTACTGTATTGTTCACCATTCACTCCATGTTCATGAATTGCCAGACTGCGGCCGCTCGGGAATGATCTTGTCAATCAGTCCGTGGAGGTCCGACGGGTTGAAAGGTTTTCGCAGATAGGCCTTCGCCCCCATCTTCAGACAGCGAATGGTATCCTCTTCTTTCCCTTCCGTGCTGATGACGATGATGGGTATCCGGCTGGCGATCCCCAGAGCCGAGGCCTTTTCCAGGAATTGAACGCCGTTCATGACCGGCATGTTGATATCCAGGAGTATCAGCTGAATGTCCTTATCCTCGGCAAGCTTGTCCAGAGCTTCCTGACCGTTCATTGCATCCACGAGATCACAGTTGTAGCGAGATAATACCAGGCGGTACATCTGGTGAATCAAAGAGGAATCATCGACTAAAAGAATTTTGCTGAGCATGGGAACCTCTTGTCACTTTTGATTTTTAAATGCAGTAAAGCATTGATCAGCAAGTAAAGGTACTCTTGACCGGGATGCCGATTTCGGCCACCTTTTTCACCAGTTCGCCCAAGTCCACCGGTTTTCTGAAATAACACAGGGCTCCGCGCCTATAGGCCTCAGCCTCCATTTCCTCCGTACCGTAGCCGGTCATGATGATCACTTCCGAGTGGTAACGTTCCCGAACATAGGTCAGAAGCTCCAGCCCCTCGATGCCGTTGACACCCGACATGCGGATATCGGTTATCACCAGGTCGAAGCGGGTGCTTTCCAGAGCTTCTTCAGCCTGCTCGATTTCGCTGCAGGCCAAAACCTCCACACCATCCATCTTCAGGACATAGGAAAGGCTCTTCAGGATTGACTGCTCATCATCCACAATAAGAACTTTCTTCAATGACTTGCTGTTCATATAGCCTCCGCTTAAAAAAGTGCAAGAAGGC
The DNA here is from genome assembly GCF_000022265.1 of Geotalea daltonii FRC-32. Lineage (NCBI taxonomy): Bacteria > Pseudomonadati > Thermodesulfobacteriota > Desulfuromonadia > Geobacterales > Geobacteraceae > Geotalea > Geotalea daltonii. Next base: position 3,746,598 of record NC_011979.1, read on the forward strand.
AGAGCACAGACCATGCCTCACAGGAGATTTAATCTATAAACCCTTAAGGATCGATTAGTTGAAATTCAAAAGGAAAAGCTGGGGCGGTAATGGACCAATGGGAGGTGTACAATTTCACTACAGCAGAAAGGATGGCAAAGAAGGGGCAAACGTGTGGTAACTAGTTTCCATCCGGAAACTCCGGATGAGAAACTAGTGGTTTCCGATTCGGAAAGAGGATGGTACGTGGCCTTGCTGTCTCAAAACAGGACACTGTACGATTTCGCTACACCTTCCTCTTCTTCAGCTTGGCCAGAAGTGTGGAGCGGCTGATACCCAAGGCTGCGGCAGTACGGGAATGATTATGCCCCGTGGCCTGGAGAACCCGGGAAATATATTCATCCTCCACCTGGCACAATGGCCGCAGCTGTTCAGCCCCTGCTACAGCCGCCGGAAAGGCCGGGCTCCTGCGCAGTTCGAAGGGCAGGCAATCGGGGGTGATTTCACTGCCTGTCGTCAGGATCAGCCCCCTTTCGATGACATTTTTCAGTTCCCGCACATTGCCCGGCCATTGATATTCAGCCAGGCACCTCATGGCCTCGATGGAGATGCCTGCTTTGCCCTTGCCCATCTTTTTGCCCATGGTGCGGACAAAATAATCGGCAAGGATGACCACGTCGGTGCCCCTTTCACGTAAAGGAGGCACGGTTATAGGCAGGACATTGATGCGGTAGAACAGATCTTCGCGAAAGGAGCCCTCTTTGACCATTGCCGCCAGGTTTCTGTTGGTGGCAGCCATGAACCGGGCTTCGGTCCGCTTGTCGACGATGCCGCCTACCCTGCGAAAGTTTCTCGTGTCCAGCACCTTGAGCAGCTTGGCCTGGATGGCAAGGGGCATTTCCGCCAGCTCGTCAAAAAAGACCGTGCCGGAATCGGCCACTTCCAGAAGCCCCGGCTTACTCTCCCTGGCATCGGTAAAAGCTCCTTTTTCATGACCGAACAGCTCCGATTCAAGCAGCTGCTCCGAAAGGGAAGCGCAGTTGATCTCCACCAGCGGTCCCGGCACCTGGCTCTGGCGATGGATAGACTTGGCAACACACTCCTTGCCGGTGCCGGACTCCCCAAGGATCAGTACCGGGGCGCTTTTATTAGCTGCCATGAGTGCTGCCAGCCTCTGAATTCTAATGATCTGTGGTGATTCACCGATCACTACTTCTTCGTCAGAAGGATCGCCACTGGATTTTCTGCTGAATTCCACCTCCTGTTTCAGCTTCAAGGTTTCCTCGATGCTCGTCAATATCTCCGCAACCTGCTCCAGGTCGAGAGGCTTGGGAAAAAAGTAGGCTGCTCCATTCTTCATGGCCTGAACGGCCTTGTCCAGGTCCACATAGGCGGTCATCATGATCACTCGGGCTCCCACCTCCGGCGCCGTAAGGGGGTGAAGCAATGCCTCCCCGTCCATATCAGGAAGCCGATAGTCAAGAAAAACCACATCCGGCATGTTGCCGCGTGCCAAAGCCAAGCCCTCTTCTCCGGTCGCCGCCTGGGTCACAGCATAACCCCTTTTTGCGAGAAAGTGGCCAAGGGCAAGCCTGATGCTTTTTTCATCATCTATGACAAGTGCTCTCATGCCGAAAGCCCCCGGGGGAGAGTAATGGTGAAGACCGCCCCGCCAGGCCCGTTTCCCGCCACAAGGGTACCATCATGGGCCTCGATAATCTTTCTGCTGACCGCGAGCCCCAGGCCGGTCCCGCTTTTTTTCGTGGTATAGAAAATATCGAAGATTTTCTCAAGGTTCTTTTCAGGGATGCCGGGCCCTGAATCCAGGATGCGGATCAGAACCTTGCCATCCTTCCCCTCCATTTCGATAGTTATGCTTCCCCCCTCAGATACGGCATCGACAGCATTTTTCAGCAGGTTTACCAGCACCTGCCTGATCCTTTCCTGATCGGCTGTAACGGTAACCTCCCCTTCAGCAAAGGACTTGTGCAAAAAAAGCCTCTTCTCCATGATCAAAGGTTCGTTGAAACTGATGGAGTCCCGCACCGCCTTGACCATATCGAAAGGGACCTTCTTCAGTTTCATCTCCTTGGAGCAGTCAAGGAGTTCATCCACCAGTCGATTCATGCGTCGGCCTTCCACGAGGATGGAATTCATCAGCTCCTTCTGCTCCGCCGTCAGGGGCAGTTCCATGGCCAGTATCTGGGATGAGGCGGTAATGCCGAAAAGTGGATTGCGCATTTCATGGGCAACCCTCGCCACCACTTCTCCCATGGTGGCGAGACGATCCTTCTGGCGCATTTCCTTGCGGACTTTTTCCACTTCCGAAATGTCGATGAAGGTGATGATGTGGCCGGCAGGCAAACCATCGGCCTGCTTCAGGTCGAAGCGTTTGTATCCGACTGTCCTCTGTTGCCGCCCTGATTCACTGACTTCGGCAGCATAGGTGCCGGTACGGATAAGGTCGTAGATCATCGGGCATACCGTGTCAAGTTTTTCCCCGACCAGTTCACTCCCCTTTCTGGCAAAGAAGTCAAGGGCGTATTCATTGGCAAGATTGATTCTCAGTTCCGGGTCGGTGACGATAATACCGCTCTGGATATTCTTCAACACCGACTCGATGAAGGTTTTACGTTCGTTCAGCTCAAAAAATGCTTCTTCCAGATCGGCCTGGAATTCCGCGTGTTCGGCATTTTTCTGCACCAGTGGCCTGACAACCAGGAAATAAAGTATGGGAGAGAGAAACAGCAGGAGAAAAGCTCCGTCGAGAAAGGTCTTCTTATTGTCCGGCAATGAAGACAGGGGATACTGCATCAACAACATAACCAGGGTTTCCACGATGAAAACAGCAGCCATTATCTTGAATAAAAAAAACCAGACCCGTAACAGGGCGTTTGCCGAATTCCTCACCAATACCTCACTCATTCATTCATCAGGTTGCAGCAAAATTCACTTGCGCCTTCTGCCCTTCTTGGAACCACTATCCCTTCGATCCTTTTCACCGGAGCGGCGGTCCTCTTTCCTTTCGATTTTTGGCCATTTGCCCCGCACCGGAACTTTGGGAAATTCATCCCCGCCATACACTTCAGCCACAGGTGCAACCCTTTCATCGTGACGGGCAAGGACGAATTCCACCTGTTTCTTTTCCAGGCTGACGGCGGCCACCCTGATGCGCACAGGATCGCCGATCCGGTAGATGGTACGGCTCCGTTCGCCGATCAGGGCATGCTGTTTCTCCACATATTCGTAGAAGTCCTGCTTCAGGGTCGAAATATGCACCATCCCCTCCACGAAGATTTCCACCAGTTCCACAAAAAAGCCGAAGGAAGCAACCCCGGTAATGATGCCGTCTAACTCTTCCCCCACCTTATCCTGCATGTACTGCATCTTCTTCAGCTCGACTATTTCCCGTTCCGCCTCCATGGCCACTCGCTCCCGCTTGCTGGTGTGCAGGCCGGTCTCCGGCAGGGTTGAGGCCAGGTTTTCCCTGTCTTTTTCACCGATCTTTTTGGCCAGCTGTTTTTTCAGTATCCGGTGCACCACCAGGTCCGGATAGCGGCGTATGGGAGAGGTAAAATGGGTATAGGAAGCGGCAGCCAGGCCGAAATGGCCGACATTTTCCGCAGAGTAGCGTGCCTGCTTCATGCAGCGCAACAGCACCTCGTTTATCATTCGCTCTTCCGGTTTCCCTTGGGCCTGGTCAAGTATCCGCTGGAACTCTCCAGGGCTTACCTTTTCTTCCTGCAGACGCAGCTCATAGCCGAAATTGAAGATGAACTCCTTGAAATCCTGCAGCTTGGCAAACTCGGGTGTCTCATGGATCCGGTAAAGGAAGGGAAGCTCCCGCTCTTCAATATGGGAGGCAACCGCCTCGTTGGCGGCAAGCATGAATTCTTCGATGATCTTGTGGGCCAGGTTGCGCTCGGCCCGGACAATGGCCGTGATGCCGCCGGTCAGATCCAGCAGGATCTCCGGTTCGGGCAGGTCGAAATCGATGCTCCCCCTTTTCCGGCGCTTGGCCATCAGGCGCAGGGCCAGTTCCTCCATGGTTTTAAGCTCGGGCACCAGTTCCGCATATTCCTTGACCAGCTCTGGGTCGTTGTCGACAACGATCTTTTTCACCTTGGTATAGGTGAGCCTGGCCACACTCCTGATGACGCTGGGGTAAAAGGCCGCTTCCAGTATGGTGCCGCTTCCATCGAAGAGCATCTCCGCCGTCATCGTCAGGCGGTCCACCTGGGGATTCAAGGAACAAATGCCGTTGGAAAGCTCTTCCGGAAGCATGGGAATGCAGCGGTCGGGGAAATAGACCGAAGTGCCCCGCAGGTATGCCTCCTTGTCCAGGGGAGAGCCGGGCTTCACATAATGGGAAACGTCGGCGATGGAGACCCAGAGGCGAATGGCGCCCTTTCCCTCTTTTTTCACGGAAACCGCATCGTCGAAATCCTTGGCCGTCTCCCCGTCGATGGTTACCGTCAGCTGGCCACGCAGGTCGGTCCGCCCCTCGAGTTCTGAATCCTGGATAGTCTCAGGAACCGCCCGGGCAGCCTTCAGGACCGATGGCGGAAAAACGTCGGGAAGTTCGTGCTTTCTGATGATGGTCTGCACTTCCACTTCCGGCTCATCGGGCCAGCCGAGAACCTCGATGATCCGTCCTTCCATGGAACGGCCGGCACCGGCGTAGGAGGTTATCTCGGCGACGACCACCTGGCCATTTGTCGCCTTGCCTGCGGCTTTCGCCGGAATTATGATGTCCTTGCCGATACGGACCTCATCGGGTATGACGCGGGAGACCTTAGCTCCCTTTTCAAAGCGGCCGACGAGTTTCGAAAAACCACGCTCCAGCGTTTTGACGATTCGCCCTTCCTGCTTACCGTCCCGCTTTTTGGCCACGATCTGCACCTCGACCCGGTCGCCGTGCATGTTTTCCCTGAGATAACGGGCGGGAATGAATACATCCTCCCCTTCTTCCGGCATGACGAAACCGTAGCCGTCACGGTGGACGCTCAACTTGCCGGTCAGGCCGGTGCCGGAGGCCGGCAGAATGAAAAGTCGCCCCCTCAAGCGCAGAAGCGCCCCTTCGTCGACGAAACCGTCGATGATCGCTTTGAACTTTGGGCGCTCAGCCTTGCTGATGCCGAAAGCCTGCATCATTTCCCTGAATTCCATGGGAACTCCGGCATTATTCTTCAGCAGTTTTACAACGGCTTCTTTTTTTATCTTCATATGACCCTCTCATGCTCATTAAAAAAAACTGTACTCAATATGCTAAAATTTCTTCAGGCTTGTCAAACATTTTACACGTTTAAGGCAAAAAGCTTTGCATTTTTACGGACGATGCAGTTAGTATAAGCAGCTGTGTGACCCTAATTCATTGTAATGACTACTAATTTACCACTTCAAATGAATTTGTCATAAAAGGAGTTTTCGATGTTGTTCCGCAGTCTCACCGCCCTTGCCCTGATCATCCTTTTTTCCATCTCCGCTTCGGGCACGACCCTTTTTCCACTGCCCGACGAGGCGTTGCAGGAGGCATCGAAACATTTCCGCGACAAGGATTATGGCCCCGCCCGGGAATCGGCACTGAAAGCGCCCCAAAGCGGCATCCGCGACTTCATTCTCGGCATGGCTGCCATAAAACTGGAACAGTGGCAGGAGGCCATCTCCTATCTTGGCTATGCCGCCCATAATTTCCCCCTCCTTGGAGATTACGCTCTCTATAATCAGGCAACGGCTTTTTCCAGACAGGACAAACATCCTGAGGCACTTGCTTCTCTGGGAAAGATGCTGAAGGTCTATCCGGAAAGCCCGATCAACCGGGCCGCCATTTATCTCAAGGGGAACGAACTCTATGCCAGCGGCAATTTCATTGACGCCTTGAAGACCTACACCGACTTCATCGAAAGATATCCCCAGGGGGCAGATTCCCTGACAGCACTTTACAGGTCGGCACTCTGCCGGGAGCAGCTTGGCGACCCCGCCGCTGCAGCCTCCATTCTGCGCTCCATCCCCATCAATTATCCCGCCTCCTCGCTGACTCCCAAGGCATCCCTCGACCTGGAGCGGCTGGCACAGACGGGAATTAAAATCGAGCCTCTTTCCACCAATGAGATTTTTCGCCAGGGAACCATACTCTTTGATCTGGGTAAATATGCTCAGGCCATAAAGACCTTTGACTCGGTACTACAGAAGTCCTCAAATCCCGAAATCAACGTCAGATTCCAGTTCAAAAAGGCGCAGGCGCTTTTCAAATCCAGACACTACAAGGATGCGGAACAGCTGTTCACAGCACTGGGGAAAGTGAACTCAGGAAAAGTGCTGAATGGGGAAATCCGCTTCTGGCTGGCAAGAACACTGGCAAAAAACGGCAAGGAAGATGAAGCTGTCAGTGCATACCTGCTGCTGGCCGATACCTGGCCCAAAGCTGCTCTTGCCGACGATGCCCTGCTGGAAGCGGCCCAGATCAGGAAATCGCAGAAAAAGACCGATGAAGCCCAACAGCTGCTGCAAAGATCACTCTTCCTTTATCCGGAGTCCGGCCTGAAAAAGAGCCTGCTCTGGGAGATCGCCTGGGAACGGTACCAGGCAAAAGACTACAAGGCTGCAAGCGACTGGTTCGGCAAACTGGCCGGTTATGAAAATGCCCGCGACCGGGCCCTTTACTGGCGAGGGAAATCCCTGGCGGCAGCCGGCGACCAGGAAGGAGCCAAGGCCTCATTTTCCCAACTGATGACCGAATTCCCCCTGGGTTATTATGCCCTTACCCATGCCAAAGAAGCCGGAATCGCCAGTACCGAAACAACTCTGCCGCCAGTTGACCTGACCGAAGCTTTGCCGGTACCGGCCGGTTTCGAGCGGGTAAAGGCACTGATAACCCTCGGCTTTTATGATGAGGCCCAAAAGGAACTCTCCGGCCAGAAAAAGCCGAAAATGCAGCAGGGAATCGCCCGTCTCTACCTGGAAATGGGCAACTACAACGCGGTGGTCCATCTGTTTAAAAAGGAGCCTCTGAGCCGACTGGACAAGGAATCCGCCCTGGCATGGGGACTCAACTACCCCCTTGCCTTCAGGGACTATGTCACCAAGAATGCCGGCGACAGCAACCTGCCCGAAAGCCTTGTGTACGCCATAATCCGCGCCGAGAGCACCTATTCCCCCACGGCCCTCTCGCCGGTGGGAGCAGTGGGGTTGATGCAGCTGATGCCAGCAACCGCCTCAGCCGTCGCCAGGGGCAAACTGGACAGAAACAGCCTCACCGTGCCGGCCGTTAACATCCGTTTCGGCTCGAAACATCTGAAAGACCTGCTCGACTACCACAACGGCGACCTGGTCAAGGTGATTGCCGCCTACAACGCCGGCTCAGGCAACGTGGGCAAATGGGAAAAAAGGCTGGGGGATATGCCCAGAGATCAATTCATCGAGAATATTCCCTTCGGCGAAACCAGGGAATACGTGAAAAAGGTACTGGCGGGCATGGAACTGTATCAGCGGTTTTATGGGCTGGACCGGAAACCGGTGGAAAAAGCTGCGACCCCCGCGGAGAAGACAGCAGCGGTTCAGTCGGAACTGCAGCCGGCCCAATAACACCCACTGCTCGCTCCGCTCGCTTCCCCCCTATGAAATAAACAACACCCCACTGCTCACTACGTTCGCTTCCCCCCTATGAAATAGAGGGGACTGAGGGGGGTCCCTACAGCATCCCCTTCAGGTAGCCCTGCCGCCGTTCCTCGGCAAAGCGCTCAATGGCATAGCGGAGCATGGTTCTGGGCATCTGCCGGTAATGGGCGGCAAGAAACGCCTCTTCCGCCTGCAGGTCGCGCTTGCCCACTTCCCTGAGCATCCAGCCCACCGCCTTGTGGATCAGGTCTTCCCTGTCCTGCAGCAACATCTCCGCAATTTCCAGGGTCTTATCAAACCTGCCCCGGCGGATAAAATGGAACGTCGCCATGATGGCGATCCTTCTTTCCCAGATTATGCCGGACCGGGCCAGCCCATGGAGCGGCCCGCAATCCCTCTCCAGAAGATAACCGCCGACGATATGCTCCGCCGAGGCATCTACCAGATCCCAGTTATTGATGAAGCGGGTGTTCTGAAGATAGAGCCGATAGATGGCATCCCGCTCCGCCTCTCCCCCCAGCTTGAACTTGCCCACCAGGATCAGGAGCGCCAGAAGCCGGTCCTCGTGATAGCTGCTGGATAAAAGCAGCGCTGCCTGCCCCATGGGCATAGCCAGGTAAGCCGCCGCAAGCTTGCGCAAGGGCGGCACTCGAATACCGCGAAACATGTCCCCTTCCCCATACTGGCCGGGGCCGGTCTTGAAGAAGCGCTGCAAGAAGAGGCCGTCGGCTTCATCGGCAAGTGCGGCAAGTTCGTTTTTAATTTCCTCGATCATGTGGCCCTCAATTTAGCGTGGAAATATAATCCGCCTGCAATTCAAAGTCAAAGGAGATTACCTGCTGCTTTTTGTCCCGACCTCCTTCACCTTAAAAAACTTGGGCTGACAGATTGACAGCATACTGACCATGTGGTTGAATGTGCCTTATTTATGAAGGATTACGCAATGATAGACATGGAAAAAAATGTCGGTTTTCTATTGGCAAAGGCATACCAGAGAGCCTGTGCCATATTTAAGGAAATGTTCGAGGGATATGATTTGACCACGCAGCAGTTCGGTCTGCTCGGCTTTCTCTGGCAGGAAGACGGGCTTTCCCAGGCGGAGCTGTCGACACGAAGCCAGATTGACCGCACCACCATGGGCGGGCTGATAGATCGGCTGGAAAAAGAGGGACTGGTCCAGAGACTGCCCCATCCCAAAGACCGCCGTGCTTATCAGATCTGCCTGACCGAACAGGGAAAAGCCATGAAAGAGGAGCTTTCGCCCCTGGCAATGAAGGCGCTGGCCCGTTTTACCGCTCCCCTTACCGACCAGGAAGTGGAAACCCTGAGACAATTGCTGCAGAAACTCCGCCGCTGATCTGGAGAAACCATGATGAAACCGACCGTAGTCGCCATACTGACAGTGGCCCAGCTGTACCTGAGCGCCACATCGGCCTTTGCACTGACCTTGAAAGACTGTTTGACGCGGGCGGCTGTTGCCAATAGCCAGCTCAAGGCATCATCCCATGATGAGCAGGTGGCCACCGAAGCTGTCGGAATAGCCACGAGCGGTTACCTGCCACGGGTGGACCTGCAGGCGGGGTACACGGCACAGCAGGCTCCCCAGGCGGTGAAATTCACCGCGGAACCCATACCGACCCAGCAGGCTGATTATGCCTTCGCCAACCTGTCCATTTACCAGACCCTCTATGATTTCGGCCGCACGCGGGCTCGCAGGGAACAGGCGATCATGGCCAGCGAGGCGGCTCAACAGGCCTACCGGGGAGAGGAGCAGGATGTCTTTCTCCAAGTGGTCAGGGCCTACTACGGCATTCTCGCCGGGCAGAAATACCTGGTCACTGCGGATGATGAGGTAAAGCAGATGACCCATCACCGGAAAGTGGCCCAGGACATGTACGAACAGGGAGTGGTGACGCGCAACGACCTGCTCCAGGCCCAGGTGAAACTGGCCAACAGCAAACAAAAGCGGCTCTCTGCCGCCAACAGCCTGGAAAACAGCTGGCTCTATCTGAATTTTCTCACCGGGCAGGAAACAGGCTTTCGTTCTGAACTGGAAGAACCGGAACAGCGCACGGAAACGGCCGATCTGCATATGATGATGGAGATTGCCCTGCGCAAGCGACCGGAAATTGCCGCCCTGAAGAAAACCATTTTGGCCGATGAAGCCGCCATCAGGGAATACAGGAGCAACTATTATCCGGAGCTGTACGCCAAGCTGGCCATGGACTATCTGGAAAATAACCGGGTCCAGGAACAGACGATTCTATCGGCAACGGTCGGCTTCAAGATCAACCTCTTCGATGGTCTGGCCACTACCTCCCGCAAACGGCAGGCGGTGAAGATCAGGTCGCGGGAAGAGGAGCGGCTGCGTAACCTGGAAGCAAGTGTCCGCCTTGAGCTGGAGACCGCTCTGAATGACCTTAAGGTTGCCGAAGAGCGCATTTTGGTCTCGGAGACCGCCATCCGCCAGAGCGAGGAAAACCTGCGCATCAACAATGACCGCTATGTGGAAAAGGTGGGGACGGCCACCGACGTCATCGATGCCCAGACCCTGCTCACCCAGACGCGGAACGACTACTTCAGCTCGATTTTCGATTACCAGGTGGCGGCGGCGAGGGTGAAGCGGGCGGTGGGTGAGTTGTAGTACCCACCCCCCTGCTCACCGGGTTCGCTTCCCCCCTATGGAATATGGGGGATAGATGGGGGTCTCTGGCATCCAACAGAATCTGCGGTATAATTAAATCATTATAATTATAATCTGCCACTGCCGGGTGCCCAATGCTCCGCTGGCCTGGACGCGTAAAACTGACCCCCATGTCAATTGTGCTCATCTACACCCTTACCGGTGTCCTATGGGCAATTACGGCCATTAATCTGCACACGGGCGATCTGGGGCAATATTTTACCTTCATCAGGTTCGAAATCGCCAACCACACCTTCTTCATCCTGGTCACCGCCCTGATGCTTTACTTCCTCATCCATCACAGCCTTGAAGAAATACTGCAGCGGGAAGAATCCCTGCACCGGGTGGGCCGGGCCTTTAAATCCCTGAGCGAGTGCAACAAGGCGCTCATCCATGCTGCCGACGAGGTACAGCTGATGGAGCAGATCTGTCGCACCTTTGTGGAGATCGGTGGCTACCGCCTGGCCTGGGTGGGCATTGCCGAACATGATGAGGAAAGGACCGTAAGGCCGGTTGCCCAATGGGGAGACCGGAATGGCTACCTGAAGAACCTGAAGCTATCCTGGTTTGATAACGAATGGGGACGGGGACCGACCGGCACGGCCATCCGCAACTGCAGCACAATCGTCGTCCAGCATATACCATCCGATCCCACCTGGAGACTGTGGCGTGACCGTGCCATGGAGCATGGCTTTGCGGCATCCATTTCCCTTCCCCTATCGGGAGATGAAGGCCCTTTTGCGGCTCTGGTCATCCTTGCCGGTGAAGAGGGGGCCTTTGACAACACCGAGGTGAAGCTCCTGGAAGAACTGGCCGCTGATCTTTCCTTCGGTATTCGGGCACTGCGCAGGGATGCAGAACGGAAAAAGGCGGAAAAGGAACGCACCCTTTTCGCATCGGTAATCCAGCAGGCCCAGGAGGGTATCATTCTCATGGACGACAGCGGCCTGATCCGCTATGCCAACCCGGCAGTGGAGGCAATCATCGGCCATGCACCGGAGACCATGACCGGCAGGAACATCCGGGAGATCGACTGCGAGCCCCAAATGCACGGCTTTTACACCGCCATCTGGGATGCCGTTTCCCGCGGGGACATGCGCATCACCAACGCCATCCAGAGGGGGGGAGAGCCGCTGCCGTACTATTTCGATGCCACCCTCTGGTCCATCTCCGATGAAGCGGGTATTGCCAATACCTATGCGGCCCTGATCAGGGATGTGACCCACGAGATCCTGCTGGAGCGCCAACTGAGCCAGGCCCAGCGCATGGAAGCCATCGGTACCCTGGCCGGCGGCATTGCCCATGATTTCAACAACAGCCTGGCGTCCATCATCACCTGTACGGAATTGGCACGGGATGATGTGGCGGAAGACGACCCGGTGAGGGAACTTCTGGACGTGGTGCTCAAATCAAGCTACCGGGGCAGAAACCTGGTCAAGCAGATCCTCACCTTCAGCTGCCAGGTTGAACAGGAACGGCAACCGGTCCATGTGGAGCGCATTATCCATGAATGCCTCAAACTTCTGCGCGCCTCCTTCCCCACCTCCATTACCATCCGCCACGACATCTGCAGTCAGCCCGGCATGGTCATGGCCGATCCCACCCAGATCCACCAGATCATCATGAACCTGTGCACCAATTCAGGCCATGCCATGCATGACAGCGGCGGCTTTCTGGACATCAGGCTGGCAAATGTGGATCTGGATACCGCCGCCGTCTCCGGCTTCCCCGACCTTCCTTCGGGACGTTACCTGAGATTGAGCGTCCAGGACACCGGGCACGGCATGGACCAGGCTACCATGGAGCGGATCTTCGACCCGTTCTTCACCACCAAGACCAGGGGGGAAGGAACCGGGCTGGGGCTGTCGGTAGTCCACGGCATCGTCAAAAACCATGGCGGATCGATCATGGTTACGAGCGAACCAGGCAAGGGAGCGTCCTTTCACATTTTTCTACCCCGCACCGACACCCCGGAGACGTCACTCGCCGAAACCTGGCAGCCTCCGCCGCTCCATGGGCAGGAAAGAATCCTTTTTGTGGATGACGAAGAGGACCTGCTCTTTGCCGGCAAAAAGATGCTGGAGCGGCTGGGATACCAGGTGGAAGCGTGCCGTGACGGCAATGAAGCGCTGCAGACTTTCAGGCTGCAACCCCATTGTTTTGACCTGGTGATCACCGATCAGACCATGCCCCAGATGACCGGTACAGAACTTACCAGGGCAATTCTGCAGATCAGGGAGGACGTGCCGGTGATCCTCTGCACCGGCTTCGGCCATGCATCCAAAGAGTTCGCAACCCGGGAAGGCCAGGCGGCAACCGGAATCCGCGAGCTGGCCCTGAAGCCTTTCGAGCGGGCGGAAATGGCGAAGCTGATCCGCCGGGTGCTGGATCAAGGATAAAATAAAGAAATTTAGCCACGAATGACACGAATCAACACGAATAAAACCTTTTCTCTTCATTTTCCATCCGCAACCTGATTCTCCTGCAGTGGGAGGGGGAACAGAAGAACGATGTTAAATTCGTGACCATTCGTGTCATTCGTGGCGAAAAAGGGTTTTCAACATTATGGCGAACATCCTCATCATCGACGACGACGACCTGATGTGCCAGTCACTGTCCCACGTGGCGAAACGGTGGGGGCACGAGGTAACCTGCACCCATACCCTGGCGGCAGGGCAAAAGCAGGTTTCAGACCATGATTTTGACGTGGTTTTCCTTGATGTGCGGATGCCCGATGGAAATGGGTTGATGGTTCTTCCCCTCATCCAGGCTGCCTCTTCGGCGCCGGAAATCATCATCATGACCGGCTACGGCAATCCGACCGGTGCAGAACTGGCCATCAACAACGGCGCCTGGGACTACATCGAAAAAGGTTCTTCCGTAAAAGAAATTACCCTTTCCCTGGTACGGGCACTGGAATACCGCAAGCAGAAGCAGAACAGCAACGCAGCAAGAAACGTGGTGATGCTCAAGCGGGATGGCATTATCGGCTCAAGCCCGCGCATCAACGCTTGTCTGGAGCAGGTAGCTCAGGCTGCAGGCAGTGACGCCGGTATCCTCATTACCGGCGAAACCGGCTCGGGCAAGGAACTCTTTGCCCGAGCCACCCACGCCAACAGCAGACGGGCGGAAAAGCCGTTTGTCGTTGTGGACTGCGCAGCCCTGCCCGACACCCTGGTGGAGAGCCTGCTTTTCGGCCATGAAAGAGGTGCCTTTACCGGAGCGGAGCAGGCGCGCCCTGGGCTTGTTGCCCAAGCAGACGGCGGTACCCTCTTTCTCGATGAAGTGGGCGAGCTTCCCCTTACCATGCAGAAAGCCTTTCTGCGTGTTTTGCAGGAACACAGATTCCGTCCGGTGGGCAGCCAGCGGGAAGTTACCAGCGATTTCCGGCTGATTGCCGCCACCAACCGAAACCTGGACGAGATGGTGGACAGGGGAAGCTTCCGTCAGGACCTGCTCTATCGCCTCCGTACCTTTGCCATCGAACTTCCCCCCTTGCGAGAGCGTCGGGAAGACCTTAAAATCCTTGCCAGAGGATGTGTAGACAGGCTTTGTGACCGGTACTCCCTTGGCGCCAAGGGCTTTGCGCCCGATTTCCTGAGGATGCTCGTCTCGTATCCGTGGCCGGGAAACGTGCGAGAGCTGTTCAATGCCATGGAACGTACTGTTGCCGCTGCAGGCACCGAGGCCATCCTTTTCCCCAAGCATCTGCCCACCCACATTCGCATTCATGTTACCAAAGCCACCGTCGGCAATGGCCAGCCCCATGCAGAATCCCCTCCCCGGTCCATGGCTCCCTTTCCCAAATACCATGATTTCCGCGAGTCAATCCAGGTCCAGGCGGAAAGGCAATACTTCCTGGACCTGCTATCCCTTTCACAGGAGAACATTGCCGAAGCTTGCCGCATCTCCGGCCTCTCCCAATCCCGCCTCTATGCATTGCTGAAAAAACTGGAGCTGCCGAAAAACTGCTGAAAGTTACCTGGTTTCCATCCGGAAAGGGTTCTTTTCTGCCCTGGCGGCGTCAATCTGCGGGCTTTCTTGTGCGACGTACCGATGTACGTCTCCGCGCAAGCCCTTGATTTCCTTGTCAGAACAAAAAACCCCCTCTTTCCGAATCGGAAACCACCAGTTTCTCATCCGGAGTTTCCAGATGGAAACTACCTGCCAGGGATCATTCCTGTGCAACGGGAATTTCCCGAAATGCAGGAATGATCTAACCAGCTGATAAGGCGATACTTTCATCATAAGCCTCGTTCGATCAAATCCATCCGTAGGAATTGTCCTGATTAATCCAGCTATCCACCATTGCCATAACCAACCGAAATCATTAACTAATTTGTAAAAAATTAATTTGAATTAATTATGGCATTACCGTTGCTCTACCCTGGTTGAGACCAACGTAAATCGTGAAAGGAGAGCGTCATGAAAAATCCAGCCGAAAACAGCAAGACCTGGAAAATCGCCAGCGCCCTGATAGTCGGGCTGATTGCAACCGGCACCCTGCTCGTGGCGGGGGTGGCAAATATGCCCGCCGATAGCGGGATGCTGGGCAATCTCTTCATCTTCTTCATCGGCGCCATCATTGCCCTGCAGCTGGTGCCGGGGCTGATGCTCTTCGGCGCCATGGCCAAGGGTGTCTACAACGCGCTGCGCAAGGAAAAAGAACTCTGAAGGAGAAGACCATGAACGAGCGGGAAATCCTCATAGCCGACAGGGACAGTGAATTCCGTAACCAGATCGCTGAGTATTTCCGACAGGCGGGTTACCAGGTGGAAACAACCGATTCCGCTATCCATGCCTTCTGCAGCATCCTTGAAAAGCACATCCCCGTAATTCTTCTTGGAGATGATTTCGATGGCAAACTCGCTTCTGCCGACCTGGTTCCTCTCCTGAAAAAATGCAACCGGCAGCTGGCCATAATTGTCGTATCCGACGAAATGCCCCTGTCGATGGCCAGGAAAATCAGGCAAGAGGGCATTTTTTATCACGCCTTTAAACCAGCCGGTCCAGCCGACCGGGAAGAGCTGCACCAGGCAGTCAGATGCGCCCTGAAGAAAACCTTTGCAAGGAGCCGGATTGATTAAACTTCCAGGGAGGAACAGACCATGAGACTAAAAGCTGAAATCATTGGGGTAGTTGCAGGTACGGCCACCTCCACTTTCGCGGCAGGTGAGCCAAGGGAGGATGGCAGCGGCCTGGCTGTCATCATCTTTCTTGCTTTCTGCGCCCTGATTGTTGTCGGCCAGCTGCTGCCAATCTTCCGCACCCGCATCAACCAGAGGAGAGCGCAACTGGCTGCAAAAGAGGCCGTCACCGGTGACAATGGAGAGGATCGATGACCCCCCTGCTCACCTGCGTTCGCTTCCCTCCTATGGAACAGTGGGGATCGAGGGGGGTATGGAAACTAACTAGTTTCCATCCGGAAACTCCGGAAGAGAAACTAGTGGTTTCCGATTCGGAAAGAGGGGATTTTTTGTTCTGGCTAGGAAATCAAGGGCTTGAGCGGAGACGTACATCGGTACGTCGCACAAGTAAGCCCGCAGATTGACGCCGCCAGAGCAGAAAAGCACCCTTTCCGGAGAAACTAACTATTTTGTGAGGAGGTAAACCGTGAAAGATATAGAAATTGCACCCTTGAATATCTTGCTTACACTTGCCGGCCTTGCTTTCTGTGCCGTGGCCACCAGTGCCGACGCCGAGAGTTTTTCCTATGGCGGCACGGACGGCAAAAGCAGCAACTGCCTGGTCTGCCATGAAAATAGCAAAACCATCGGCGCACGCTATGCCATCGATCGCGAGCAATACAGCCACACCAGTCACGCCAGGATTGGCTGTGTCGCCTGCCACGACACGGTTTCACCAAAACATCCGGCCGACGGCATCGCCTCGAAAAGATCCGAATGCAGCCAATGCCACGATGACACGGCTGGGGAATATGCCAGCAGCAAGCACGCCGCCAAGGCCTCCTGCCGAGACTGCCACAACCCCCATCGGGTCAGCGCCCCCAAGGAAATATCCGGCCAGGAAATGAACAGGATGTGCGCCGGCTGCCACAATCGGGAAAGCATGGAAGCCAGGCATGCAACGTGGCTGCCCCAGGCCGACCTGCACCTGGGCATGCTCCCTTGCGTCACCTGCCACACCGCTTCCGAGAACTACCTGATCACTCTCCATGTCATAAAAAGGGATGGGAACAACCGCTACGGCGAGTTCAGGCTGGCCACATTCGCAGAGCTGGACAAGCTGGCAGGAGGAAAGGATATTCGCTCCCTGGTCGACACCAACGGCGATACATATATTTCCCTGGCGGAACTGCGGCTGTTCAACGAAAAGCAGGATCAGAGGATGTTCAGGCTCCAGGGGGTGATGGTTCCCGAGAAGGTGACCCATGACTTCCAGACCCTGGAGAATCGCTGGGACTGCACCTTCTGCCATGCATCAGGTCCCCGGGCCATGCAGAGGAGCACCCTGGCCCTGCCGGAGAAAAACGGCACCTTCACCCGCATTGACGTGGAAAAGGGAGCCGTCCTAGAGGCGCTGGGAAGCACACCGGATTTCTATATGACTGGAGCCACCCGCAACGGGGCCCTGGACAGGATCGGCCTGGCAATCATCGCCGGAGGGCTGGTAATGCCGGTGGGGCACGGCTTCCTGCGATTTCTGACACGAAAAAACAGAAAAGAAAGGAGTCATCGCCATGAGTGAAAAGAGGATGATCTACCTGCAGCCGACCCCGGTACGCATATGGCACTGGCTCAATGCCCTGGGCATCATCACTCTCTGCGTCACCGGCATTCAGATTCGCTTTCCCGAATTCCTGGCCATCTTCGGCAGCTACAAGACGGCCATCATGCTCCATAATACCGCCGGCATCGTCGTCTCCCTCTCCTTCTCCCTCTGGTTTTTCTACTACAAATTATCGGGGAAGCTGGCGAAGATCTATGTGCCCAATTCCGACGAGCTCAAATACGGGTTGGCGCGCCAGGCATTCTTCTATTTCTTCAGGTACTTCCGTGGCGATCCCAGCCCCCATCACGCCACGCCGGACAACAAGTTCAACCCCATGCAGAAGTCGGCCTACCTGGCTATCATGTTCGTCCTCATGCCGCTGGTGGCCCTGACCGGCATTCTGCTCATGAACGTATCGCCGCTACGCGAGCTGGTGCTGTTAAGCGGCGGCCTGAAGATCCTCGTCACCGTTCATTTCCTGCTCGCCTGCTCCCTGTGCGCCTTCCTCTTCACCCATGTCTACCTGGCGACCTTGGGGCACACCCCCATGGCATACATCAAGCCCATGTGGAGCGGCTGGGAGGAAACGGAAGGGGATGAGGCAGTAACTCACCAGACCATAGGGAAAAGGAAGAATCCAGGATCAGTGCCGGAACCCGTTGAAGAAAGGAGGTTGCCATGACAGGACAGATAACCGACACCAAGCAGGGGAACAAATATATCAAGCAACAGGAAAATGAAAAGGCTCTGACCTCCCATTCCCGCCGGGGCCTGTGGGGCATGGTCCTCTTTCTCGGCATCAGCCTCGGTGCACTGGCATTACGGGATGCGCAGCTCCTCGCCGCCCTGCCGGACACGGTGCGGGCACTTTTAGGAGATACCCCGCCACCGGTGCTGGTCCACCTTGCCCTGGCAGCTTCCACCGTTTCGGCGCTGATCCTCATCCTGGGCAGGATCACCGGCCACACCCGGCCAGACTACAACTGGATCAACATCGCCCTGCCGGTCCTCTTTTACCCCCTCTATCTCATCGCCGATACGGACCGCAGCAGCTTTATCTCCGTCATGGCGGTGGGGCTAACCCTGTTGTTGCTGGAACATCTCACCGTGCGGCACTGTGCGGTTAGAGAAGATAAGAAATCGTCGAGTGATATGCATTGATTGTAGGGGCGATCCTTGTGATCGCCCGGTTTTCAATAGTCCCGTGGTCCGTAGGGGCGAACCTTGTGATCGCCCGGTTTTTCAATGGCAATCGGATCAGGGCGAACACAAGGTTCGGCAACACCCAAAGGCGGGCGAACACAAGGTTCGGCAACACCCAAAGGCGGGCGAACACAAGGTTCGCCCCTACCGGACATGACGATAATTCCGTGGAAATGGTTGGGCATGACCACGTATTCATCCCATTCCCGCGCAACCTCGCAAATATTGACAGACAGAACAAATTGAGATACAAAATGTATTACAAAACAGAGTACAGGAGTTACTTATGCCTGCATTGAGCCTGCGCCTGCCCGAAGATCTTGATAATCGACTGGATGAAGAAGCCAATCGGGAGGGCCTGCCCAGATCAGAAGTAGCCCGCCAGGCCATATCCGAGTATATTACCCGCCGTGAAAAAGAACGTTTCATGGCCGAACTGGTGGCCGAGGCCAGCGCGGGCTATGCAAACGAGGCTATCCGCAACGAATCCATCGAAATCACGGAAGAATTCCTTCCACTGGACAACGAGGCCCTCGATATCGCCGAAAGTCGCAAGCCTGGTGAACCCCGCCCCGAGGAAACAGGCGAGCGGTGGTGGAAATGAAGCGGCGCGGCGAGATATGGACAGCCAACCTCACCCCCGGACGCGGTCGTGAAATCGCCAAAATACGGCCTGTTCTGGTCATCCAGGATAACGCCCTTACGGCAAGAGGCACGCCGATGGTGGTTATTCTGCCACTTACCACACAAGTTTACCCATCCTTCAAACTCTGGCGCATAATGATCGAGCCGCGAGACCGGCTGCTCAAGCCTTGCCAGGTCGTCGTCGACCAGCCAAGAGCCCTCGATCTCGATCGTTTCGGCGATGGCCCTTTGACCAGCCTCACCCCAGAAGAAATGGCAGCGGTGGAGAAGAGCCTAAAAGGGGTGCTGGGGCTGCTTTAACGTCTGGGCGATTTTATGGTCGGCAGTGGCGCCCCGCTGGAGGTTCAATCCTCGTCCGCCTTTGCAGACGGGCGCTACAATTACAAGGAGGAGCGGAGAGATGGAACCTATTGTTTCAATCCTCGCCCGCCTTTACAGACGGGCGCTACGTGGTAGTTTCAAAGACATGGTGTTACCCCCTGAGTTTCAATCCTCGCCCGCCTTTACAGACGGGCGCTACGAGAGAGCCAGCCGGGGGCGTGACAGCAGGCACAGTGTTTCAATCCTCGCCCGCCTTTACAGACGGGCGCTACGTCCCCGATTTTGCTGACACTGACAAGTAGATAGTTTCAATCCTCGCCCGCCTTTACAGACGGGCGCTACTAAGGGTATTATTACCAAGGCTCTATCCGATGTAGTTTCAATCCTCGCCCGCCTTTACAGACGGGCGCTACACAAGGCAGCCGATGATCCGAACTCCCAGCACACCAGTTTCAATCCTCGCCCGCCTTTACAGACGGGCGCTACTGCAGAAGAGTTCCTCGTCGGCGTGTTCTTTGTAGTTTCAATCCTCGCCCGCCTTTACAGACGGGCGCTACCCTTGTTATCGCCGCCGTAGTTGGCGTTGGTGATGTTTCAATCCTCGCCCGCCTTTACAGACGGGCGCTACAGTTCCCTATGCTCCATGCTGTGCTGGTGGATCTGTTTCAATCCTCGCCCGCCTTTACAGACGGGCGCTACAATGGACATCAACCGCACTTAAAGCATCGACGGTGTTTCAATCCTCGCCCGCCTTTACAGACGGGCGCTACATGATGTGCCTCCTGCCCGTCGCCGGGTGTGATGTGTTTCAATCCTCGCCCGCCTTTACAGACGGGCGCTACGCTGACGCCGAATTTGCCGTCGCGGTAGGTTTTGGTTTCAATCCTCGCCCGCCTTTACAGACGGGCGCTACTTCGGTGATTGCACCGTTGAAGGTATATCCTGCCGGTTTCAATCCTCGCCCGCCTTTACAGACGGGCGCTACATGAGGGCGGCCCGGCTGGCGCTGTAGGATGCGGTGTTTCAATCCTCGCCCGCCTTTACAGACGGGCGCTACCTTTGATAGCAAAGGGATATCCGAACAAATAGTGGTTTCAATCCTCGCCCGCCTTTACAGACGGGCGCTACGAACAAAAAGGGATCATCCAAAAGGGGCATGGCTTGTTTCAATCCTCGCCCGCCTTTACAGACGGGCGCTACGCGCTGGAGGTCTGCGCGCTGGCCGCCTTCCTTACAGTTTCAATCCTCGCCCGCCTTTACAGACGGGCGCTACGCCCACGCCAAGGCCTTCACCGTCGCCAAGGTGATGTTTCAATCCTCGCCCGCCTTTACAGACGGGCGCTACTTCGGTGATTGCACCGTTGAAGGTATATCCTGCCGGTTTCAATCCTCGCCCGCCTTTACAGACGGGCGCTACATGGTCCGCCATTTGCTGGGAGGTGACGAAATTGTTTCAATCCTCGCCCGCCTTTACAGACGGGCGCTACATGATAAATCACCTCCGTAGATAACCACTCGCCGGTTTCAATCCTCGCCCGCCTTTACAGACGGGCGCTACCTACCGTACCGTGGGCCGGCAGAAATCACCTGACCCAGGGGTTTCAATCCTCGCACGCCTTTACAGACGGGCGCTACGTAGTTTTCCCGCCGCTTGTAGATATCGACCTCTTGTTTCAATCCTCGCCCGCCTTTACAGACGGGCGCTACCAGGCTCAGAAGCTCATTGGCACTGCCGGCATTGAGTTTCAATCCTCGCCCGCCTTTACAGACGGGCGCTACCGGCGGTGCCGGACGTACCGCTCCTAATACTGACCTGTTTCAATCCTCGCCCGCCTTTACAGACGGGCGCTACCCCCAAGCCCACGCATGCCCGGTACGTTGCAACGTTTCAATCCTCGCCCGCCTTTACAGACGGGCGCTACCGCCCCCTCTAAAAGGGGTCAGTTTCCAGCATGTTACCAGCCTGTTTTCGCGAAACAGGCGTTTGCAGCCTAAAAACAACTTTCTGCCAAAAATTGCAGCGGCAAAAACACTGTAATTCATGACAGTTACAATTCCGCGAATCCCCCCGGTTTTCCGCATGTGCAACAGGTTCGCGTTTCATACGATCAGCGGATCATCATCAAAAAATACCTGCTCAAAAATCCCAAACGTCTCCACGTTCTTTTCACGTGGCTCGGTCAGCCGATACAACCTGAGGTTATCCTCCTTCTCTTCGATCTCCCGGAGCAGCTTGCGGCGCAGGTCTTCCAGCTTCATCTCATTCACCTGACATTCAAATACCGACTTCTGCACCCGCTGACCGTAGTTCTTGCACACCTGGGCCACTCGGCGCAGCCTTTTCCTTCCCTGCCTCGTTTCCGTGTTCACATCATAACAGACGACAATCCACATATATCCCCCGCTACAGCTCAGGTATATAAAACCGGCGTATATTCCTCCAGATCGCCGCGCAAGTGGCGGGCCAACAACCGGGCCTGCACGTGGGGTACGATGCCGAATGCAACCTTTTCCCCAAGGATCGGATGAAAGAACTCTTCCTGTTTCCGCTTCTGATAGGCGACCACAACTGTCTTGCGACCGTCTTCATTGAGATATACCGCCCCGCCGGGACGTGGTTCGAAATCCTTCTCGGTGATCTGTTTGCGGTTGATGAGGGTCAGTGCCAGCCTATCGGCAATGACTGCTCGGAATTCTTCCATGAGATCCAATCCCAGGGACGGCCTGCCGGGACGCAAGGCATGCAGGAACCCCATTTGACTGTCCAGCCCCACGCTCTCCACCGCGCTGATGCAATCGTTCAGTACCAGGGTATATAGAAAGGAAAGCAGGGCATTCATGGGATCAAGGGGGGGCCGCCGGTTGCGGTTATCCATGGCAAAGGCCGCCCGATCCCCATCCTTGACCATCTGATCGAACACGGCAAAATATGCCGCTGCCGACTCCCCTTCCAGGCCGCGCACCTGATCTATTTCGCAAATGCTTTTGAGCCTGAAAAGCGTATCCGCATGGATTTCCGAGGCCTTGCGCAAGGCCGTTTCCTCTTCGGGGCTATCGCTCTCACGGGCGCCGCGCATGAGCACCTGGCGGGCATTCTTCACCTTGCCTGCAACCATATTCCGGGCAATCGCTGCCGCTTTTCCCTTATCCCGCACCGCCTCGTACTGGGCCTGGCGCAGCAGGACGTTGCCGCTGGTCTTGCCCACCATGCGGCATTTGTACCGCCCGCTCCGGCTGAGAATCACCACCGGCCTGCCGTCATCGGCACATTTGCCGAGGAAAAAGGGACTGATCATCACATTGCCGAAGGTAACGACAGAACCAAGATGGTGAAGGGGCACCTGCATCTGCAGCTTGCCATTCACCTCCACCCGCACGGTTTCATGATCCAGGCTCAGGTATGAACCTTGAGTCATGACATATAAGGTATTCAGAAGCTGTTTCATGGTTTCACCTCGAATAATTCCCGGTAAGCCAGACGTTCACGATCTTTTTCCGCCACTACTGACGGCAGACACGATTCCTTCAATGAACAGCCCTCACAGCGTTTGTCGTTGACCGGCGGCGGCACAATGCCCTTTTCCAGCATCTCCCCAACGGCGGCAACCACTCGCACAACCTGCTCCCGCATGGCAGCAGTCATGCCGACTTCCTTCCGCTCCCGAGAACTGTGCCAGTAGAGCGCCCCTGTTTCTACCGGCACACCGAACATCTCCTCCAGACAGATCGCCTGGGCACACAGCTGAAGAGTCTCAGGGTCGCCCCGGCGCCGTCGTCCGGATTTATATTCCACCGGATAAGGAACATTGTCATGAAACTCAACCAGATCCGCCTTGCCTACCAAGTTGAGTCTTCTGCACCAGATTGGGAGCGCCCGCTCATATCGCACCCCCGCCAATTCATGGGCCGAGACTTCGTCCACTCGCTCGTGCACGTCACGCCCGCGCATGGTGTAAATGTTCTCGCTCCACACCTGTTCCACATGAATTAGGGCACACTGACGCGGGCAGTAGGCGTAGTGCTCCAGGGCCGAGATCATGACTGGATCGACATTGTCAGGTGTCATTAATTCTCCCCCGGCTTTTGCCGTGCTTCCATCTGCTTCAGTGCCTCCAGAAAATCCCTGTCAACCGGGCGGGGCAATGCATCGATCATGATACGATATCGTTCATATTCCAGTTCCGCCTTTTCTTTTGCAGCTTCAGCTGTAATCGTACCGGCATGATCCAGTAGGTCATGCTCCGAGAGCTTCAGGAAATCATCCAGCTTGCCGATCCAGTTATGCATGGTCATCGGCTTGCGACGTAGCGCTTGGAGTTCGGCGAAGTCGAGATACGCTGCCACAATACGGTTCAGCGCCTGAAGTTCCTCTCCCGTAAGGTAGTTCTTGGCGATGGCAACATCCTCTTTCCGCACTATGCCGCCGGGGCGGGTCGAAACAAGCCCCATGTGCGGCTTGTCTGCATCTGGCCGCCGGTAAATCACCTCTGCCGCCGTCTGACCATGACAGGCCCAATGCATCTTGTTCTGCACAGCGGCAAAGAATTGCTGTGACAGATCAATATTCGGCGAATAGTCAACGCTGGTCGCATAAATATCGAGTACCTTCTGATAAAATCGTCGCTCGGAAGAGCGGATGTCACGAATCCGCTCCAACTGTTCATCGAAATAATCCTTCTGCCCTTTTCCCGGCGGATTTTTCAGGCGTTCGTCATCCATGGTGAAACCTTTGAGCAGGTATTCACCCAAGAGTGCCGTTGCCCACTGGCGGAACTGGGTGCCACGATGACTGCGGACCCTGTAACCGACGGCAAGGATGGCCTCAAGCCGGTAATGCCGCAAGCTACGGGAAACATCCCGGCCCCCCTCCTGACGAACTTGTAAGTAATCCTTACAGGTTGCCCCTTCGTCCAATTCACCCTCGGCAAAGATGGCTTTAAGGTGGAGCGTCACGTTCTGGGGTGTCGTCTGAAACAGCTCTCCAATCTGCGCCTGGGTCAGCCATATGGTTTCGTCGGCAAAGCGGCACTGAATACGAGTGCGCCCATCTTCGGTCTGGTAGAGAAGGAATTCGCCGGAGGAGGGGATGAGGTCTTTCTGTTTTTTCATGTGAGTTGCCTTTGTAGGGGCGGCCCCCTGTGGCCGCCCCGGATTTTGGGCGTTGCGTGGACGCTCCCCGCAATCTCAGACCCCGTCAATTATTTCAGGTACCGGCCCATTCAGTTCATTGAACGAAATCAATAAATTCAGATCGTCAGTGTCCATGACGTTCAAGCTTCTGTGCACCTTGGCGGAAGAGCATTGGCCACTTGCGCAGTTGTGCTGCCACCATACCACTTTCAAAACCTCCATACTTCCTTCGGGACGGGCGGATGAGGCGTCATTCTCGAACAAGCGAGGGAGGACAGCCTTGATAGCCGCTGCGTCAGCATCACTGAATCCGGTCTTGACGGCCAGTTGCGGGTTCATACTGCCGTAAAAGGTATAAATGCCACGATCCACGCGGTGTTTCATCCCCATGGTGTCAGAACCACGCTTGGTGCCGTCACCTTCGCCGCTAACACTCTTGGTGATCTGGGTGCTGGTCAGGCTGACCGGGGAAATACTGAATGCCGACTGAACGCTGACAGGACCGCGAATGCCGATAGATACGCCTTTATCATCGCCGGGCTCTTCTCCCTCTTTGGCCTTGCCTTTCTTGCCACCGGCTGCCTTGAAAGCAAAGAGCTGCCCAAATGCACGGACATCAAACCAGGTTTCACAGGCTTTTTTCGCTTTCTCATCTGCTGCCTTTATCCCATCAAGCACTTCATCGGCGCGCGATTTGAGGCTTGGATGCTTGTCGTTTTTGCTGTCATCGGACTGAACAAAAATTCGTTGTCCCGCCTCCATCAAACGGTTGCGAATCTTGCGCTTGATGCAGACATCGGAAACCTCACCGTTTCCTTCGTAGATGGTGCGGGGACGGTTGCCGTTGAGGGGGTCACCGTTCGGGTTGGCGTTGGTCACTTTGAAAACTACTGCGAAATCGATTTTGTTTGACAGGCTCATATTCGTTCTCCTTTTATGTGATTTGTTGGTTAGTCGTCAGAATTATCGAGGTCATCATTGGCCCCGGTTGCCTCGCTCGCGACAGCTGGTTTCAGTGCTGCTCGCTGGCAGTGGTAACCCAGCAGGAATTCGCCGCTCAACCTGTCGTCTCTGGTGAATTCCTCGGGCGGGTCAAACTTGACATGAACGGCGTCCAACAACGATTTAACCTTGTGCGCCTTGTCACCCAGCCTGACTTTATAAGGGAGCAGCGAAAGTTCGAGAGTCCGCCATGTGCTATAAGGTCGATCAGCAAAGCGCTGCATCATCCTTTCCGCGTTGGTCGGCCTGCTTTCACCTGCCGTCCGAATCGCCCAGTGTTCCAAGTTCTCCGCTAGTGCCAGCAACCTGCCATACAGATAATCCCGAGTCGTTCGATTCTCATCAAGCGCCATAGTGTACCCCTCCT
This sequence comes from Geotalea daltonii FRC-32, assembly GCF_000022265.1. Lineage (NCBI taxonomy): Bacteria > Pseudomonadati > Thermodesulfobacteriota > Desulfuromonadia > Geobacterales > Geobacteraceae > Geotalea > Geotalea daltonii. The sequence goes on from NC_011979.1 coordinate 3,772,277, forward strand.
TTTCATGTCGTTTTCGATAAAGCGCACAAGCTATTCCAAGGGCCTTTTCCCATTCCCAGTACTCGATTCCGTTTTTATTGCTTGCCCGCCTGACGCACGATTCCACGAGGTCGCGAGGGATGGGCGCGCCATCCACGATGCATGGGAGCAATCGTTCTATGGTTGCTTTTCGTAACTTGTCGTCAATGCGTCGGCCATATGCCACTTCGGCAATGTCACGCGGCGCAGGTGCGCCGACGAAAATCCTGTCTTTACCGAAATATTGCAGCCAGCAACAGCTGGTATGCCACGACTCGATCCGCTCAAGGAACTCGGAGCCTAGCAGTTCACGGTAGTAGCTGATGGCCATACGACCAGGTGTGGCGGAGTCAAGTCCGAGGACAACGACCTCGTCAGTTGGTTTCAGCTTTGCCCCATAGCCAGCCAACTTTTTCGACAATGCCACGCCAACTTCCTGAGCGGTGTAGCCGGTCTTTGGCGACGCCGGTGCATCCTTGCCTCCGAACAAGAAAGCAAAGGTGTCCGCCTGAGGATCTGGGACATCCGCCCCGGACACGGCCCAGGCAACCACAGCTTGATCTCCGTCACGTCTGCCTTGGCGCTCAATCAGCCACCGCAAAGCACTATGAGCTTTTTGCGTTACCTCAATCCCTATTCCACAGGCTTCCGCATCAGTTGTGAATCGCCCCAGATAGGTAAATCCTTCCGAATCGTTTGACGAAATCAGTTTTGCTCCGTCACCGGGATAGCGAATGTTTTTCGGATGATTAGAAGCAAGGCCAGCTGTTCCACCCGTAACCATACAAAGATCGCGGTTGGTCTGCAGGCCCGCATAGTAACTGCGCCAAGAGTCCCAAAGCGATGCATCCTTCCACAGTTCGGACTGAGTATCTCCGGAGATCTCAACAGAAAACCTGACAAAAGCTTCAAATTGGCCCTTTTTGTTGGCTTGCTTGATAATCTTGAAAACAGGCGGAGCATCTGCTTCATCTATCCACTCTGCAGCCAGTTGCCCGCTGTTGTCGGCATAAAGCACTTTCTTTTCAATCAAGTCCTTTATGAGTCGCCCCTGTTTCAAGTAAGCAAACACCGACTGCAATTTCCGATGTTGTGAGCTATCAACCCATGCTTTTAGCCCTTTCAGATACGGCTCAAAACCTGATTCGTTTTTCTTTTTATTGGGATTCCCCCCATACTCCAAATAATCACCGGCTACATATTGCAACGTGTCACAGAGCGCATGGGGAGCAATTTTAGCTCCTGAACGCCCGGCTGATGCCTCCGTTGCCGGAATAATGGTCTGTGCGTCATCTTTCATCACAACAGATGCGTCCAGCAAATTACCTTGTCCATCTAGCACGACATGGAGTTGTGCATTTTGCGTACTGTGGAAAAGAGGCAGTAAAGGAACTGCATCCTTTGGATTGGCAATGTTCCCGAGGTTATTCTCATACGTCTGATGCAGCTTCTCAATCCAGCTCATCTAACAGTCCCTCCTCTCGCAGCCCGTTGGAGCTGGGTGGATTAGGGATCATCTCCCGTACAAACTTGCGCACCGTACAATCTTCCGGCGTAGTAAACTCCACCACACCATCCTTCATGACCGGCCGCCAGAACCGGCTATGCAGTTCTTTCGTGCCGGTTTCATCCGGATAATCGAATCCATGAAACATCAACCCGTATTCCAGATTGCCGTACCCGTCATACTCCCCCTTCTCTTCACCGAATGTGCACGGTTCAACATATCCCTGACATTCCCTCGTTCCAAGGAATACATCCTGACGTCCACCCTTTGCAACCATCCGCTTGGCGACATGCCAATGTTTGTCGGGATCGCGGTCATCGGCCAGGTCTTCACGGTGCACGTTCCACTCGAAATGAGCCTGTACCTGGTACTCCACGTCAGCCAGATAGGTGTAAATAGCCAGCGTATTACCCTCTTTATGATAGTTAAGCGGTTTCATGCTCTTTGACTGAGTACGGATGCGCTTCATTACCCGCACCTTGTCGATCACCCAGACAAATGTCGGTTTCCAGTAAATGGACTTGGCGACCCCCTTGAGCGCCTCGTACGTCGGAATATGATACGAACATTTTTCCCCGCCTATTTTGGTCAGCGGGTCGGTGAACAGGGCAAAGCGTCCCGTCACCTTGAAGTCAATACGGCTCTTCATTGTCACCTCCTGAAACGATGAGTAACTTCATGTCTGCAACCGGTTCCATGCTTACGCCGAACTCCTCACTGTAATGGCGCTCATCAAGGCAGTAGATGCCGCTGCCGCTCCAAACCTCATACAGCCGCCGTTGTTCCTTCAACTTTTCCAGCTCGTAGGGAAACAGGTTAACCGAATATCTCTGCGCCTCCTTGAGCAGACGCCCTTTGTCATCGAAACCGGAGGCGGAAAGGTCGGCGATGATCCGTTCCCCGGCGCCGTATGGCACTATCACCCCCTGAGAGGGGGAGTCGATAGCCTTGAAGGCCCTGGCAGCGCTCATGAACGATTGGCGGAGATAAAGCGAAGGAGCCTGTTTGTGCTCATTCAGATAAATTTGGACGGAGTCTTCATTTTTTGAAAGCAGATTCAAAAGAGTATCTCGTTGTCTGGGCATATTCCTAATGTCCCTGTCAGATACTGGAAAATCCATTTCTCCGGCACGTTGAAAGAAGTAATAATCGTAGTAACGCTCCAAGGATTTTGGACTCTGCAAGTCGCGATTGAAGAAGTCTGGGTTGTCCTTGAACTCGCGCAGCACCCGCTTTGTCACGTCCTGCGCGTTCCTGATTTCCGGCAGCCTGTCCAGCCCCTCGTTTGCCGGATTGACGATCAACACCCTGCCAATCTTTCGCAAACCATTGCGGTTGCACCGCCCTGCCGCTTGAGCAATAGAGTCCAGACCAGCCAGATAGCGGATCACCGTGCCGAAGTCCACATCAACACCGGCTTCTATCAGTTGGGTACTGATGCAGATAACCGGTAGCGGATTTTCCGGGTTGAGGCAGGCTTTAACCTTGTCGAGGATAGCCGTGCGATGAGCGGGACACATACTCGTACTCAGGTGATAGACATGGTCCAGCTTGTCGTGCAGGCGCTGATAGAGCGCCTTTGCCTGGGTCTTCTTGTTGACGATGATGAGCACGCTGCCGGATGACTCAAGCTCTTGGAGCGCGGTTTCCGCCACCGCCTCTTCCGTCCACCCGGTGTCTTTGCAGTGGTCTTCAATCCTGGCACGATGCAGGTCCCGGAACAGTTCGCCCACGTTCGGCATCATCTCCGCATCGGACGCAAGCCGCGCCGCCCCTTTCTTCGGATCAACCCTGTCCAGAATCGGCTGCGTCGCAGTGCAAAACACGACTGTCGAACCGCATTGCCCAACCATAAAATTGATGGCGTTGTTGAACAGGTGAATCGTACGGATCGGAATGGTCTGTATTTCGTCGAAGATGATAACGGCATTAGCAAGCTGGTGGAGCCGCCGTACACCTCGGGTTCCGGCGGCAAAGAGCGTTTCAAGAAATTGTACGGCAGTGGTATAGATGATGGGTACATTCCAGTTCTCAGCCAGTAGTTTGCTCTCGTTGGTGTCCTGCTCCGGGGTAAGATTTGAGTGATGCTCCAGCACGATTTGCCTGCCGTTTTTTTCAAGTGCGGCAAACACGGACCGGGCAACACGGGCATTCTGGTCAATTATGGAGGTGTAAGGGACAACGTAAATGATGCGGTCCATCCCATGCTTGGCGGCATGATGCAGGGCAAAACGGAGGCTTGCCAGTGTTTTGCCGCCACCGGTGGGGACGGTAAGTTGAATTAACCCTTTCCCCCTGGCAGCAGATTGCAGGCATGATTCGGAAATATCAGCCCTGATCTCATCTATCCGATTTCTGACCGTAAAACCTGCAAGATGGATTTCGAGTAAGTCTATCAGTGGTTGCCAATCGGGTTTATTTGCAGGTTTACGCTCCGCTGAATTCAGACGGTCTGCATCGATCAAAGCACTGAAGAGAAAGCGCGTCAGGAAGCCGAGCATGAACTGACCGATTTCCAGAGAAGGCATGTCTTTACCAAGCCGTTCAAGGAGACGACGCATTTCATTTTCTATCTGAGTTGAAGTCAGTAAAGCCTGAACACGGTTTCGCACCTGTTCTTCCAGATTCCGATCCACTTCAGCGAAATGAGTCTTATCTCCAGGCTTTTGCATACGCTTTGTGAACACATCCGCACCATCAGACGCAAGACAGTCGATCAATCCGGAATGGTGCGATGCAATGCAAAGCGCCATGATGTCCGTGGCTATCTGCCAAAACCGGGAATCCTTCTTTCCCTGTTCACGCAGATACTGAGCCCCGGCTGTGGAATGGTCAATTTTGCCTTTCATCCGACCGGCATCGACATACTCCTCCTCGTCCGGCTCAATCTTCCCTTCTGAGGATTGGAGATAGGACTGGAAGGCCGCTGAGTACTTGCCAAGATCATGAAGCAGCCCCATTAGCTCACCTATAGTCGGAAGCCCTATTTTGCCGGTATAGCTCGCGGCGAGCGTGGAAACACCTTCAAGGTGATCTTGCACACTTTGCGGCATTCCATCGGAATCACGATACCTGGCGACATATTGACTGTCATGCCTCAAAACAACCTCCTAAAGATTTCACTTATGCTCTCACTGTAAAAAATTTTTACAGTGTAAAAATTTTTTACAGTTCTTTCAGCCAGTTACACAACCCCAGCCTTTTTATAGTCCCATCATCCGCCCCCTTACAAGCCCAAAATGATCCAATCCACATTATTTATTTTTTATTTTTCAGACGTAGTGTAACCTTGCATTGCGACAGAATACGTCTTTTTGATAAATATTTTTCTAACATCCCGGTTTCCAACTACGGTGCGTTATGCTAAATTGCGTCCATCATAATGGTGAACGGGGGGAACTTGTCGCGGCACCTCTTTAATCTGTTTACGAGAAAATCAACGCATGGAAAAAATAGCGGACGTCATCATTTTAGCCGCTGCTACCAATAAGCCGGTAAAATCTTCCACACCTTCTACTTTTTCCAGTCATATTCACGCCCTTCTTTCGCCTTGACCTTCTCACCACCTATTGTTAGATTCGTTTGCATAAATTTGTTCTGATGCTTTACCCGCAAAAATGAGGTCACCGCCCATGAGTGAGATTGTCAAAATCACAAAAGAGACGGCTTTACCCACCGCCAGAGGCCGCAACATAACCGCCGCCAAGAATGATGGGCGGCGCAAACTGCTTCTTGAAAGCGCCATTCCTGCCATGATCGAGGCGATACCCGATTATGTGCTGGTCCTGGACCGGCAGTACCAGGTGCTGGCCGTGAACAGCCGGCTGCTTGACGCCTTCGGCATCGATGATCCGCAAATGCTCGTCGGCCTTAAGCCTGGCGAGGCGCTGCACTGCATCCATGCCGATCAGAACCCCGATGGTTGCGGCTCCGGCAGGCACTGCCAGAAATGCGCGGCAGTCCTGTCCATTATCGAAAGCGAGCAGACCAATGCCCAGGTGGCGAAGGAATACCGTATTACCATCGATAACGGCCAATGGAGCGCCCTGGATCTTGAAGTGGTTGTTTCTCCCCTGAAAATCGGTGATCTGCAGCTGATCCTTTTCGTTCTGAAGGACATCAGTGCCGAGAAGCGACGGAAGGTGCTGGAACAGGTCTTCTTCCATGATGTGATCAATACGGCGGGAGGGATTCGCGGCATGGCAGAGGTGCTGGCCAAGGGAATGCTGCAGACTGCCGAGGACGAAAAATACTATAAGGAGTCGATGGTAAGCCTCTCTGCCAGACTGATTGATGAGATCGTCTACCAGCGGCACCTGCTTGCTGCGGAAAAGGGGGAGTTCAGGCCGGACCCGGGCATGGTGGATGTGCCAAGGCTGCTGCAGGAGGTGCAAACCCTTTATGCAAACCATGATGTGGCAGAAGGGCGGAACCTGGTGCTGAACTGTTCGACCAATGCCAACATCATCACCGATGCTGCCATTCTGCGACGGATCCTGGGGAATATGGTCAAAAACGCCCTGGAAGCCTGCGGCCCTGGAGAGACGGTTACCCTTTCGTGCACCGAAGACGAGGAGTCCATCACCTTCATGGTCAACAATCCGGGAGTTATGTCAGAGGATGTGCAGCTGCAAATGTTCCAGCGTTCGTTCAGCACCAAGTCGGCCGAAGGGAGAGGTATCGGCACTTACAGCATCAAGCTGTTCGGCGAGCGCTACCTGAAGGGCAAGGTTTCCTTCACCAGCAACGACAAGGAAGGAACGACCTTCAGCTTTACCATTCCCAGATATTTTTCTATGAAGGGGGATGAATAGTGATTGGGGATTGGGGATTGGGGATGGGGATTGAGGGGGGTCGGCTGATGGGCCTTTTCTGAACGCATAGCGCCTGATCAGACGGAGCCGGATTCGAGATGATAACAAGGCGGCAAGGAGAAAACGACGGAGCCAACGCAGATATCGGCATAAGGTGAATTCGAGAAAAGCTCCAGCTGCAAGGCTTGCTAGTCCTGAGGACTGAGGCGTACATCAGGTACGCCTCAGGTACGAAGGGTGAGCGTAACGCAGCAGATGGATTTTATCGAATTCACGAATATTTGACCAGGTCGACCATGTCTCTAACCGCCCGATCCAACCCCACCAGCACTGCCTTTGAAATGATGGAGTGACCGATGTTGTACTCTTCGATCCCCCCAAGTGCGGCAACCTTCCTGATGTTGCTGTAATTGAGCCCGTGGCCGGCGTTGACTCCCAAGCCCAGCTTTCCGGCCAGCTTGATGGCATTTTCGATCTTTTTCAACTCTTCCTGCTCTGCTTTCCAATCGGACGCCTCGGCAAAAGCGCCGGTATGTATCTCGATGTAATCGGCGCCGCTCTTGTCGGCGGCCTTGATCTGATCGGTATCGGGGTCGATGAAGAGGCTCACGATGAGCCCTCCATCCTGGAGTTTCTGCACTGCGCCCCTGATTGCATCTAGGTGGAGCCGTACATCGAGACCGCCTTCAGTGGTGAGTTCCTGGCGTTTTTCCGGTACCAGGGTACACATGTCCGGCTTGACGGAAAGGGCGATGGAAACCATTTCGTCGGTGGCGGCCATTTCCAGGTTCAGGCGGGTCTTGATCGTCTGACGCAGAAGACGCAAGTCCCGGTCCTGGATGTGGCGGCGATCTTCGCGCAGATGAATGGTGATGCCGTCGGCGCCGGCCAGCTCGGCAATGGCAGCTGCAGCCACCGGGTCCGGTTCTGCTCCCCCTCTTGCCTGGCGGATGGTTGCCACATGGTCGATATTCACTCCGAGTCTAGCCAACTTTACTTCCTCCAATGTTCTTTTCAACCAGATCGGCTATCTCTTTGGCCCAGCCGGAAATCTGGTACTTATCCTGCCCCTCCAGCATGATGCGCAACAGCGGTTCGGTGCCGGAGTAACGGATAAGAATTCTCCCCTCGTCCTTTACCTTTGCTTCGATGTCGCCGATGAGGCCGGCCACTGCAGGGATGGTCATCACATCACGCTTTTCCGCCACCCGCACATTTACCAACACCTGGGGCAGGGCAAACATTACTTCGGCCAGCTCGGAAAGGCGCTTGCCCTGGCGCTGCATCACCGCCAGCACCTGGAGGGCGGACAGGATGCCGTCACCGGTGGTATTGTGGTCGAGGAAGATCATGTGGCCCGACTGCTCGCCCCCGAGGTTATAGCCACCCTTCTGCATCTCTTCCACCACGTAGCGGTCGCCGACAGCGGTCTTTATTACCCGCCCCCCTGCTCTTTTCACGGCAATGTCCAGCCCCATATTGCTCATGACCGTAGCCACAAGTGTCTGTTTGTTCAGCGTACCCTTCTGCAGCATGTCGGTAGCGCAGATGGCCATGATGTTGTCGCCATTCACCTCATTGCCGAATTCATCGACGAATATGACCCGGTCCGCATCGCCGTCCAGGGCAATCCCCAGGTCGGCGCCATGTTCTTTCACCGCTGCGCTGATCACCTCCGGGTGCAGGGAGCCGCAGCCGGCATTGATGTTGGTGCCGTTTGGCTTGACGCCGATGGCGATCACTTCGGCCCCAAGTTCCTCGAAAACGGCAGGGGCAACCTTGTAGGCAGCACCGTTGGCGCAATCGAGAACGATCTTCAGGCCGGAGAGGTCCATATCCTTGGGAAAGGTGCTCTTGAGGAAGACAACGAATCGCCCGGCGGCGTCGTCGATGCGGTATGCCTTACCCACTTCGTTGGCAATGGGGCGCATGGAGTCCATGTCTCCGGAAAAAATGAGCTCTTCGATGCGCAGTTCCATTTCATCGGGCAGTTTGAAACCGTCACGGCAAAAGAACTTGATGCCGTTGTCCTGAAAAGGATTGTGGGATGCGGAAATAACCACCCCGGCATCGGCCCGCATGGAAGAGGTAATGTTGGCAATGCCGGGGGTAGGAAGGGGTCCCACCTGAAGCACATCCACGCCCATGGAGCATATGCCTGCGACCAGTGCATTTTCAATCATGTAGCCGGAAAGCCGGGTATCCTTGCCGATAACAATCCTGTGCCTGCTCTTGCCGTTCCTGAAAATATGTGCGGCTGCCCTGCCAATCTGCATGGCCATTTCCGTTGTCATCGGGTAAACATTGGCCACCCCCCTGACGCCATCCGTGCCGAAAAGTTTTTTCATCGTCTGAACCTCCTGAGCTTTTAGGAGAAGTGAACTCTACTCTACACCTAATTTATATACTACAGCTTTGCTTTTTAATCTGGCTTTTTTGGCTCCGATGGCTGAGCCATTATATCAACTGCCGTCAACACTGTTTTCACCCGCAATTCATCATCCAGGGGGATAAATCTCTCAGGTTCGGCAAACCGGTTCACTCCGGCATGCAGCCCATGGAGGTCCAACTGCAGCTTTAAGCCTGTAATTTTTGCCTTGAGCAGCAGAATGCGCGGACCGGCTAAAACCATTTCAACGTAAGCAGGAGGCTTGGTTACCAGTGTCAGCCCGGCAGGCACATTACCATATTCCACCGGCACCTTCACTCTCTTTTCGCCTTGGGTCTCGCTCGTGATGAAGAGAAAGACAAGCCCCGCCAGCAGAAGGGATAGAACCCTGAGCAAGATTTTCTTCTCTGCCTGATCCATGGTCATGACAGCCACCTGGGTTCTATGAGCTTGCGCAACACCTTACGGAGAGTGATGGAGTCCAGATCATCCGATTTGTGCCCCCCGACGACAAGCGAAATGGATCCCGTTTCTTCCGACACGACCAGCACAACGGCATCCACCAGCTCAGTCAGGCCGATGGCGGCCCTGTGCCTGGTCCCCAGGTTCTTGCTGATGTCCGGGTTCTGGGTCAGAGGCAGAAAGCAGCCGGCCCTGGTCAGCTTCCCCTTCTGGATGATCACCGCACCATCATGAATGGGAGAATAGGGGAGAAATATGGAAGAAATCAGTTCGCTGGTGACCTTGGCGTCGATGTCGGTGCCTACGGCAATGAAATTGTCAATGGACATGGACCGCTCGATGACTATCAATGCACCGATCTGCCTGCCGGCGAGAGACTCTGCAGCAGTGGCCAGTTCTTCGATAATGGAATCCACCTCTTCCACTTCCCGCTCTTTCCCCTGGCGTCCCCGATTCATGGTAGCGAACGCCAGCCTGATATCCGTCTGGAAAATCACAACGAGAGCAACGAAGGAGGAGGCAATTACGGCCTTCAGCAGCAGGTGCACGGTATGCAGGCCGGCAAGGCGTGCGGCCATGGAGAAAATAAGAAGCAGGGAGAGGCTTGCGAGGATTCGTACTGCCAGTGCGCCGTTAATGAGCAGGCTTAGCCTGTAGATGACGAAGGCTGCAAGTGCGATATCCAGTGTCTGTAGTATAAGGCTCAAATTTTGCGGAAATTCCGTCATTCATTACCTGTGGTCAGGATTGCAGATGGTGCTGCCATGCTAACCGCTGTATCAGTTTCTTTTCCCATAAAGCGCACCGGCCATATCGGCAACATCGCGCATTTCCAGGACATCGTGCACCCGGACAAGGGCAGCACCGTTGTAAATGGCGACAGCGACTACAGCAGCAGTGCCGAAAAGACGTTCAGCCGGTTCCTTGCCGGTGATCTTGCCGATAAAGGTCTTTCGGGAGGCAGCCAGAAGAACAGGACGGCCAAGCTCTGAAAATTCGCTTAGGCGGCGAATGATCTCCAGGTTTCCCTCCATGTCCTTGCCGAAACCGACTCCGGGATCGATGATGATCCGTCCTGCCGGGATTCCGGCATCCTCAGCCAGTTTAAGAGACGAGCGCAGCGCAGCCGAAACCTCGGCAATAATATCTCCATAGGTAGTATTCAGCTGCATTTCCTGGGGGGTCCCCCTGGTGTGCATGACGATCAGTCCGGCACCGGCTGAAGCAACGACCTCTGCCATACGGCTGTCGAAGGTGAGACCACTGATATCGTTAATGATTTCGGCCCCCGCTGCCAATGCAGCCTCGGCAACGGAAGCCTTGTAGGTATCGATGGAGATGGGAATTTTAAGACGGCCAGCCAGCGCTTCAACCACAGGGATAACCCGGTTCAGCTCTTCCTGCTCGCTTACCGGCGGCGCATTGGGACGGGTACTTTCACCGCCGATGTCGATGATGTCGGCCCCCTGGGCTTCCATTTCCAGTGCTCTGGCAACAGCTTTTTCATAACTGAAGAAGCTGTTGCCGTCTGAAAAGGAATCGGGGGTGACATTGAGGATACCCATGACACAAGGTCGTCCGGAAAGGTCGATGGTGCGTCTGCCGATGGACCAGGAAAGCGGGAAATCAGCCATTATGCAGGGGTCACCTCGGGTGTGGCCTGTACCGGCGCGTCCGACCGAATGATCCGGTCAACCTCATCGCCACTCAGGTTTTCCTTTTCGATAAGTTCCAGGGACAATTTGTGCAGAGTATCGATGTTGTCGGAAAGCAGCTTGTACACCCGGCCGTAGTTGTCGTCGATGATGCGCCTGATCTCCACGTCGATTTCAACCGCTGTCGCTTCACTGTAATTCTTGTGGGTGGACATTTCGCGGCCAAGGAAGATCTGTTCGTCTTTCTTGCCGAAACTGACCGGCCCAAGCTTTTCGCTCATGCCCCATTCACAGATCATCTTCCGGGCAATCTCCGTAGCCCGTTCGATATCATTGCCGGCGCCGGTGGTCATGGAACTGAAGATAATTTCTTCTGCCACCCGGCCGCCAAGGAGAACGGCGATGCGGTCCAGCAGCGACTCCCGTGAATAGCTGTGCTTGTCCTCTATGGGCAGCTGCATGGTAACGCCAAGCGCCCTGCCCCGTGGAATTATGGACACCTTGTGCACCGGATCTGTACCGGGGATGAGTTTCGCCACCAGGGTATGTCCGGCCTCATGGTAGGCAGTGTTTTTCTTTTCCTCATCGGAAATGACCATGCTGCGCCGCTCTACCCCCATCAGGACCTTGTCCTTGGCATCGTCGAAGTCCTGCATGTCGACGACGCTTTTATCCTTGCGGGCGGCGAGCAGAGCTGCCTCGTTGACCACGTTTGAAAGATCGGCTCCGGAGAACCCGGGAGTACCCCTGGCAATGACCGCCAGGTCGATGTTGGGGCCAAGGGGTGTTTTCTTGGTATGGACCTTGAGGATCGCCTCGCGCCCTTTCACATCCGGGCGGGGCACCACCACCTGCCGATCGAAGCGCCCGGGGCGAAGCAGTGCCGGATCGAGGACATCGGGTCGGTTGGTGGCAGCGATGAGAATAACTCCTTCGTTTGATTCAAAGCCGTCCATCTCCACCAGGAGCTGATTCAGGGTCTGCTCGCGCTCGTCGTGCCCTCCCCCGAGACCGGCGCCGCGGTGACGGCCGACGGCATCGATCTCATCGATGAAGATAATGCAGGGAGCGCTCTTCTTGCCTTGGACAAACAGGTCGCGGACCCGGCTGGCGCCGACACCGACGAACATTTCCACAAAGTCGGAACCGGAAATGGAGAAGAAAGGTACCCCCGCCTCCCCGGCTATGGCTCTAGCGAGCAGGGTTTTACCGGTACCCGGAGGTCCCATGAGAAGGACCCCTTTGGGAATACGGCCACCAAGCTTGGTGAATTTTTTCGGCTCCTTGAGAAAGGAAATGATCTCTTCCAGTTCTTCCTTGGCCTCTTCAATGCCGGCCACATCTTCGAACGTGACCCTACCCTGGGCTTCAGTCAGGAGCTTGGCGCGGCTCTTGCCGAAGGCCATGGCCTTGCCGCCGCCCCCCTGCATCTGGCGCATGAAGAAAATCCATACTCCCACGAGGAAGATGATGGGGAACCAGGAAATAAATATCGAGAACCAGGAGAATTTCTCTTCTTCAGGTCGCGCGTTGACCGGAATCTTTTTCGCTAGGAGGAGGTCGGTCAGCTTGGCGTCGGCCGGTTTGTAGCTGCGGAATTCCTTGCCGTCAGCGAACTTGCCGATGATCTCGTTGCCCTGGATGGTAACGCTGGCCACCCGCTTATCCACATTCTTGATCTTGCCGGTCTCCACAGATTCTATGAAATCACTGTAGTCTAACTTTTCCTGGGATGGTTTTGGCTTGTTGATCAGATTGAACAACAGAATCATCATCAGGCTTATGACAAGCCAAAGGGCCAGGTTTTTATAAAACTGATTCAAGTTTACCCCCGTGATAGGTTGAAAAGCTTATTTTGCCGCGTATAAGGTTGAAAAGTTACCATAAAGGACAGTTGTTGACAAGTGCTTAAGCTGTGGAATCAACAATCTCCAGCTTCAGCACCGAGGTGGTATCCGCCGTTATCCTGCCTGAGGCTGACGGCATGACCCCCCCCACCCAGAACAGGGTGTCACCGGAAAAGAACAGCGGTATGCGGCGCCGGGACAGAAGGGGTACCTTGCGATCGATGAAGAGGTTCTTGACTTTTTTTGACCCGGCCATGCCGAGTGGGGAAAATGCATCCCCCGGCCTGAAGGTGCGAATTTGCCAGGGGAAAGGCACTGTATCCATATCTAAATAGACCACATGCGCCGATATATTTTCCCAGGTCCCCGGTGCCTGGGCAAATTCAACTGTAAAGGAGCCTCCACATGGAATGGCATAGCTGCCAGGGCCCTCAACATGAAGTTCATACTGTTCCGGCGGTGTATAGTTCTCACTGCTGAAGACAAGCTTTTCGTAGCGGCGCATCACGGTAATTCCGCGGCTGAGATTGACTTTGCCGCTTGGCTTGCGTGAGAGAAGAAGAAGGTCCACATCGTTGAGATGCACAGCGCTGATAGTTGACAGATCGCCTTTGAGTTGCTGCAGTGCCTGCCGATACATGCGGATGCGTATTCCCCTGGGTTCCATATCCGCTCCAGCGACTGAGATTGATACCTCCCCCGATCCTACTAAGGCATGGTTGGCGAACGCAGTTGCAGTAACTGCCTCCAGTATTTTCTCGTCTTCGGAGAGAGCAACGGCGGTTGTAGCCAGACGCTCGGTAATGGCTGGATTATAACCCCTGAGGAATGGGATCAATTCATGACGAATGCGGTTGCGGAGGAAATTGAGATCGGCATTGCTGCTGTCGGTCCGGTAGCCAAGCCCCTTTTTGTCCAGGTATGATTCAATTTCCCTGCGGGTAACCGAAAGCAGTGGACGGATGATCAAGCCGGCAGTAGTTGAGGTCATGGCGCGTAAACCGCTGCCCCCAGCGCCCCTGATAAGCCGCATCAGCACTGTTTCCGCTTGATCGTCGGCATGGTGTGCAACTGCAACTGACCTGGCATTGCAGTTTATGGCAAGCTCCTTCAAGAACCGATAGCGGGCAACGCGGCCGGCTTCTTCCAGCGACATCTTACTCTCTCGGCTAAGAGCAAGTACATCCACAGCCTTTGTCACGAAGCAAACGCCGTATCCTCCGGCCAATTTGCGGACAAATGCCTCGTCTGCATCAGATTCGCTCCCACGGAGACAGTGGTTGAGGTGGGCTACTATGAGACGAAGCTTCGATGACCTGAGGCCGGCAAGCACATCCAGCAGGGCAACTGAATCAGCACCGCCGGAAACGGCAACGATAACCGTATCGCCAGGACTGATAAGTCTGTGTGCCCTTATGTAGCTATTAACCTTTCTCCACATGAATATCGCCTCGAAAATCCCAATGAATAAACTGCGGCTCCAGATACAAAAAAACCCCTCGTTGGAGGGGTTGAATTGGTGGCGGTGCAGGGACTTGAACCCCGGACACTACGGATATGAGCCGTATGCTCTAACCAGCTGAGCTACACCGCCAAAATATTTATAAGTACGCTATGAATTGTTCAATTAACCAAAGGCGGTTGACAAGAGACCTCACTATATAAAACACCCACGGTAGATTGTCAAGAAAAAAACCTGTCGGAAAAACAGGGGCGGTTTCTCCGTCTTTTCCAGTAAAATGTGGTCTTTTCACGGACACAAAAAGATGACAACAGGGCTTTTCTTGAAACAGAATATATGTTAATAATATTTCTGGTTTTACATAATGAACCGAAAGGAGCTCTATCCATGTCAAATAACAGGAGTAACGAAAACACCGCAATCTTGGCTTTTTTGACCGGCGCCGTCATCGCTGCCGGTGTCACTCTCCTTCTGACCCCTAAAACGGGAAAAGAGGTTCGTGAAAAACTCGGTGAAGCCAAAGACGAGGCACTGGACAAACTGAAATGCTGCGCCAAGGAAGCAAAATTCAGAATGACACCAAAAACCAAGGGTGAAGCTCTTCAATACGATGGGGGCGATGGTTGGATATAAGCCCTCACGGGACAAAGTAAAGAAGCGACGGGAAGGTTCTCTCTTGCCAGAGGAACAGAGCCTTCCCGTTATAATGCGTGGCTACATTTGTCCAATTCTGCAATACTGACTCTCCATTTTAATAGCCTCCCCGTCATTTCCAACCTTTTCACTTTCTTGTCAAACTTGAAAAACAATCCATCTTCCGATGATCGCGGCACTGAATTTTATCACTAAAGAATTTTTCAAGCCATCCCAGACCCCAATCAAGCATAAATTATTACTGAGGAATTGAAAATATTTCTGTGAGATTTATTGATGGCAGATTTATTGCGTCTGTTTTTCATTAGTTCCAACATTCAAAAAAGGCCATATCTCTATGTATGATGCCGTCCACAACCGGGTTTTTGAATATCTGGAAAAAAGATCCAAGATCTCGCTTCTTTTCTCCGGTTACATTCTTGTGGCTATCCTCGCCTACGTTGATTACGTAACTGGCGATTTCTCGATTATTCTCTTTTATCTGATCCCGATATTCCTGGTGGGCTGGTTCGTCAACAAACGCTCCGTTTTCTTCATCTGCCTGTATGCCGCCCTAGCCAGCCTATGCAACCAATTTCTCACACACCCTGCCACCACGACATTTCACCATTCATGGGACTTCATCATCGAATCCAGCTATATGATCCTCCTGGGGCTGATGTTCTCAACCCTGCGGGAAAAACATGATCAGGAAAAGCAGCTGGCCAGGATCGACCCGCTGACACGTGTACTGAATCGCCGTTACCTGTATGAAATGGCGGAACAGGAGATAAATAGATCCAGACGCTATGACCGCTTTTTCAGCATTGCATATCTAGACCTGGACAACTTTAAGGCAATCAATGACACAAAGGGGCATCATGTGGGCGATGATCTTTTATGCGTTGTAGCCGGTACCATTGTGGAAAATATGCGCTGTGCAGACATGGTGGCTCGCATCGGTGGGGATGAGTTCGTCGTTCTCATGCCGGAAACTGGCGCATCAGACGCTAGATCAGCCCTTGTCAAGCTGCAGGAGAGGCTTATGGAACGGATGGGGGCAAGGAACTGGCCGGTCAGCTTCAGTGTCGGCCTGGTAACCTATTATTGCCCTCCGACATCGGTTGATGAAATGTTGAAAAAAGCGGATGGGCTGATGTATGAAGTCAAATCCCAGGAAAAGAACTCTTTCCGGCACGAAGTGGTCGAAACAAGTATGCTGAGGGAGCATCCTTCGCCGCCAAGGCCGGTAAGGATGCACTCGGGGAAGTCACTTTTATCAGGCGGATTCACAATAACCATCCTTACTGATTTAAAAAACAAAATTGATACGGCAAAAAAAGATCGGACGATTCAGTGAAGCTACACACAAGCTTTCAAACCGTCCTCAAGTGAAGGGTAGAGCAACTTGACCCCCAGCTTACGTAACATTTTGCCATTGTCCATGCGTCGTGTTTCGGAAATGTAGGAGAGCATCAGCGGGCTCATCACCTGGTGCGCCTCCTCATGGGAAACTTGACGGGGACGCGGGAAGCCAAGCAAATCAGCGGCGGCATTGAAGTACTGGGTCATGGTACCGGTCTGTCCATCGCTGATATTGAAAATATCTCCATCCTCCCCCTTGTCAGCTGCAGCAACGCATATCCGGGCCAGATCGGCGGCATGAACACGATTGGTTGGCGGCGACAGGTGCTCATACAGAAGCGGCTGCCCAGAGGCCAGTTGGGTGACCGGCAGCCGTCCCGGCCCATAAATGCCCGTTACCCGCAAAATTATGACCTCGACCTTCTGTTCCTTCCCCCAACCCTGAAGCACGGTTTCGGCGTCAAAACGCCGCTTTGCCCGGGCAGTCTGCGGATTGGGTGGAGTTTCTTCGGTGACGACTGCATCCCCGCAGTCGCCGTAAACACCGCTGGTGCTCATGTATATAATCCGGCGCGGCCCATTTTCTGCCTTTATGGTTGCGCAAAAGTTGCGCATGCGTGAGTCCTGGTAACCTCCACCCGGTGGAGGAGCCAGGTAATAAACCAGGGCATCCTTTAACGGCAGATCTGCCAAGGAGGCGGGATCATCCAGATCTCCCGAAATCCCCCGAATGCCAAGTGTCTGCAGCTGCCCCATCTTTGCCTCTGCCCGTGAAAGGGCGGTGATGGTTGCTCCTGTCTCCTTGAAAATAGCGGCAACACGCTTGCCAATATCTCCACATCCTATAATCACTACATTCTTCACCGGTTATCCTCCATCTTTTACGAACTTCACATCAGTCTCTTAGCAGAATCCTCCTTCTGTTTCCAGAAAAAATCCTTCTCCAACTGAAGTTATCGTTTTTTTTTGCTATACTGGAAACAAATGAGGAGAAAATAATGAAAAAAATTATCCTTACTTTAATTTGGAGTTGTCTCATTCCGTTGATGGCCTTGCCGGCAGCATATGCCCTGGTGGAAAAGGAACCCCCGATCGAAGAAGAACAGGGGTTCGAGTTCCTTGGTGCCGCCGAATGGATGCAGAAAGGGCTGGAGCTGAATGGCCAAGGGCAGTATGAGGAGGCCGCCGAGGCGTTTCTAAAGGTAATATCCGTAAACCCCGACGATGCTGTCGCCTGGTTCAGCCTGGGCACGGCCAAAGCCTTCAGCGGCAGTTATGAGGAAGCGGCCGGGTTCCTCAGCCAGGCACTTGCTTTTGATCCCGACCTGATGGTTGCCTACAGCAACCTGGGAGCAGTATATGGGAGACTGGGGAGGTTCGAGGAAGCACTCGATGCCTATTCCCAGGTGCTTCGTCTCAGACCTGACGATACAAACGCCCGTTACAACAGGGGCATCGTTTTTGCGGGTCTGGGAGACCGGGACTCGGCCCTCAAGGAGTATGAACTGCTGCTGGCAACGGATAAGGAATTGGCAGCCGCGCTTCTTCAGTTCATCGGCATGTAACAGAAGTAGATCAGGTTTTCTCGCCCCCATAAGGATCTTCAGCTTCCCTTTTTCCCGGATCTGCTTTAAGCGGTGAACGATCTTTGACGGCAAATACCTTAATCCCCTCTTTTCCTTCCAATGGGCAGACATTCTCGCAGATACCGCAGCCGTTGCACAGCTCATCCACCACATACGGCTTCTGAAGCAGGATCTTCCTGCCGTTCAGATCAACATCTTCTACCGATTCAGATCTGATGGCCTTTTGCGGTATGGGGCAGTGCTCCTCGCAGACAATGCAGTTGGTTTTGCGGGCAAAGGGGAGACAGTGGTTCTTGTCCAATACAGCCTTGCCTATGACCGCCAGTTTTTTTTCGGCCACGGGCAGATTGGGAATTGCCCCAGTGGGGCAGACCTGACCACAGAGGGTACAGTTGTATTCGCAGTAACCCAGTCGAGGAATGACGACAGGAGTGAAGAGGGACTCTGGCCCGGACTGCATGACTGCAGGATAGAGAGCACTTTTAAGACAGACCTTCATACACTCGCCGCAGCGAACGCACTTCTTCAGGAATTCCCCCTCAGCCCTGACCCCCGGTGGCCTTAACACCAAAGCCTCCGCTTCAGGGTGGCGAAAGCGAAAGAAACCTGACAGGAAAAAGCCGGACACCAGTCCCCCCAGGAGGACCCGCCGCTCGGGGAGATAGGGTTGATCGTTTTTACCCAGGAACCGGAAGTTGAAACTGATCCTCCGCAAGCGGCAGGCCCGAAGACAGTCCATGCAGAGGATGCATTCATCCTGCTGCAGGATTTCCCTGTCGAAGGAAGTGGGACAGACGGTACTGCAGGCCTTGCAGTCCGGACAAAGATCGACCGGCATTCTTTTGAGAGGCGAAAAACGGGCGACCATTCCCAGCAGGGTGCCCAAGGGACAGATATTCCTGCACCAATTGCGCCGTTCATAACGTTCGAGAAAGATGATGGCGATAAACATCAAGGCCGAAACGAAAGCGAGCGGATAGAAAGTTTCCCGGAACGGAAGCAGGTGGTCGCGCATCACCCCGTAAGCCGGTTCGAGAAAATCGCGCTGCTCTCCCACCAGCTGGTAAAGCTCCGTCCATCCCTGGCGCACGGCATCACCCATGAGTGGATAGAAGAAAAAGGTCAAGGCTCTTAGGAAAATGGCTATTGGATCCAGAACTCCCGCCAGATTGATATTGAACAGGGCCAAAGAAAGGAGGGGAAGGAGCAGCCAGTATTTGAGATTTCCTTTCAGGAATTTCAGCGGCGCCGTTTTTTTGATCCGGTCGGTGACCAGGTCGAGAAAGGTGCCCAGGGGGCAGATCCAGCCACAGAAAAAACGCCCCAGGATCAGGGTGAAGAGGATTACCAGCAGAGCCGGCAACAGCAGCCAGGTAAAAGATCGGACAGCTGCCAGATAGGAGGCCAGCACCAGCGGGTCAGTCCGAAAAAAGCTGTTTATGGCTGCAGGAATGGTATCGTTGCCGCGATATTCGGTCTGAACGAACAAAAAGAGAAACAGGATTAAAAACAGCAACTGGCTCAGTCGGGCGGGATTGATCTTCTTCATGCTTTAACTATTGTCACCTTTTTCAGATCCATTTCACCGAGTCCTCTCTTGCTGGCGGCAACAGTTACAGCAATATCCTTTGGTTTCAAACCGAAAAGAGTGGTCGCATAGGCATCGGCAGCAACTATGTCCGTGGAAGCTATGACTTTATTGAGAATTTTTACATCCTTAAGGTCGCCACCTTGCGGACCGTGGGCCGTCAGCACCCTTGTGGCATCCACCACCACCAGGTGTGTTTTCAGCACGCTGTTCACGTCTGCCAGTGCCGCGTCGATATTTTTGTGGATGCTCCCCCGGTTCCCCCCCATCACCCCCATGACATTCTTCAGCCCCAGGGTCAGCTTGGTCAGCCCATGATGCTTGGCAACGGGCACATTGATAAAAACATCGGCCTTGAGCACCTCGTCGTACAGGTCCCACTCGCTCAACACTCCCCCACTGATGGGCACCTTGCGGTAGCGGCCGCTATCCATGTACTTTACCTCGACTTTTTTCATCCCCTTAAGTGCCGCCGGTATACCGCAGTTTGCATAACAGCGCCGCTCGTCATTGCAGGTGCGGTCGAAGACCTTTACCTTTTTTGCTCCGGCGCGCAGGGCTTCTTCAACCACCGCCCTCACCACCAAGGGATTGGTGTTGGCTGCCTGCTCCGGGTTCCGGTCCCATCCCATGTTGGGTTTGACCACAACCACATCCCCTTTTTTGACGAACCTGTTCATACCACCTATGGCAGCAATGGCATTTCTCGTTACCTGAGCATGGTCCTTTCCCTCGGCAACAGCTACCACCGGACCGCCGGCGGCCATAAGATCCCTGAGCAGCCATTGATGGAAAACAGCCGAAATCCCTAAAAGCCTGAGAAATGCCCTTCTTTTCATTGGTCGCCCCCTCCGCTAGCGATGAAATTTCTGAATTTCAACTATACCTTTCACCCTTTCCATGTCAACACTGTTCTATCCATGACAGAGCAGGAAGATGTGTTATAGTTCTTGATCAAAGGAGACGCAGATGCGATTTTCACCCCTTATCACCGATCTCTATGAACTGACGATGCTGGCGGGCTACCTTGAGGAGGGAATGCACGAAACGCCGGCGGTGTTCGATCTCTTCTACCGCCAGAACCCGTTCAAGGGTGGCTACGCCGTTTTCGCCGGGCTGGATACGGCTCTCACCTATCTGGAAAACCTTGCCTTTGATAAAGAGGAAATCGCCTATTTAAAGGGGCTCAATCTCTTTCGCCCCCGTTTCCTTGAGTTTCTCCGGGACTTCCGTTTCAGGGGGCGGATAACGGCCCCTGCCGAAGGGACCGTTGTCTTTGGCAACGAGCCGCTTCTGACCGTGGAAGGGAACTTGGCCGAAGCCCAGTTCGTGGAAACGGCATTGCTCAACATCATCAACTTCCAGACCCTTATCGCCACCAAGGCAGCCCGCATTGCCCATGCGGCAGGAAATGCCAAGGTAATAGAGTTCGGACTGCGTCGCGCCCAAGGGCCCGATGGCGGTTCAAGCGTCGCCAGGGCCGCCTATATAGGCGGAGTACGCAGCACCAGCAACGTCATGGCTGGTATGCAGTATGACATTCCGGTAAAGGGGACGCACGCCCATAGCTGGATCATGGCCTTTCCCGACGAACTGACCGCTTTCCGCGCCTATGCAGATGTCTTTCCCGACAGCAGCATCCTGTTGGTCGATACCTATGACACCCTCAAAAGCGGCATGGTCAATGCCATCACCGTCGCCGGAGAACTGCGTGCCAAAGGACATGAACTGGTCGGGGTACGCCTCGATTCCGGCGATCTGGCCTACCTGAGCAGGCAGGCCAGACGCATGCTCGATGAAGCCGGTTTTACCGAAGCGAAGATCGTCGCCTCCAACGAAGTGGATGAATACGTCATCGAATCGATCCTTTCCGAAGGGGGAAAGGTGGACATCTATGGAGTCGGAACCAAGCTGGCAACCGGTATGGGAGATGGAGGAGGAGCCCTCGGCGGTGTCTACAAGCTGGTGAGGATCGGCGCAGAACCCAAGCTCAAGGTGACCAGCGATATTGCCAAAGCAACCCTCCCCGACCGGAAGAAACTGCTGCGCGCATTGTCAGAGGATGGTTCCTGCATCATGGACATTATTGCCCTGGCTGACGAGAAGATCGAAATCGGCCGAAAGGTCTACAACCCGGTCAACCCGCTGCAGTTTACCCATATTCCCACAGGGGTGCGTTTAACAGAACTGCGTACAGTTGCTATGGAAGAGGGCAAAAGGACAGGCTCTTCGTCGACTCTGGATCAGCTTGCGGACCGTTGCCGCCAGCAGCTCGCCTGCCTCCCCCAGGGATGTCTGCGCTTTATCAATCCCCACACCTATAAGGTTTCAATCAGCAGCGGGATTCATGATCTGCGTCTGAGGCTTATGGAAGAGCTGCAGCAGGCTTAGGTTCGAATCTCACCCATGGGACCCGGTCCCGGAAATGATTGCCACATCCGGCTTGACATCCTGGTCCTGCTTTGCTTCCAGCATGGTTGCGCTCAACGTAGCCATGCCGGCATCCTGCACCACCGCCGCACACTTCGGATAGTCGATTTTTGCAGTGGCCGTTTTCGGCAGGGCATCCATGAGCCTTACTTCTGCCGGCAGTTTGTATCTGGGAAGCAATTTTACACAGCGGTTCAGAATCTCCTTTTCCGAGCATCCCTTCTCCAGGGGCGAGGCCACAGCCAAAAGCCGCTGCCCCAACAGCAGGTCAGGCACACCGACAACCGCCACCTCAGCCAGAAGGCCTGTGGACATCATGACCTCTTCTATTTCCCGTGGATTTATCCGGTGGCCTCCTATTTTGAGCAGGTTATCTTTCCTGCCCACAACGAAATAGTATCCTTCGCGGTCTCGGTAACCAAGATCTCCCGTATGATAACCATTGTCATCCAGAACGTTCGCCGTATGAACGGAGTCCTTCCAGTATCCCTGCATGATGTTTGGGCCGGCGGCCACCAGTTCGCCCGTCTCCCCTACCGGCAGCTCCCTCCCCTGCTCATCCAGAACACGCAGCGTGACGCCGGCAATGGGCCTGCCGATGGAGTCGATCCTGGTCCTCAATGATTCGTGCTCCAGCACGGTCAGGCGTGCCGAGGCCTCGGTGGCGCCGTACATTATATAAAGCTTTGTATGGGGAGGCAGCACCTGCAAAAGTTCCTCCTTCAACTGCCTTGACATGTGTCCCCCCGCCTGGGAGCAATAGCGCAGAGAGCCAAGCCGGTCACGGTACTGCAACAGGGGTGAGCGCTGAAGCAGATAGGCATAGCTGGAGGGAACCCCGGAGAACCCGGTCACCTGTTCCTTCACCATCTGTTCAATCAACTGTCCAGTGAAGGCAAACTTGTTGTTGACGACCACCGTCCCGCCGGCGGCGAAATGGGTGTTAACCAGCGATTTTCCCATCACGTAGTGGAAGGGAAGCACGCTCATCTGGATATCGGATTCTGTGATCCTGAGAGCTTGGATGATTGCATGGGTATTTGAGACGCAATTCCGGTGGGAAAGCATAACACCCTTGGGTATGGCTGTGGACCCCGAAGTATAGACGATGCTTGCCAATTCGTCCGGGTGCACGGGAATCGCCGGGTTGTCGGCTATGACATTGCTGATGATATCTTCCCACGGGGTGACGGCAAAAGTGACGTTGCAGAAATCACGCGATGGTTCCTTTATCAGGAGTGCCTTCAGCTTACTCCCTTCCAATCCGGATGAAAGATCGAAAAAAATGTTCTCGTGGCGGGATGCAGTAACAATTGCTCCGGGCTGAAGCTCATTGAGCAGCAATTTCAGGCGGTCCGGGTGCATGTCCGTACTGAGGGGCACGGCAACGGCTCCCGCTTTCAGGGTACCATAATAGCTGATGAGATACTGAAGGCCATTCTCAACGAAAATGACGACTCTGTCGCCACGAGAGACCCCACAAGCCATCAAATGTGCTGCGAACTGGTTAGCATTGTTGTTGATCTGGAAGTAGTTGACCCTCAAGTCCTCATGGACGAAGGCGATCTTGACAGGCCTGACAATTGCGTTAGTCTCAAGAAAATGATGAATGAGCGTCTGTGACTTGTACATAGCCCCTCCTGGAACGAGATTGCAAGCAAAACCGGCACATCCCGGACAATTTATTAATTTGTAAATTTTAACAAATCAATAATAGCAGGAGTTTTGTCAGATACAAAGGCGACATGGTGATTTTTTTCCACGATCGTGAAAAGGAGCGTATTTATGCCAGTCAAAATTGAAACTAAGCCGGCACTGCTGATTGTGGATGTGCAGAGAGACTTCTGCCCGGGAGGTATGCTGGCCGTAGCCAAAGGTGACCGAATCATTCCGGCTCTAAACGGATACTGCGAGCTGTTCCGCAAGAAGAACCGACCTATTTTCTTTTCCAGGGACTGGCACCCCCAAGAAACGTCGCACTTCGAGGCCTTTGGCGGTGCCTGGCCGGTACACTGCGTCATGGGAAGCAAAGGAGCGGAATTTCATCCTGCCCTCAAGGTGCCGGAGGTGGCTACGATCATCTCCAAAGGTATGAATCCATCACGGGATGACTATTCTGCCTTTGACGGCGTCGACGACTCCGGCACTCCTTTTCCTGAGCTTTTACGGCGTCTGGATGTGGATACAATATACATCGGCGGACTGGCCACTGATTATTGCGTCAAAGAGTCGGCATTGGCAGCGCTGCGGCAGGGGTTTTCCGTAACCTTACTGGAAGACGCCGTCCGTGGAGTGGATCTCAAGCCGGGCGACAGCTCAAAGGCTATTGCTGAGATGAAAACAACCGGGGCCAAAACCACAAACTTGTCCACTATTGATTTAGGCTGACCTGCGACTGCAACCTCACCCATCATGGCGATTTCGTTGACATTTCAGGTCAAAAGAGCTAGAGTACCGCAGCTCTCACCCTAAGTCGACAAAGGAACAGCCATGATCAAGACCAACAACCTGAAAATCAAGAGCATTACCCCCATCATCGCCCCCACCGATCTGCGGCAGGTATTTCCCCTTTCCATCGAAGCCAGTGAATTCGTCAGCGCCAGCCGGGAAAGCATCAAGAACATCCTGCACGGCAAGGATCCACGCCTGATGGTGGTGGTCGGGCCATGTTCCATCCATGATCCCAAAGGGGCGCTTGAGTATGGGGCAAAGCTGGCCAAGCTTTCTGCCGAAGTTTCAGATCAGTTGCTCCTCATCATGCGAGTGTATTTTGAAAAGCCGCGAACCACCGTCGGCTGGAAGGGGCTGATCAACGACCCTGACATGAACGGCACCCACCTCATTTCCAAGGGGCTCGGCACTGCCAGAAGGCTATTGACCGAGATTATCACCATGAAAATACCGGTCGCCACCGAAATGCTCGATCCTATTACCCCTGAATACCTGGCCGACCATCTCTCCTGGGGGGCCATCGGAGCACGCACCACTGAATCCCAGACCCACCGCGAACTGGCCAGCGGACTTTCCTTTCCCATCGGTTTCAAGAACGGCACTGATGGTAATCTGCAGATCGCCATAGACGCCATGATCGCAGCAAGACATTCCCACAGCTTCCTGGGCATCAACCGGGAGGGGCTTACTTCCATCGTCCAGACCACCGGCAATCCAGACGTACACATGGTCCTGCGGGGTGGAAGAAAACCAAACTATTCTCCCGAAGATATCCGCAATACCGAAGAAAAGCTCAAAGCCGCCGGTCTCCTGCCGACCATCATGATCGACTGCAGCCACGGCAACTCCGAGAAAAACCATGAAAAACAGCCCATGGTGCTGGAAAGTGTTGTCCAGCAGATTGCTGCAGGCAACACCTCTATTTCCGGGGTGATGATCGAAAGCTATCTGGAGGGGGGAAATCAAGCGATGCCAAAGGATATTTCCCAACTGAAGTACGGCGTATCCATCACCGACAAATGCATAGACTGGCAGACTACCGAGACTATCCTGCGCAAGGCACACGCCAGCCTCAAGGCCTGTGGCGGGAGAAAACGGTGATTGGTTATTGGTGATTGGTTATTGGTGATTGGTGATTGGTTATTGGTTATTAGTGATTGGTGATAAAAAAGCCCCGCTGGGAATTCCCGCGGGGCTTTTTTTCACCATTCACCATTCACTGTTTCTTCAGGCGCAGCAGCCCCGATTGCACTTCACCGTGCGCATGTGGATGGCACGGATATAAGTGGCATCAATGGCTGTTTTCATTTCCTCAACAACCTCAGGCGGCACTGCAGAGTCCAGGGAAAGGATGACCATCGCTTCCCCCTTTTTCTCCCGGCGTCCCAGATTCATTGAGGCTATGTTAATGCCATGGGTGCCCATGATGGTGCCGATCTGGCCGATCATGCCCGGACGATCGGTGTAATTGAGAAGCAGCATGTGCTCGTCGGGAGCAAAATCCATGGAATAATCCCGCAGACGGACAATACGCGGTGCTCCCTCGAAAAGAGTACCGGAAACCGTGCGGCGTTTTCCCCCCTCCACTTCGACAATCAGGGTGATCAGGTTGGAGAAGGCCCCGGCCTGGGTCGATTTGGTCTCCTCTACGACAATGCCCATCTGCTCTGCAACAAGACTGGCATTGACCAGATTGACGTCCTGGTCCACCCGGCGATTGAGTAGTGCCGAAAGGCCACAGACGCTGAGGGGAGAGCAGTCGTAATGGGCAATATTGCCAGAATAACTGAAGATAACCTTGGCTATGTTGGTGTCCACCAGCTGGATACCGAAGTCGGAGAGCACGCTCATCAGGTTGAGGAACGGACGCATCTGGTCCATGAGCGCCATATCGAAACGGGGAATGTTGACGGCATTCTCCAGGGGCTGTTCATCCAGATAGTTGAGGATCTCCTTGGATACGTCGACCGCTACGTTGATCTGGGCTTCGAAAGTGTTGGCACCCAAATGTGGCGTCACAACCAACCTTTCCTGGGAAATCAGTTCTTTGAGCACTTCGCTTTTTGGCGGCTCTTCGCTCCACACATCCATGGCAGCGCCATAGACCTTACCGCTTTTAAGGGCATTTAAAAGCGCCCCTTCAGTGATAATGCCGCCGCGGGCAGCATTGATCAGAATAACGCCGTGCTTCATCATGGAAAGCTCCCGCTCTCCTATCATGTTGCGGGTCTCATCGTTCAAGGGTGTATGCAAGGTGATGATGTCGCAGTTCTTGTAGATCTCATCGTGGGATACCAGCTTCACACCAAGATCATGGGCGCGTTTGGCGGCAATGTAAGGATCGCAGGCGAAGACTTCGCATTCAAAGGCCTTGAGCCTGGTAGCGACCCGGCCGCCAACCTTGCCCAGACCAATGACTCCTGCGGTTTTCCCTTTCAGCTCGACACCGGTGAAGGGGGCGCGTTTCCATTCGCCGTTTTTCAGGCTTGCGTTGGCCTTGGTAATATTGCGGCAGAAGGCGAGCAACAGAGCCATGGCATGCTCGGCGGCACTGTTGGTATTGCCGAATGGCGCATTGACAACGATGACCCCTTTGGAGCTGGCGTAATCCACGTCCACGTTGTCGATACCGACTCCTGCCCTGGCCACCATTTTCAGATTTCTGCCTGCATCCAGCAGGTCCTTGTCCACGGTGGTTCCGCTGCGGGTGATAATCACCTCGTAGTCGCCGATAAGTGCCAGCAACTCCTCTTTTTTCAGGCCGAGACGAATATCCAGCTCCACCCGTGGATCTTTCTTCAGCAGCTCCAACCCTTCCTGCGCCACCTCGTCTGTTACGATAACCTTCATTGCTCTTTCCTTCCTTTGTTTAAATCAATCTCCGAACTTCGAACTTTACATAGAACCTAAACATTCCTTGGCCCGCTGGATGAACTGCCGCACCTTTTCCGGGTCCTTGACCCGGTGGGCCGCTTCCACACCGCTTGAGACATCGACCCCGTATGGAGACACGTAGTGGACGGCTTCTGCCACATTTTCCGGGGTCAGGCCTCCCGCAAGGATGATCGGACCGAACTTCTTGGCAATCAATGCCGTATCCCAGTTGAAGGTGACACCAGTACCGCCGAAGGCCTTTGGTGACCAGGCATCCAGCAGATATCCGGCCACATTGTATTCATCCATGTGGTCCAGGCTGGTGATGTCCTTGATTCGGAAAGCCTTGATAACACGCCTGTTGACCGCGGCGCAGAATTCCTGTGGCTCATCGCCATGGAGCTGCACCACATCCAGACGACAGCGGTCGGTAACGGTATTGATAAAATCAAGGGGCGCATGGACAAACAGGCCCACCACCTGGACAAACGGTGGAAGCACCCTGATAATTTCAGCTGCCTGGGCCGGCTCAAGATTACGGGGGGATTGATCGTAAAAAACAAAACCAAGGGCATCGGCGCCAGCTTCCACCGCCATCATGGCATCGGCAACAGTGGTTATACCGCAGATTTTCACCTTTGTCATTTGTGTATACCCTCAGGAATATGCTGATGCTTTATTGTAACACAAGTCAGAACTGTCCCTGAACCTGCTACTCGGTGAGAAGCTCCCGCAGCTTCGCCCCCATATCCGGCTCCCGCATCAGCGACTCCCCGATGAGAAAAGCACCAGCGCCGGCATGCTGCAGACGAATCACATCTGCCCTGAAATGAATACCGCTCTCCGCCACAATCAGCCTCTCCGGCGGAACCAGCGGAGCGAGCCCTTCCGTAACGGCAAGGTCACAGACGAAGGTTCGCAGATCCCGGTTGTTGATGCCGATCAGGGTGCAGTCGGTTTCAAGTGCCGTTTCCAGCTCGGCCCGGTCGTGGACCTCAAGCAGCACGTCAAGGGACAACTCTTTTGCCAGGGCCGACAAGCCCCGCAACTGGTGAATATCGAGCATGGCAGCGATGAGAAGAACCGCATCAGCTCCGGCAGCACGGGCCTCATAGATCTGGTATGGGTCAAAGATAAAATCCTTGCGCAGCAGGGGTAAGCCCACCTGCTCACGAATAAGAGCCAGATAGCTCAAGTGTCCCAGGAAAAAATGTTCTTCG
Source organism: Geotalea daltonii FRC-32 (assembly GCF_000022265.1). Classification (NCBI taxonomy): domain Bacteria; kingdom Pseudomonadati; phylum Thermodesulfobacteriota; class Desulfuromonadia; order Geobacterales; family Geobacteraceae; genus Geotalea; species Geotalea daltonii. The sequence continues at coordinate 3,800,578 of NC_011979.1, forward strand.
GTCAGCACCGACAGGCAGGCGGCGCCATTTTTTTCATAAACGGCAGCAATCTCCACCGGATCGAAATCGGCCCGGATCAAGCCTTTTGACGGAGAACCCTTCTTGACTTCGGCGATGATGGCGGTCCAGCCGGATTCGCCTGCATTTCTCAATGCCTGCTCAAATCCCCGCGGCTGGTCTTCCAGGTCGGCAAGGCGCGCCTGCACCTCCGCCAGAGGCCTTGCCCCTTTCACGGCAGCAAGCTCCATCTTTTTATGGGCGACTATTTTCTTCAGAATGTCCGGTGCATCAGCCATGAATGATCCGCCTGCTATGCGTTGGTCAGCGCCTTGAGTTTTTCCAGCTTTGCCAGTGCTGCTCCGGAATCTAGCGCCTCGACGGCCAGTTTCACCCCTTCGGCCGGGTTCGCCGCCCTGCCGGCGGCCACAAGTCCGAAAGCAGCATTGATAAGGACCACGTCACGCTTGGGTCCTTTCTCCCCTTCAAGAATGCCCCGCACCGTTACCGCGTTGGCCACGGCATCCCCGCCGCGCAGATCGTCCATGGTACAGCGAGCGAACCCCAGGTCTTCCGGCTTGAACAGCCAGGCCTTCACTTCTTCGGGAGTTACCTCAGCCATGCGTGTTTCCGTGGTCAGGGTGATCTCGTCCATACCGTCCATGCCATAAACGACAAAGCCGCGTCGGCAGCCGAGATTTTTCAGGACATGGGCCAGTTTTTCAACTAACTCTTCCCGATAGACCCCCAGCACTTGGCATGGTGCCCCGGCCGGATTGGTCAGTGGGCCGAGAATATTGAAGATGGTGCGGATGCCGATTTCCTTGCGCGGGCCGATGGCAAATTTCATGGCGCCGTGCAGAGCCGGGGCGTAGAGAAAACCGATCCCCGCCTCATTGATGCAGTTTTCAACGGTTTCCGGCGTCACTTCAAGGCTTATTCCCAGCGCTTCCACCACATCGGCGCTGCCGCAAGCCGAAGAAACGGAACGGTTGCCGTGCTTGGCGACCTTGACGCCGCAGGCGGCAACGACGAAGGAAACGGTGGTGGAAATATTGAAGGTGTTGGTTCCATCGCCGCCGGTACCAACCACATCCAGGATGGTTTCCAGGTCGATGTTGATGTCGTCACGATCCAGGTCGAGCACGTTTTTGCCTACTCTGATCCGGGTTGCCCGGTCACGCATCACCCGTGCGGCACCGGCGATTTCAGCCACCGTCTCCCCCTTCATACGCAAAGCAGTGATAAATGCCGCAATCTGTGCCGGTGTCGCCTCACCGGACATGATCTGGTCCATGACCTGGATCATCTCTGACTGGGAGAGATCCTCCCGTTCCACTACCCGTGCTATCGCTTTCTTAATCATAACGTCCCCTCACTCTTCACCCTTCACTCTTCACGCTTGCCGTCCCCGGCTCATCTCCAGGAAATTACGCAGAATCTCCCTGCCCCCCACAGTCAGGATCGATTCGGGATGAAACTGCACCCCCCAGATGGGAAACTCCCGGTGCCTCAGCCCCATGATGTTGCCATCCTCAACCCAGGCCGTCACCTCCAGACAATCGGGAAGCGAAGTTCGCTCCACCACCAGGGAATGATAACGGGTCGCCTCGAAGGGGTTGGTAAGCCCCTTGAACAGCCCCTTGCCATCGTGGTGTATCTGGGATGTCTTGCCGTGCATCAGGTAATCACAGCGGATTACCTTGCCGCCGAAGGCAGCACCGATGGACTGATGGCCAAGGCAGACGCCGAACAAGGGGATTTTCCCGGCAAAATGCCTGATCGCGGGAAGAGATATGCCCGCTTCAACCGGCGTGCACGGTCCGGGGGAAATGACAATTTGCTCCGGCTTCAGCCGCTCGATCTCTTCAAGGGTAACCCTGTCGTTACGAAAGACCTGCACCTCCTCGCCCAATTCACCAAAGTACTGGACCAGGTTGTAGGTAAATGAATCATAGTTGTCGATCATCAGCAGCATGTGGCTTCCTTCGGAAAGTTCGAAGTTCGAGGTTCGAGGTTCGAGGTTCGAGGTCTAAAGTTCACTTACCAGGTTATTCCAGGCCCAGCTCCACTGTTTCTATGGCCTTGACCACCGCCATGGACTTGTTGACAGTCTCCTGGTATTCGGCTGCGGGCACCGAGTCGGCGACTATGCCGGCCCCGGCCTGCAGATGCACCATGCCATCCTTGATCACCAGCGTCCTGATGGCTATGGCCAGATCCATGTTGCCCGAAAAAGAGAAGTAACCCACGGCGCCGCCGTAAACTTCACGCCGCACCGGCTCCAGCTCGTTGATGATCTCCATGGCCCTGACTTTCGGCGCTCCGGAAAGTGTCCCGGCGGGAAATGTCGCCCGCACAACGTCAAAGGCATCCTTCCCCTCCTCCAGATCCCCCTGCACATTGGAAACGATGTGCATGACGTGGGAATAGCGTTCCACCACCATCAGTTCGGAAACCTGAACGGTGCCGGTTCTGCAGACCCGTCCCAGGTCGTTTCTCCCCAGATCCACCAGCATAACATGTTCGGCCCGCTCCTTTGGATCGGCGAGCATCTCCTCTTCCATGGCCAGATCTTCTTCCCCTGTCTTTCCCCTCGGCCTGGTGCCGGCAATGGGGCGAAGTTCAACCCGGCTGCCTTCCCTGCGCACCATGACCTCCGGTGAAGCCCCCACCACCAGCGTGTCGTCCAGACGGAGAAAAAACATGTACGGAGAAGGGTTGAGGGTCCGTAGCACCCGGTAGATGTCCAGTGGGTCAACGGTCAGCTCTGCCGAAAAGCGCTGGGACAGCACTACCTGAAAAATGTCCCCCGCCCGCACGTATTCCTTGCTTTTTTCCACAGCCTTTTCAAAATCATCCCTGCTGATGCCGGACTTGAAAGAGCATTTTTTTGCCGGGGAGGCAGAAACCTGTGCCGGTAGCGGTGTTTTCAGCTTTCTGATGAGTGCATCGATCTTTGCCGTCGCCTCTGCATAGGCGGCCTCCACCGTTTTGCCGTTGTCCAGATGGGCATTGGAAACGATCTTGATCTTTTGGCTGACATTGTCGAAGATGAGAATGGTGTCGGTGATGACGAAGTAGGAATCGTAGGCGCCGATGACTGCGGGTTTTGCCGCCGGCAGTTCTTCAAAATGGCGCACCATGTCATAGCCCAGGTAACCGACGGCCCCGCCGAAAAAACGTGGAACACCCTCGATCATGACCGGCTGATAACGGCTGAGGTGATCACGGACAAAACCGAGCGGGTCGGCACAGGTCAACTGCCGGGCAGTACCGTCTTCGATAATTTCCACATCATTGCCGATGGTACGGATGACAACGGAAGGATTGGAGCCGAGGAAGGTATAACGTGCCCATTTCTCCCCCCCTTCGATACTCTCCAGTAGAAATGCATATTTGCCGTCGTCAATCTTCTTGAAGGCGCTGACCGGGGTATCAAGATCGGCCATGATCTCCCGGTAGACGGGGATAAGATTGCCCTTTTCGGCAAGGGTGCGGAATGCGGCTAAATCGGGGTAATACATTGGAGCCCCCGTGGACAGGGTGAGGATGTGGTAGCGCTCTGATTAAAACGGAAAGGATTTAAATAGCATAGAGGCCGGAAGGTGTCAAGGAATGGGGGCTGATTGGGGCAGGGTAAAGTAAAAAGTGGCGCCTTTGCCCACCTCCCCCTCACCCCAGACACGTCCTCCGTGGCGGTGGATGATGCGCTGGACCGTGGCAAGGCCGATGCCGGTTCCCTCAAAATCGGCTTCACTGTGCAGCCGCTGAAACGCACCGAAAAGCTTCCCCGAATAGGTCATGTCGAAACCGACGCCATTATCCCTGACAAAAAATATCTGCTCTCCCTCCTTTATAATGCTGTCGAATACGATGGAGGCTTCCTGCTTTTTGGAGGTGTATTTCCAGGCATTTCCCAGCAGATTTTCCATCACGAGCCGCAACAGGTTTCTGTCACCGCTGACAACAATATCCGCTACACTCTTGAATGAAGCATCTCTCTGGGGCGCTGTCTCTTTGAACATCTCTATGATGGACCAGGCCATTTCACTCAGGTTTACCTGTTCGTGCTTCATCTCATTGCGGGATACCCGGGATAGCTCAAGAAGGTCGTCGATCAGGAGCCCCATACGGTCTGTTGCCGCGCATATCCGCCGCAGGTAATTCTGCCCCTGCTCATCCAGTGACGCCAGACAATCTTCGAGAAGTGCCTGGCTGAAACCATTGATGTGACGCAGTGGCGCACGCAGATCGTGGGAAACGGAATAGCAGAACGATTCGAGTTCCTTGTTTGCCGTTTCCAGCTGCAGGGTTCGCTCGGCCACCCGTTGTTCCAGCTCTTCGTTCAGGCGTCGAACCTCTGCATGACTCTTCGACAGTTCATCCTGGCTGTGCAGATACTCATCGATCTGCTGACGGAGTTCCTCTTCAATGGAAGTCAACTCCTCGTTCCGCTCCATCAGCTCTTCTTCCCGCTTGTTGATGGCGTCGGCCATATAGGCAAAAGCTCCCGAAAGTGCCTCGATCTCCCGGAATTCTCCGGGTACGGGAACAAGGGAATAGTCGCCTCCGGCAAGCTTCTGGGCGTTGGTCATGAGCCGGTTCAGGGGAAGAAGAATTTTGTTCAGGCTCCAGGTAGCTGCCAGAACAGAGAAAAAAAGCGCTGCCAGAAGACCGAGCAAGAATATTCTTTCCGTTTTTTTCACCGGTGCATAGGCCTCTTCCACGTCATGGGCAACAACGACCAGCCAGCCGGTTTCGGGAATTTGTACGGCGGTTCCTTCCTTTTCCTTACCTAAAAAGGTGTAACGATAGGTGCCGAATCGACCGGCAAGACCGTCACTGATAATGGGAAGATTATTCAGATTGAACTGCTGCCGGACAATTTTATCATCGGGATGGGCGATGACGTTACCGGCCCTGTTGACTACATAGACATAACTGTAGGACGTGTTGTCCAACTGTTTGGTAATGTTCGTCAACTCCCTCAGATTGACATTGGCGATGACAAGTCCGCCGTCGATGGGAACAGACACCGCAACTGTAGGTTCACCACTGATGGGCGAAATGAAGGTTCCCGACCAATAGATCTCCCCTTCCCGGCTGGCCTTGCGGTAAAAGTCCTGGCCGGTGAAATCTATTCCCAGGTAGTTCTCCCTGATCATTCCAGATGCTCTTCTGTAGCCCACATGGCTGACCTTGCCCCGTGCATCCAGGACGAAAATCGATTCGAAGAATTCATCCGCAGCAATTTCTGCGTTCAGGATCAGGTTCAGATTCTTGCTTTTTTTCAACGCCGGATCCATGTCCAGCTGTTCTGCCAGCTGTCTGACTATCTTCAGCTGGCCCTCAAGGTGACTGCTCACTTCACCGGCAACGGCCGTTGCCAGATTCTTGTTCTGGCGGGCAATATCGTTGCGCAAATCCTGAAAAAGGAAACGGTCGGCAACCAGACCGATAACCATGATCGGTGTTAATACGGTCAACAAAGTAATTATAAATAGTGCATTTTTCAAGGTAATCTTCTTTTTCACGTTTTATCTCACCCTCTGGAAGGTACCGTTTTTAATTACCATAAGAAAAGGTGTACGCTTGGGGTCACCGAATCTGTCTATCATTATTTGATCCTGCAAGCCATTGAAATTTGCCATTGACAGAATTGTCTGTTTCAGCTTTTTCGGGTCGCTGTCCCGTGTCAGCGCTGAAAAAACCAGTTTCGCCGAATCATAGGCATGTACCGAAGCAAAAGTCGGCTCGCGCCGGAATCTCTCCCGATAGTTTTTTCTGAACGCCACATATGCAGGTTGGTCGCTGTTGCGGTCAAAGGTCTGGTAAAAGTTGATACCTTCAACGGCGGTTCCCCCCTGACTCAACAACTCGTCAGTAGTTGACCATTCGGAAACTACGATCGGCATCCCAAAGCCTGATCTACGCAAGTGCTGGCAGATCATTGCCGTATCCATGGCGCCTGCGATAATGAACAGCCCCTGGGAACCACCGGCCTTGATCTGTTCTGCCAAGTGCGAAAAGTCAGCTTTTCCTCCCTTGAAGGGAAATTCCTGCACGATGCGTCCTCCCAGACGCTGATGGTTTTCTCTGAAATATTTATACCAACCCAGGGTGTGGGCTTCGTTTGAAATGTCATAGACGACGGAAATGGAACGAATGTCCAGCTTTTCAATGGCATGGGTGGAGAGAAGGTGCGCCACCTGGCTGCTGGGAGGGTAAACCCTCAGAAAGTAATCATCGATGCCGGTAAGGTCATTACTGCTGGTGGTGGGACTGAGCATGACCAGATGCGCACGGTTGACGACAGGAAGACCGGCCACCGACATGACACTGGTCATATGGCCGATGACTGCAACGGCTCCGGCATCCACCAATTCCTGATCCACCTTCTGCGCTTGTTGCGGATCCTGGGCATCGTCCTTTGACAGAAGCTCTATTTCCCTGCCGGCTATTCCTCCTCCGGCATTTATTTCCTCCACCGCCAGCACGACGCCATCTCGGCCGGCAATACCAAGATCGGCAAATTTCCCGGTCAAAGGCCCTGCATAACCGAGATAAATGGGCTTCTTATCCCGGCAGCCGGTCAGCACCAAAGCCGTCAGCAAAAGAATCATGCTAATAAGCTGCGGGAAAAAACGTCTGGCCATAAACATTCCCCCTTCCGTGGCAGAATCTCGCGGAATACTACATAGTTTCCATCCGGAAACTCCGGATGGAGAAACGCGGAAAGAGGGGATTTTGTTCTGGCAAGGAAATCAAGGGCTTGTGCGGAGACGTACATCGGTACGTCGCACAAGTAAGCCCGCAGATTGACGCTGCCAGGGCAGAAAAGAACCCTTTCCGGATGGAAACTACATAACATGTCGGCTGTAGCGGGAAGAAACTAAATGAAAACATATTATAGTTTTGCGGGTTAATTGTCCATAATTAGTACCCTTACTACATTCGGAAGGAAATAATGTAAATTGCACCTTGAAAAATGAGGCGACAATGATTAGTTTGTTCAGGACCGACCTACTTTTGCAAAAGGAGAAAAACCGTTCATGACCAAAAGCACGAAAAAGTTTGAAACCGAAGTCCAGCAGCTCCTTGACCTGGTTATACACTCGCTCTATTCCAACAAGGACATCTTCCTGCGCGAGCTCGTCTCCAACGCCTCTGACGCAATAGATAAAATCAAATTCGAGTCTCATTCAAACATGGATCTTCTGGAGGGGAATGCCGACTGGAAGGTTAAACTCATAGCAGACAAGAGCGCCGGCACCCTGACGATCCGCGACAACGGTATCGGTATGAATATGGCCGAGGTTGAGGAAAATATCGGCACCATTGCCCGCTCCGGCACCCGCGCTTTCATGGACAACCTGAAGGGCAAGAACCTCCAGGACAACCCCGAGTTGATCGGCCAGTTCGGCGTCGGCTTCTATGCGTCTTTCATGGTGGCCGACAAGGTGACACTGATCACCCGCAAGTCGGGGGATAAAAATGCCGCCTGCTGCTGGGAATCCACCGGCGACGGCAGCTATACTATCGAAGACTGCGAAAAAGAGACTCGCGGCACCGACATCACCCTGCACCTCAAGGAAGAGATGAAGGAATATCTGGACGAATGGAAGATCCGCGGCATCATCAAGAAATATTCAGATTATGTGCAGTATCCTATCGTTATGGACATTACCAGGGAAGAGCCGGTCAAGGGGGTGGACGGCAAGGTCATTGAAGGTGGCGGCACCATCGAAAAGACCACCGAAGAGACCTTGAACTCCATGAAAGCCATCTGGACCAGGCCCAAGAGCGAAATTACCGAAGAGGAGTATGAAGAGTTTTACAAACATATCTCCCACGATTACGACAAACCCTTCCGCACCATCCACTATTCGGCGGAGGGCACCAGCGAATTCAAGGCGCTGGTCTACATTCCCAGCCATAAGCCCTTCGACCTCTTCATGCGCGACCACAAAAAGGGCATCCATCTTTATGTTAAGCGGGTCTTCATCACCGATAATTGCGAAGCGCTGGTTCCCGATTACCTGCGCTTCATGAAGGGGGTAGTCGATTCCAGCGACCTGCCCCTCAACGTCTCCCGCGAGATACTCCAGGAAGATGTGCAAATCAAACGGATCGAGAAGAATCTGGTGGGCAAAATCCTCTCCACCCTGGCGGAGACAAAGGAGAAGACACCGGAGGATTACCTGAAATTCTACCGGGAGTTCGGGCCGGTACTCAAGGAAGGGATCCACTTCGACTTTGCAAACAAGGAGAAGCTGCAGGACCTGATCCTTTTCGAAAGCTCAAAGACCGATAGCGGAAACTTCGTCTCCCTGAAGGAATACGTTGAGCGCATGCCTGAGAACCAGAAGGAGATCTATTACATCACCGGCCCTTCCCGCTCAGGGCTTGAAAATTCACCACACCTGGAAATATTCCGCAAAAAGAGCTTCGAAGTCCTGTACATGACCGATCCGGTGGACGAGTGGGTGGTGCAGAGCCTGACTGAGTACGAAGGCAAGAAGCTTCATGCCGTTGACCGTGGCGACCTGGAACTGGACAGCGAAGAAGAGAAGAAAGAGAAGGAAGCAAAGCAGGAAGAGGCAAAGAAACAGTATCAGGGTGTTCTGGATTACATCAAGGAACAGCTGAAGGACCAGGTAAAGGAGGTACGATTTTCCAACCGCCTCACCGACAGCGCCTGCTGTCTCGTTGCCGATCAGCATGGCCTCAATGCAAATATGGAAAAAATCCTCAAAGCAATGAATCAGGATGTGCCCGAGTCAAAGCGGGTGCTGGAACTGAACCCGGACCATCCGCTGATGCAGGTACTGAGCGGGCTCTTTGAAAAAGACAAGGAAAATCCGAAACTGGCCGATTACTGCGGGCTGCTCTACGACCAGGCACTTCTCACCGAAGGTTCACCAATCCCCGATCCGCTCCGTTTCACCAAGCTGATTGCCGAACTGATGGTAAAAGCGGCGTAATCCCACCCTCCCCTAGCCCCTCCCATCAAGGGAGGGGGAACTAAAAAACCCTCTCCCCTGGTGGGAGAGGGTCGGGAGAGGGGGAAAATTCCCTCCTAATGTATCAGCTCACCTTATAGAAGGCCGACCCTGCCGCACCGCAGACAACGCATTTGTCTGGCGCTCCACGCTCCACCGTGTGTCCGCAGACCGGGCAGACATAATAATCAAACTCCTCTGCCGCAGCCCCCAGCGTATCCAGCGCCTTCTGGTAAAGCTCCGCATGGACCTTCTCGACTGCGTTAGCGAAAGTGAATGAACGCCTCGCCTCCGTCGCCCCCTCCAGCTCGGCATCTGCGATCATCTGCGGATACATGTTCTTGAATTCATGGGTTTCGCCGGCTATGGCCTCAACGAGATTCTCCCTGGTGCCGTTGATCCCCTTGAGGGCCCGCAGATGATTATGGGCATGAACGGTTTCAGCTTCGGCTGCAGCACGAAAAAGCCTCGCCACCTGGGGAAAACCATCCTTGTCAGCTTGTTTGGCAAACGCAAGATATTTACGATTGGCTTGGGATTCACCGGCAAAAGCCTCTTTGAGATCATTTTCCGATTTTGGAGTGTTTGACATTTTAATCCTCCTGGGTTGTGATTGCATGGGTCGGGGATAAATGATACCACATTGGGTGGAAATGCAAGTTGGCAGGTAAATAAAGAGTCTATAATCTTATCAGGTCCTCATGTTCCTCCTCATGGGGATTGATATGAATCATCACGTCTCCCACGTTGGAAAAACTGTCGAAAACCAGCTTTTTAACCTGCGTGGCAATGGCATGGGACTGCTTGACCGTCATCTCCGGGTCCATATCCAGCTTGAGGTCGATGATCACATATTGGCCGGAGCGACGACCCTTTATCTCATGCACATGTTCGACACCCTCGACATCTTCAGCCAGTGCCGTCACAGCGTGAAGCATCTCCTGTGGCGGCAGGCCGTCCATGAGATCATGGGCCGCACCGCTGAAGGTCTGGTAGCCGATATGGAAAATAAAGAATGAGGTAAGACCGGCAGCCAGGGGATCCATGACCTTGAAGCCGAAAAAGGCGCCGGTAACCCCCACCAGTGTGGCAATGGAGGTGATGGCATCTTTGCGATGATCTTTGGCGATGGCCATGACAGCAGGACTCCCCAGATCACCTCCGACCCTGAGGGAAAAGCGGCACAGCCATTCCTTGATCAGTATGGTAACGAAGGCAGCCAGCACGGCTATTAACTGGGGCTCCTCGTACACTCCGGCAGAGATAGTTTTCACAGCTTTATAGAGAATGCCGAAACCGGTGATAAAGATGACCAGCGAAACGAGAATTGCAGATATGCTCTCAGCCCGGCCGTGACCGTAGGGATGTTTTTCATCGAAAGGCTTTCGGCCGATCCTGAGGGCTATGATCGTTGTCAATATGGCAATGAAATCGCAGGCGCTCTCCACACCGTCGGCAAAAACCGCTTCAGAACCACCGAAATGCCCTGCCGCGATCTTCATTATCATCAACACCGCATTCATCCAGAAGCCAAGCCTGATGACCCGGTCGGCCTGATTGAAACGTTCGGCCCTTTGCACTATATGCCCCCTGCCCTGCGCAGATCCTTCACCGTCAACTGCAAAGAACTTCTGCCATTCCAGTTATTTATAGCAGGGGAAAAGGCTAGGTCAATGCGTTCTCCCACCGAAACCCTCCCTGCCATGGAAAAGGCGATCGCCTCGAATTTCTTCGCCTCAACCTGCAGGCGTAATTTCAGATGGGTATCCTTCACTATCCGGCTCTCCAGGACCTCCGCATCCTGGAGGAGAAACACTGGTTCCGGGTTCCCCATACCAAAAGGCTTCATCCGCTCCAGTTCCGACACCAGATCCAGGGTAAGATCTTCTGCCTTCAGCTCGGCATCGATCAAAAGCACCGGTATCAGATCCTCTGGGGTGAGCAGCCCATCGGCTATCTCATTGAACCTTTCGACGAATGCTTGCAGGGTCTCTTCGGCAATTGCAAGCCCGGCTGCATGTTTGTGACCGCCGAATTTCACCAGATGCTCGGCGCATGCAGTCAGGGCCTCGTGCAGGTGAAAGCCGGCGATACTGCGGCCGGAACCTTTGCCATTGCCGTCTTTCAAGGCAATGAGAATCGTCGGGCGATGGTAAAGATCCACCAGCCTGGATGCCACAATACCTATCACCCCCGAATGCCACTCTTCCGAGGCAAGAACAATACTTTTCCTCCCTTTGAAGGCTGCATCATCCCTCACCATCTGCAGGGCATCATTCAGTATCTCCCGCTCCACAGCCTGCCGCTCGGCATTGCTGGCATCCAGAGCTGCCGCCAAAGGCTCAGCGCTCTTCAGATCTTTGCAGAGAAGAAGTTCCACAGCCATTGCGGCGTTCTCCAACCGTCCCGCAGCATTGAGCCTGGGAGCCAGGCGGAACCCCACCGCGCCGCAGCCTACATCTCCTGTTATCCCGGCAACCCTCTTCAGTGCCTGGATACCCGGCCGATGGGATTGGCTTAACTCCATCAAACCATATTTGGCAAGGATCCGGTTTTGATCGATGAGCGGAACAACGTCAGCAATGGTGCCAAGGGCCACCAGATCAAGATATTCCCGCAGATTTGGCTCTGCCCTGCCGGAGAAGAAACCCTCTGCCCGAAGGCGGCTTCTCAGGGCAATGACCAGATTGAATGCAACGCCGACACCGGCGAGAGCTTTGAATGGATAGTTGCATCCCTTCTGGTTGGGATTAATGACGGCGCAGGCATCGGGCAGGGCTTCCCCAGGAGTGTGATGATCGGTGATAATCAGGTCGATGCCGGCTTCGGCACAGAGCTTGGCCTCGGCCAGTGCGGTGATGCCGCAGTCGACGGTCACCATGACGTCCGTTTTGAGTCGGGCAGCCTTATCTACGGCGTCTGCAGAAAGGCCATAACCATCAACGAGGCGATCCGGAATGATATAACAGGCATCAATACCGATGGTCTGAAAAAAAGTAAGCAGCAGCACCACCGAGGTTATACCATCCACATCGTAGTCGCCATGAATGCAGATTTTTTCCTTGCCGACAGCGGCCCGCAAAAGCCTTTCCACCGCAGATTCCATACCGAGCAGCATATATGGGTCGTGAAGTTCGGCGAGACTTGAGGTAAAGAACGAGGCAGCTGCTTTACAGTCGCAGGGGACGCGGTTAAGAAGCAGCCTTGCAAGAAGGGGGGTAGCTACCCCCGCACTCACAAGCCGCTCCACATCATCCGGCTCGCTCTTTCTCAGCTCCCACCTTTTTTCCAGTTTATGGTGCATCGATTTTTCCCAGGGAAACTTTCCATAAAAAAAGACCCCGCCGAGGCGGGGTCTTTTACTGAATCGGCATCTTACTTCGAACCTGATTTGAGCTGGTCCATTTGCATTTTTATCTGTTGGGCCGTCGGACTTGTTGAATCCAGTTCAAGATAACGGGTCCAGGCCTTGACCGCCTTGTCCGGCTGTTTCAGATCGAAGGCATAAACGACCCCCAGATTGTAGAGACTCTGCAGGTGTTTGGGATCCACCTGCTGTGCCTTCTCAAAGTTGGCAATGGCCTTGTCGAACCAGCCGATTTTCCGGTACATGATACCCTGGTCTGTCAGAACGTTGGTGTTGGCGGGATCAAGTTCCAAAGCCTTGGCATAGGCATCGACGGACTTTTTTGCCTGATCGGTGTCGAAATAATCGTTGCCCAGCTGGATCCATGCCTGGAGATTCTTCGGGTCGGCGGCAACAATTTTTTCCGCTTCGGTTATTCTCTGTTGGTAATCGGTTGGAGAACCGGCTCCCTGCGGCACTCCGCCGGTAACAGGTACAGTCTCTTTTTTTGAGCTGACACTGAAGATGAGGAACCCGCCGAGAAGACCGATGATCAATGCTACTGCTATTCCCAGAATGCTTTCCTTACTCATGCTCAAGAACCTCCTTTAGGCTTTAACTTGACCGGGGGTCTTTTCCCACAGAGCAACTATGGGGCTGGCGACAAAGATGGAGGAATAGGTAGCAACAACAACCCCCACAACCAAAGCAAATGCGAAGTCATGGATAACTTCCCCGCCGAACAGCAGCAGGGAAATGGCCGCCAGAAATGTCGTCAGCGAGGTAATTATGGTTCGAGACATAACCTCATTGATACTCTGGTTGAAGATCGTGAACATGTGCTCTTTCAAGTTCTTATGCATGTTTTCCCTGATTCGGTCAAAAACGACAACCGTGTCGGTGAGGGAATAGCCGGCAATGGTTAGTGCTGCGGTTACAAGCAGCAGATTCACCTCTTTGTTAAGGACAAAGAAGATGGCAAAGATTGCCAGCACGTCATGCATGGTGGCAACGACGGCGCCGATGCCGAATTTGTAGTCAAAGCGCCAGGCTATGTAAAGAATTATGCCCAGCATGGATATGGCCACGGCAACAAGCGTGTCCTTGCGCAGTTTGTCCCCTATTGACGGTCCGATCTCAGTGGAACTTTCAACAGCAAAAGGGTTGGCGGCGAAGTCCTTTTTCAGGGCTTCCTGGACTGAATCAGCCACATTCCCCGTACTTTTCCGCATTTTGATCAGCAGTTTGTTGCCTTCCTTTATTTCCTGCAACTCGGCATTTTCTATCCCGTTTTTAGCCAGGCTGCTTCTGACGCTTTCCATGGTAAAGGGCGCAGAAAACTTCAGCTGCATGGCGGTGCCGCCGGAAAAATCGATCCCCATGTTGGCAGCTCCCCTGGCAATCTGGATGATGCCGATGAGGCCGATAATGGCAATTATGGCGGAAATGGCAAAGGAGATTTTTCTCATGCCGATGAAATCGATTTTTGTCTTACCGATGAATTCCATAGTTCATTCCCCCTATATACTCAGTCTTTTCACATTCTTGCGCTCGAGGAAAAGATCGAAGATCACCCTGGTTGCCAGGAGCGAAGTGAAGAGGTTTATGATGATACCAAGGCTCAGGGAAACGGCGAATCCCTTGACCGGGCCGGTGCCGAACTGGAAAAGCACGGCTGCCGTGATCAGCGTAGTGACATGGGAATCCATGACGGTCAGGAATGCTTTGTCATAGCCGGCATCCAGCGCAGCCTTTGCCGTCTTGCCCAACCGCAGCTCCTCTCTGATCCTTTCGAAGATGAGAACGTTCGAGTCCACTGACATGCCGACCAGCAGAACGATAGCGGCAATGCCGGGTAACGTCAGTGTAGCACCCAGAGCAGCAAGTGCCCCCATCAGATAAACGATGTTCAGGACCATCCCCATATTGGCGACAAGCCCGGAGAGTTTATAGTAGACAGCCATGAAACAGATGACAAGAGCCACACCGATGAGACCGGCGATCAACCCTTTGTTGATGGAATCCTGACCGAGGGAAGGACCAACGGTCACATTCTGGATGATCTTGACCGGTGCAGGCAGTGATCCGGCACGAAGGACTATTCCCAGGTCGGAGGCTTCCTTCTCTGTAAAGGAACCGGAGATCTGGGCACTCCCCCCCGAGATGCGCTCGCGAATCACCGGAGCGGAATAGATATTGTTGTCGAGAACAATGGCAAAGCGCTTGTTCACATTGGCTGCAGTTACCTGGTCAAAAAGCCTGGCGCCGGTTGAGTTGAATTCTATGGCCACATAGGGCTGGTTGTATTGGGAGTCGATCCGCACCTGGGCATCGGTAAGAAGGTCTCCCGTTATCATTGCCTTTCTCTTCACCACCAGAGGAGTCTCGGACACTGCTCCGGTGGCAGGATCTGTCTTCTTCTCGTAAAGAATTTCATCATCTTCGGGGATCGTGGAAGGGGTTGCCGTAACGGCGTTGACGTTTTCATCCACCAGCTTGAATTCAAGACGTGCGGTCTTGCCGATCAGCTCGATGGCCCGCTTCGGGTCCTTGATGCCGGGAAGCTGCACGACCACATGATTTATCCCTTCACGCTGAATAACCGGCTCTGAAACGCCGAACTGGTCGATCCTGTTGCGGATGGTTTCCAGCGCCTGCTGTACAGCCTTGTCCTTCCTGACCTGAGCCTCTTTCTCGTTTATTCTCAGCTGCAGATTTACAAAGCCCCCCTCATCAAACAGGGGGAGCAGTTCAAGGTCCGGGTACTTTTTCTTTATCAGCTTCTGCACGGTGTCGGCAGAACCACGGTCATAAAGCACAAGCTGTACCCGGTCGGAACCGATCCTGCCCACCCGCTTGAAGCGGATATTCTGGGCATTGAGACTGTCCTCAAGGTCGGTGGAGATCAGATCCAGCGAGCCTTCGACCGCTTTCTGGGTCTCCACTTCCATAACCAGGTGGCTCCCCCCCTGCAGGTCAAGGCCCAGGTGGATCTTATCCTTGGGCAGAACTCCCCACCAGGACGGCAGCTTGGGAACCAGCGTCGGGGTCATGTAGAGAAAAGAAATCAAAAGGAAGCCAACAATCAGGCTGATTCGCCAGGTAAAACCCTTGCTCATGGATGAAGCTCCTTTCACTTATCAAGATCAGTCTTTTTTCAGGCTGGCGATGAAACCTTTGTTTATTTTGACATTTACCCCGGTGGCCACTTCAAGGGTAACGACATTTTCATCGATGGCAGTCACCTTGCCGTGCATGCCGCCGGCGGTGATTACCTGATCTCCCTTTTTAAGGGAATCAAGCAGAGTGCGGTGTTCCTTTGCTTTTTTCTGCTGTGGGCGGATGAGGAGAAAATAAAAAATGGCAAACATGAAAATCAGCGGCACAAGGTTCATCAGAGCAGACTGCCCCCCACCGGCAGCCTGTCCACCGGCAGGTGTTCCCATCGCAAAAGCCAAACCAAACATTGTCGAACCTCCATTTATAATTTTGTGTAAGCTTCCTGTTCCCTTTTTTCAGGCATATAAATACATTACAGAGTACCGTCTATACCAGATCTTTTTTCGTAAAAATTTTTCCTGAAGCCAGCAAATCTGTCCTCTGCAATGGCCTTTCTCGCCGACTCCATGAGTGAGAGATAGTAATGAAGGTTATGCCAGGTATTCAAGCGTGAAGCCAGTATCTCACCGCTACGGAACAGGTGACGAAGATAGGCGCGGCTGTAATTCCTGCAGACGTAACAATCGCACTCAGGATCGATGGGGAGACTATCTTCTGCATAGCGTGCACCTTTGATGTTCAACCTGCCGAACGAGGTAAAGACCATGCCGTTCCTGGCATTCCTGGTTGGCATAACGCAGTCGAACATATCGAAGCCTGCATTGATCCCCTCTATCAGGTCCTCCGGTGCACCGATTCCCATGACATAGCGGGGCTTGTCCATGGGAAAGAAGGGCGCCGAAAAGTTCATGACCTCATGCATCAGTTTCTTCTCTTCACCTACGGAAACCCCACCCAAGGCGTAGCCGTCAAAGCCTATTTCCTGCAGTGCCAGGGCGCTCCTCTCTCGCAGCTCGGGCACCATCCCCCCCTGAACAATGCCGAACAGTGCCTGATCCTTGCCCTTTTTAGCGTTCTTGCAGCGCAGTGCCCAGCGCGTGGTCATCTCCATGGATTTGGCCACATAGGCGTAGTCAGCCGGGTAAGGCGGGCATTCGTCGAAGCACATCATTATATCGCTGCCCAGGGCCTCCTGGATGGCGATAGAGGTCTCCGGCGATATGAAGTGATAGGAGCCATCCAGGTGGGACTGGAATTTGACACCCTCTTCGGTTATCTTGCGCAGTTCCCCCAGGCTGAAAACCTGAAACCCACCACTGTCGGTCAGAATTGGCCCTTGCCAGTGCATGAACCGATGGAGTCCACCCAGCCGCGCCACCAGCTCATGGCCGGGACGCATGTAAAGATGGTAGGTATTGGCCAGGATGATCTGGGCACCGGCCTGAACCAGTTCCTCCGGGGTCATCGCCTTGACCGTTGCCTGGGTACCGACCGGCATGAAAATAGGCGTATCGATCCTGCCGTGTGGTGTTGTCAAAGAACCGAGCCTGGCACCGCTGGTGCTGCAGGTTTTTATGAGATTAAAATGTATGGCCGACAATTAAACCTTCAATAGATAAACATCGCATCACCGTAGCTGAAA
Source organism: Geotalea daltonii FRC-32 (assembly GCF_000022265.1). Taxonomy (NCBI): domain Bacteria; kingdom Pseudomonadati; phylum Thermodesulfobacteriota; class Desulfuromonadia; order Geobacterales; family Geobacteraceae; genus Geotalea; species Geotalea daltonii. The sequence continues at coordinate 3,817,628 of NC_011979.1, forward strand.
AAGCGGAACTTTCTCCTGACCGCCTCGGCGTATGCGTTGAAAAGCCTGTCTCGACCTGCAAATGCTGAAACGAGCATCAGCAGGGTTGATTCCGGCAGATGGAAGTTAGTGATCAGGGCATCCACAGTCTTGAATGCATAACCGGGAACGATGAAAATATCCGCCTCCCCCTCTTTTGCATCAAGGCTGCCATCTTCTGCAGCGGCGTGTTCCAGAGCCCTGGTGGTTGTCGTACCAAGGGCAATCACACGCTTCCCCGCTTTTTTCCTGTCAGTGACGGCCTTTGCCGTTGTCTCCGGTATCCGGTAGTATTCCCGGTGCATCCGGTGTTCGCTCAGATCCTTCACCCTGACAGGCATAAATGTGCCAAGCCCCACGTGCAGGGTCAGAGGCAGGATATCGACCCCCCGTGCCCGAATCTTCTGCAAAAGGCTTTCAGTGAAATGCAGTCCGGCTGTCGGGGCGGCCACAGCTCCCCGCTCCCGGGCAAATACCGTCTGGTATCTTTCCCCATCGATTACATTTGCCGGTCGGTGGATGTAAGGGGGGAGCGGCATGCTGCCGATCATCTCAAGGCGGTCGAGAAAGCCTTCTTCAGGAGAAAACGAGACAATCCATGTATCATGCTCGCTCCGCTCCACGATCCGGGCCGTAACCCCTTCCGATAGAAGGATCAGCGATCCGGGCGCGGGTGATTTCGAGCACTTTATCAGACATTGCCACACCTGTCCTGCTTCGTCCCTGCGCCTGACAAGGAACACCTCCGCCTTACCGCCTGTTTCCTTCCGGCCCAGCAGCCTGGCCGGTATCACTTTCGTGTCGTTTATCACCAACAGGTCGCCGGCAACAAAATATTCTGCAATATCGGCCACAACGCCTTCACCGATCTCACCGCTTTTCCTGTCGAGGGTCATCAGGCGAGCCGATTCCCTTCGGTGTGCCGGCTCCTGCGCTATCAGCTCCGGCGGGAGATGATAATTGAAGTCTTTAAGCTGCATGTTCAGTCTGCCGTTATCTTTACCAGCCTGGTGCCTGGATAATAATAGGAAAGAATCTCCCGGTAATCAAAACCGTCACCGGCCCTCTGTTTTGCCCCCCATTGGCAAAGCCCGACCCCATGCCCGTAACCGACCCCGGCAAAGGTTATACCATCAGCGGAAGAACGGATGTCGAAATTGGTACTTTTTATGGTGCTGTAGCCGATTGCCTTACGAAAATTGGCGGCACCGATGGTGAGACGGCCCTTTGCCGAAATTACGGCCACATCTTGCAACCGGCCGCTCCTGTTATGACGCCCGGTTTTGATTTCCCTCAGGCCTGCAGCCTGATAGCCGGCATTTTTCAGTAAAGATTCCAGCTTTTTCAAAGAAATGGTCTGCTCCCACTTTACGGATGGTGCGGCAAGACAGTACTTGCAATCAACACCGGGAAGATAAGGCACCACACTTCCCCAGACATTTTCGGCGGCCTCCGTATGTCCACCGCAACTGGAATGGTAGAATGCCTGAATGACGGCGCCGTCATGGGTAAGCACCTGGCCGGCAGTCTCCTTGACTCCGCGGGCCGCACGGCTGTCCTCGATGTCGCTACCTGCGTAGACCTGATCCATGACGCTGGATTCCAGATGGTAAAGGGCCCCTTTTCGGGCAGCCTTCTGGTATATGGCATAGGACCGGGCAATTACTGCCTGTGCTTTTACGGCCTCTATGGGCCATTGGGAGGAAATCTCGCAATTGATCAGGCCGACCAGATAGTCTTCAAGGGGCAGTTCATCGACCACGAGCAATCCCTTGTCGGCAGGAAGAATTTCCAGAACCCCACGATAACCCTTGCCGTTAATGAGCAGGAAGGCAGGTGCGGTTGCCTTCAACCTGCCTACCGTTCTGTTGTTTACAGAGATACCGTCTCTGACCCTTTTGACATGGATCGGCGTATCGAGCCGCAAAGGCTGACCATCGCCATCCATGAGCAAAATACCGTTACCTTCCAGAGAAAAGCTCTCAGCTCCCTTAAAAACCGCCACTCTTATAATTTCAGGCCTTGTGTCGACACCAAGGACAGCAGCAGGGAAAAGAACCAGCAGGATTATGATACAGAAAACTCTCAAGAAGTTACCTTTATTACGGCCTTTAAACTGGACGATAAGACCATAGAACACCGGCCAAAGTCAATAATTTTATCATTCAAATTAGGCGTTTTTTACTTGACGCCTTGGCAAGCGAATTGCTTTACTCATTAATGAAATTCTTCGCCGCGGGAAAGCAGATACCCTTCGCCGGGAGGTCAGGTGGCTGCTATTGTGTTTCATATTTGCGGTAATCGGAAGTGATCGCCATAGATGCCCTGCAGCTACAGAAGGAGAGAGCACCCGGCGGAGATTGCAAAATTTGAATGCATTAACAATATCGATCGTTTTGCACAATAAACAGTGCCAATGAAGCAGAATTAACCGCCAAATCACTCAAAACCTTGGGCAAAATGAGAATGTATGTCCAGCAAGCAGAATACAGGATAGATGATTAATTCTCTTAAGATAAAAATAATAGGGCTTGTTACTGTTACCATCATAGGCATCGTCTCGCTTGTCTCCTATGTTACCTACAGACAGCAGAAGGAAATGCTCTATGACATGGCAACTTACAACACCAATGTGCTCAACGAGACGGTGAAAAACAGCATCAGCGATGCCATGCGTTCTGGCCGGTCCCAGGAAATAAGTGCCATTTTCAGCCGCCTCCGCTCCAAGGAATTCATCTCATCCCTGCGTATCGTCGATGAAACGGGCAAGATTCTCATTTCAGCAGATCAGACGGAAATAGGACATTTTCTACCCGAATACGAACGACACGAGCTAAAAACAAATTTTCAGCAAAAATTCACCCTTTCCGAGAATCGAAGGGTCTTCGATTCTTTCGCCCGTATTCCCAATAATCCTCTCTGCCATAGATGTCACAGTCCGAGCATCAAAACTCTTGGATTCTTGGAAACTGAACTGTCCATGGGTTATATGGAAAGGTTCCTTGAGAAAGAAAAAAGAACTGCTGCCATTTCTACGGTACTGATCATAGGCTTGATCATTATTATGGTTTCGGTATTTCTCATTTTCTATGTGGATAAACCGATCAGGAAATTGATTTCAACCATGGAAGAGGTAGAAAAAGGAAACTTCGACCACAGGACCATAATCAGCAGCAGCAATGAAATGCGCATTCTTTCCCAGAGCTTCAATCGAATGGTCGAAAGATTCCGTGACATGATGGAGGCCAATATCGTCCATGAGAGGGAGCTGGCCCGGGCACAGGAAAAGCTGAGCCACCACCGCGAAACCCACCTGATGAATCAAAAACTGGAAGAACAGATCAAGGAAATCGAAACGCTGAATGTCAACCTTGAAGAGCGGATCGAGGAAATCGAAGAAGCAAATTACAAGATTGCCGATCTGGCGGGTGAACTGGAAGACAAGAATACGACCCTGGAAAATGCCGTTTCCAAGCTATCCACTCTTTACAAGGTAGGCCTGGCCATAAATTCCACCATGGAATCGGAGAGCCTTTTCAAGCTGATTGTGAAAACCACTATGGATACACTACGTGCCCAGATCGGCTACATCATTCTTTGGGACCAGGAACAGCATGAGATGCTGATTACAACTCTGATTGGACATGACGGGCTTTCTCCTTCGGGTACGGTGTTACCCCGGAAACAGTCCAGCGTCTCCAGCTGGGTTATCGAAAACGGCAAGCCGCTGCTCATTGCCGATATCAATCAAGCTCCGGAGTTTGACCGATTCAGTGCCATGGGTTATGAGCGCAAGACCCTGATCTGCGCTCCTCTCATCGTAAAAAACGAGATTATCGGTACCATTACCGTCGTCAACAAGATCGACAACTCCACCTACAATCATGAGGAACTGGAACTATTTTCCACCATCGCCGCTCAGGCAAGCATCGCCATCAAAAACGCAAAGCTTTATGACGAGCAGCAAAAGACCTATCTGAACACCATTCAGGCCCTTGTATCGGCCATTGAAGCCAGCGACAGCTATACCCGTGGCCATTCCGAGCGGGTTACCTACTATAGCCTGGAACTGGCCAAGAAACTGGAGCTGCCCCAGGATCGTCTCAAGATCATCGAAAGGGCAGCGATTCTCCACGATATAGGCAAGATAGGCATTGACCTGACCTTGCTCCACAAGGAAGGAAGGCTGACTGCGGAGGATATCAACGATCTTCAGCAGCACCCCACCATCGGCATGAAGATCCTCGAGCCGATAGAGTTTCTTCAGGATGTAAGGCTTTGCATCGGTCAACACCATGAACGCTACGATGGCCAGGGTTATCCCAACTCCATTCCCGCATCCGGATTGCTCCTTGAATCAAAAATTCTCGCCATAGCCGACGCCTTTGATGCAATGACCTCAGACCGCCCCTACCGTAAGGCTCTACCGGTCGAGGTGGCCATCAATGAGTTGTACAGCAACGCCGGCACCCAGTTCGACCCCGAACTTGTACCTCACTTTGTGGACCTTCTCAAGGATTCCCAATTTCAGAGCAGCAGGGTAGGCAGAGCCACTGCCATGGCGTGAGCCCTCCGCCGGCAAGACAAAAGTCCCTCCGCGCCCTCCAATCCAAAGCATTTGCCCCTCCCGCCGAATCATGGTATATAAGATCAAAAGTCCGGCACACTCCTACACCATTCAGGATTTCCATTGCCAACTCTCCTCCAGGTACAAAATCTTACCGTCAACTTCAGAGTCCCCCAGGGAACCCTGCAGGCTGTCAGCGGTGTCAGTTTTTCTCTCGACAGGGGCGAAACACTGGCCATTGTCGGCGAATCCGGCTGCGGCAAAAGCGTAACCGCCTACTCCATAATGGGGCTGGTTGCGTCGCCGGGCAATATAGCTGCCGGAGAAATAGTCTTTGCCGGCAGGGACCTGCTCAGGCTCGATGAGCAGGAGATGCGCAAAATCAGGGGTGACCGGATTGCCATGATTTTCCAGGAACCCATGACCTCTCTCAATCCGGTGCTTTCCGTAGGCACGCAGATCATCGAGGGCTTGCGGCTCCATCGCGGCCTGTCCCGGCGGGAAGCCAGGGAGGCAGGAATCGGCCTGCTCGAACAGGTGGGCATTGCCTCCTCAGCCGTGCGATTTGATGAATATCCGCACCAGATGAGCGGGGGCATGCGGCAACGGGTCATGATTGCCATGTCCATTGCCTGCAATCCCGAACTCCTTATCGCCGATGAACCGACAACAGCACTGGACGTAACCATTCAGGCACAGATACTGGAACTAATGGACCGGCTGAAAAGGGAAAACCGGATGGGAATGATCCTGATAACCCATGATTTGGGAATAGTAGCAGAACGTTCACACCGCACGGCGGTCATGTACGCAGGGAAGATTGTCGAATACGGCCCGACGGGGGAAATATTACGCAAGCCGGGCCACCCGTATACCGAGGGGCTGCTTAAATCTCTTCCCCAGGACACCAAACCTGGTCAGCCACTGCAGACAATATTCGGATCTGTCCCGGATCTCCTGGTCAGACAGCCCGGCTGCGGATTTTGCAACCGCTGTCCGGGGAAGGACTGGCACTGTGAAACAGCTGAACCGGAAATGAAAGAAATCGCCGGCGGCCACTTTGTCCGCTGCTGGAAAGTCCAATGAACACGCTCATTGAGGCAAAATCCCTTGCTAAACATTTTCCTGTAAAGGCCGGCCAGTTCGGCAGGCAACAGCTATTGAAAGCAGTTGACGGAATAGATCTGCATATCGGTAAAGGGGAAACTCTCGGCGTGGCAGGAGAATCCGGCTGCGGCAAATCTACCGTAGCAAAACTGCTGATGGGCCTGATAAAGCCATCTGGCGGGAGCATCACCTACCAGGGGAAGAGCCTGGTTGACATGGGCAAGGTAGAGCGCGCCTCCTTTCGCAAAACCGTGCAGATGATTTTTCAGGATCCGTTCTCTTCCCTGAATCCTCGCATGAGAGTGGGAGATATCATCGGCGAGCCGTTCACCGTTCATGGCCTTGCATCCGGTGCCCGCAAAAGGGATCTGGTAATTGGCCTCATGGCAAAGGTCGGCCTGTCGGAAGAGCATTTTTACCGGTATCCCCACGAGTTTTCGGGGGGACAGAGGCAGAGAATCGGCATTGCCAGGGCACTTGCCGTTTCACCGAAGCTGCTCATCGCCGATGAACCGGTCTCTGCCCTGGATATTTCGATCCAGGCGCAGATCATCAATCTGCTCATGGAACTGAAGCGGGAATATGGCCTTTCCTTCCTCTTCATAACCCATGATCTCTCCGTGATCCGTCATCTGAGTGACCGGATAGCCATCATGTACCTGGGAAAGGTGGTGGAATCGGGGACCAGAGACGAAGTGCTGGACCGGTATCTCCATCCCTACACCCAAGCGCTTCTCTCGGCAGTGCCGCGTATTGATCCCGACAGGACAACCGGAAGAATAGTCCTCCAGGGTGACCTGCCTTCACCCATCCATCCGCCGTCCGGTTGTCCCTTCCATACCCGCTGTCCCTATGCCGAGAATATCTGCAGCAAGGAACCGCCGCCTCTGGAGGAAAAGGAACCTGAGCACCTGGCCGCCTGCCATTTCAGTCAAAAGCTGTTTCGCTGATTCAACCTTTTTTATTGACAAAAAACGATTTAAACTCTATAGGTTGTAGCGTTTTTGCCATTGAGGATCACAACACTGGAGGCAATGTGGAATTTGATAAAACAAGGAATTTCGATACTGAAGCGGAGATATTGAAGGTGCTGGGTCATCCGGTCAGGCTGAAAATAGTTGCCGGACTTTGTACGAAGGAATGCAACGTGAAGTACATCTGGGAATGCCTCGGGCTGCCCCAGGCAACGGTTTCACAGCACCTGGCGCTGCTGAAGAACAAAGGGATCATTGAAGGAAAACGGGAAGGTGTAGAAGTTCACTACACGGTGGTGCATCCGCTGGCAAAGAAGCTGATCGCCGTCCTCTGAGAACTTTCAAACCACAGCCGACAACTCCCCTTCCAAAGGGGATTTTTATTTTCCGCTTACATCCAGTTCTTCTATTCTCAGGGCTGGGGAACCGACCGCCCCGAAAAAGCGCAGGTCATCGCCGATCCCGCCCACGTCCCGGAACAAATCCATTATATTACCGGAAATGACAATGCCCTTTACCGGGTAGGCGATTATCCCTTTCTCTATGTAAAAACCTGCCGCTCCCACTGAAAAGTCACCCGAAACCGGATTGGCCGTGTGCATTCCCATCACCGACGTCAGGAGCACCCCCTTATCCAACTGGTCGTAGAGCTTGTTTACGGGTGTGACCCCGTTTTCGATGAAGAAATTGGTGACCCCCATGTGGGGAAGCCCCTTAACCCCGCCACGCACCGCATTACCCGTGGAAACAACCTTATCCTTGCAGGCGCAGTAACTGTTGTAGAGAAATCCTTTAACCTCGCCACCTTCAACAAGGACCGTCCTCTGCCTGGGCACCCCTTCCCCGTCAAAGGGGGTCGTTGCCATACCGCCGGTGAGGAGTCCGTCATCGACGATTTTCAGGTTTCCGGCAAAAAGACGACTGCCCTTTTTCCCGGCCAGAATGGATTTCCCTTTCTGCACGTTTTCGGCCAGAAAAGAAGCTGCCAGCACCTCCAGGACCTCGGTTGCCACATAATTGTCCAGGATCACCGGGCATTTCATGGTGGCGATGTTGCGGGCGCCAAGCATGCCCGTCGCCTTGACAGCAGCGTTCTTTGCGATAGCCGCCATGTCCAGCCGGCTGAAATAGTTGCTGAAGCCGAAATCCCAGCCCATCTGCGACTGCCCCTCTTCTTCAGCCACGGCAGATACACTGCAGGAAACCGAGGTGCCGAAGTAGCTCCCCTCTACCCCCAGGGAGTTTCTGATGAACACTCCATAGCTGGATTCACCATAGCTGCTCTTTCTCACCTTTTTTATCCGGCTGTCCTCGGACAGGGTGAGCCGCTCAAGCTCAAGGGCGCGGGCAATCTTTTCCTCTTCTCCCACATCCGCCAGACTTTCATCCACAAGGCCGGATACCGTTTGATAAGTTGCCGGTGGGGGAAAACAGTTACACTCATCCTTGGTCTGTGTTTCGGCGCCGATTACCGCATTGGCAACCATCCGTTCCAGGTCCTTGCCATCCATGCTCGTGGAAAAGGAAAATCCCATCCCCCCTTCCTTGAGCACCCGGATGCTGACCCCGACCGGCTCGGAACATTTGAAGGTATCCACCTTCTGCTCCCTGACCTCTATGGAAAGATTGCGGGATGCGCCGAGCATGATTTCATAGCCATTCAATACATGGCCTTTAAGCAGTTTTTCAACTCTTGCCGCTTCACGGTGGAAGTCCATGGATTCTCCGGTGCAGGTTATAGTTCGAGGATCATGGCGATCTCATCGCAGTCGGGAAACTTAACGCACTTCATGCAGTCCCCCCAGACCTTGTGGGGGAGCTCAGACTTGTCGACAACGTGAAACCCGAATTTCGCGAAAAAATCAGGCTTGTAGGTAAGGCAGAAAACCTTTTTCAGTCCAAGCAGCCTCGCCTCGTCAATACATGCCTGCACCACCTGGGTGCCGATCCCTTTACGACCGGCGTCGTCGGCCACAGCTACTGAACGGACCTCGGCCAAATCCTCCCAGACGATGTGCAGGGCAGCGGTGCCGACAATGCGTCCCTCGATCTCGAATATGTTGAAGTCGCGAATTGCCTCATACAGCTCGGCAAGTGAACGGGACAGCATGTCCCCGCGGGAGGCATAGAAGGTTAAAAGCTTCTGGATATCCTTGACATCATTTATCTCAGCCTTGCGCAACATTACAGATCCTTTCTCGCGGTTGCGGGAAGGTATTTTTACCTAACCGCCTCCCCTATCATCTCCCGGGCATGCTCCAGGGTCGTGTCGGTAATCTTGATCCCTCCCAGCATCCGTGCCACTTCAGCTACCCGGTCATCATTGGCGAGCGGGACGGCAGAGGTAATCGTACGCCCCGACTCCACCTTCTTTTCCACTTTGAAATGCAGGTCGGCATAGGCAGCCACCTGGGGAAGATGGGTAATGCACAGCACCTGCTGGGCTGCCGCTACCCGCTTAAGCTTCTCGCCTACCAAGGCAGAGGTTGCCCCGCCGATACCCGTATCAACCTCGTCAAAGATAAGAGTCGGCACGTCGCTTTCCGGGTGCAGCTGCTTCAAGGCCAACATCAGCCGCGACAGTTCACCTCCCGATGCTATCTTCGCAAGTGGCTTCGGAGTTTCCCCAGGGTTTGGCGAAAAGAGAAACTCGGCACGTTCCAGGCCGGTTGATTTTGCCTGGGGGAGCCTTTCAAAGGCTACCTGGAAGCGGGCATTCTTCATGGCCAGCTCGGACAGCTCCTTCTCCATGGCCGATTCCAGCAGTTTTGCCGCGGCGGAGCGTTTCGAGTAAAGGCCCTCCCCTTTGACCCGTAAGGCATCAGTCAGATCCTCAAGCCTCTTCAGAAGCCCGTCCCGGTTTTCCTCCCGTGACCTCAGCTCTTCCATTTCCCGGTCGATGGTTTCCTTGTATGCAAGCACCCCCGGAATATGGGGGGCATATTTCTTCTTCAACCGCTGGATCAGCTCCAGCCGGTCTTCAACGGCCTGCAACCGTTCAGGGTCTGCTTCGATCCTGGTAGCGTATGTCCTCAGCGCCAAGGCCACGTCCTCCAGCTGGATGGAAGCTGCATCCAGTGAGGCCAGAGTATTTTCCAAAGCAGGATCGATGGCTATCATCTCGGCAAGCCGTCTCTTCACCTGGGCCAGCCGGCCAAGGACGGCGTCATCGGCACCATACAGCTCGGCATATGCTTCCTGGCTATTCTGCAGAAGTTTCTCTCCATGGCTGAGAAGTGTCCGCTCCCGATCCAGTTCCTCTTCTTCCCCGACAATCAGGGCCGCATTGGCGATTTCATCGGACTGGAAGGAAATGAGGTCCAGGCGATGGGCTGCATCCCGTTCATCTTCCTCCAATGCCTTGAGTTTACCACCAACCTGCCTGTATTCATCATGGAGAGCGGCAAATTCCCTGCGCAGCTCAAGCAGCCCCCCGTAACCGTCAAGGAGCAGCAGGTGGTTTTCCTGGCGCAGCAGGGTCTGGGCCTCATGCTGGCCATAGATATTTATCAACAACCTGGAAATTTCTGCCAGTATGGAAATGGTCGACAATCCGCCGCCGATAAAAACCCGGTTTTTGCCAGAACGGGAGACGACCCGCTTGATCAGCAGTTCGCCGTCGCACTCGATACCGATTTTATCAAGTTCTGCCAAGATCGAAGGACGACCGGAGAGATCGAAAATGGCTTCCACAACCCCTTCTTCAGCCCCGGCACGGATAAGGTCGGCCGACCCGCGGCCGCCAAGAATCAGATTCACCGCATCGATGATGATCGATTTTCCCGCACCGGTCTCACCGGTCAGGATATTGAGGCCGCCACGGAAGGAGACCGTCAGGGAGTCGATGATGGCGATATTTTTAATGGAAAGGTCTGTCAGCATTTAAAATCCATTGAAATTTATTGATTTGCGTTCAAAAATGCCCAGGTGCAAGGCGCGCGAGGCCGAGGAGTGAGGCGTACATCGGTACGCCGCAGAGACGAGGACCGAAGGGCAACACAGCAGATGGGCGTTTTTCAACGCAAATCATCTTTCGCCCCATTTCAGCTTGGTCCGCAGCACCTCAAAATAATCCTTGCTCCGCGACTGGACCAGCCGGGTCTGGCGCTCTGCCCGCTGGATACGGATTTGATCGCCGTGTTTCACTTCGAAGCCCACCTGCCCGTCCAGGGTAAGGAAAACATCCTCGTTGACCGATTGCAGGCTGATGGTGATCAAAGCATCGCCTGACACGACAATCGGGCGATTGGTAAGGGTGTGGGGGCAGATGGGAGTAATCACCAGGCAATCCAGCTGCGGGTGGATGATCGGGCCGTTGGCGGAAAGGGAATAACCGGTTGAACCGGTGGGAGTGGAGATGATAAGGCCATCGGCCTTGAAAGTGGTCAGATAGCGGCCATCGACCTCAGTTTCCAGATCGATAATCCTGGCCAGCGCCCCCTTGTTGATAACCACATCGTTCAGGACCTGGCGGCCTTCGATCTCAGCCCCGCCCCGGTGCAGGGAAACACGCAGCATCATCCGCTCAGATACCTCGTAATCCCCCTTCAGACATCGTTCCAGAGCAGGATACATCTCTGTCAGGGTGATTTCCGTGAGAAAGCCCAGGCTTCCCAGATTGACGCCGAGAATCGGCACTTGCCTGTCTCCCACCAGTCGGGCCACAGAGATCAAGGTTCCATCGCCACCCAATACCACCACCAGATCGGCCTGCTCGGGAATATCATCTCTTTTCGCGGTATATGAGCAGCTGATGTGTTTTGCCAGATGCGGTTCCACCAGGGGAGAAAGCCCCCTTGCCAAAAGCCATTCGACCAGCTCTTCAGCTATTCCCACGCAGCGGGGGTCATGTACCTTGGCAAAGATTGCTATTTTTTTCATGGCGCAAGCCTTTATCTATGGTATAAAAAATAAGGCTTTACTAGCACATATAAACCACCATGTCCAATGGAAACTCCATGGCAGCAAGAGTTCCGGACAAAGGGCAAGCCTATGAACGAATATGATGCCAACCCGGCACCTGAACTTGATAACCTCATCCTCATCATCAAATCCTTCCTCGAACATATCGAATACACCCTGGGCAAAGATAAATATACCGCCACCCGATACGATGCCTTCAACGCCCTGGCCTACGCCGTGCGGGACAAGCTTGTGGAACGCTGGCTCGATACCCAGCAGGCCTACTACAATAGTGACAACAAGCGGGTCTATTATATCTCCATGGAATTCCTCATCGGACGGTCCCTGATCAACAGTCTGATCAACCTGGATATCCTGGAGGATTTCAGGGAGGCTATCACCTCCCTAGGCTATGACTTCGAAGAGATCTTTGACGAAGAGCAGGAAGCCGGTCTCGGCAATGGCGGCCTGGGGCGCCTGGCCGCCTGCTTCCTCGATTCCATGGCCACCATGTCCATCCCGGCATACGGCTATGGCATTCGCTATGAATACGGCATCTTCCGCCAGAAGATCGTCGACGGCGCCCAGATGGAACTCCCCGACAACTGGCTCCGTTACCGCAATCCGTGGGAACTGGACCGCCAGGAGCACCTGCATCCGGTAAAATTTTATGGACGGGTCCTCACCACCACCAACAAATTCGGCAAAACCGTCAGCGAATGGGTCGATACGGAAGATGTCATGGCCATGGCCTACGATACGCCCATTCCCGGCTACAAGAACAACTCGGTCAACACCATGCGCCTGTGGAGCGCCAAGTCAAGCCGTGACTTCGACCTCAAGTTCTTCAACGAGGGGAACTACATCCGCGCCGTGGAAAAGAAGATGCAGACGGAAACCATCTCCAAGGTGCTCTATCCGGCCGACAACGTTATCGAGGGTAAGGAGCTGCGTTTCAAGCAGGAATATTTTCTCGCTTCGGCAACCATCCATGATGTCCTCTACCGCTTCAAGAAAAAGCACACCGATCTCAGGCTCCTGCCCGACAAGGTGGCCATTCAGTTGAACGATACCCATCCTGCCCTGGCCATTCCTGAACTGATGCGGGTGCTGCTGGACCTGGAAAACGTGGACTGGGACGATGCTTGGCAGATCACCAGGAAAACCTTCGCCTATACCAATCACACCATACTGCCGGAAGCCCTCGAACAATGGCCGGTCTGGTTCTTCGAGCAGATCCTCCCCCGGCACCTGCAGATCATTTTCGACATCAACAAGTATTTTCTGGAAGAGGTTGCAAAACAGTTCCCAGGCGATAACGCACGCCTGGCCCGCATGTCCATCGTGGAAGAGCACTGGGAGCGGAAGATCCGCATGGCCCACCTGGCCATCGTCGGCAGCCATTCGGTCAACGGCGTTGCCGCACTGCATAGCGAAATCCTCAAACATCAGCTGTTCCGGGATTTCTACGAGATGTACCCGGAGCGGTTCAACAACAAGACCAACGGCATAACCCAACGGCGCTGGTTGAAGATGTCCAACCCTTCCCTTTCCGAGCTGATCGGCGAATATATCGGGGATGGCTGGGTCACCGACCTCTATGAGCTGGAAAAATTGCGAGCGGTCGCCACCGAACCGGAATTCGCAGCCAGATGGCAGGCAGTGAAAAAGCTCAACAAGGAGAAGCTGGCGGCTTACATCCTTAAACACAACTGCATCCAGGTCAACGTTGATTCCATTTTCGACTGCCAGGTAAAGCGGATCCACGAATACAAGCGGCAGCTGTTGAACGTGCTTCACGTTATCACCATGTACAACCGGATCAAGGAAAACCCGGCAGGCGACTTCGTTCCCCGCACCTTCATCTTCAGCGGCAAGGCAGCCCCCGCCTATGTCACCGCCAAGCTGATCATCCGCCTCATCAACGCCGTCGCCACTATTGTCAACAACGATCCGGAGGTGGGCGACCGGATGAAGGTGGTTTTTCTCGCCAACTACAGCGTCTCCCTGGCCGAACATATCTTCCCGGCGGCAGACCTGTCCGAACAGATCTCCACCGCAGGCACCGAGGCCTCCGGAACCGGCAACATGAAGTTCGCCCTGAACGGCTCCCTCACCATCGGCACCCTGGACGGCGCCAATATCGAGATCATGGAAGAGGTGGGGAGAGAAAACATCTTCATCTTCGGCCTGACCACGGACGAGGTCAACAATACCAGGAACAAGGGCTACAATCCCCGTGACTATTACAGCAAACTGCCGGCATTGCGAAGGGTGCTGGACCAGATCGCCGGCGGGTTCTTCTCTCCCGGCGCCCCCGACCTTTTCCGTCCCATCGTCGACCTGCTGCTGAATCAGGGAGATTACTACATGCTGCTGGCCGACTACACCTCCTACATCGCCTGCCAGGATGAGGTAAGCAAGCTTTACCGGGACCAGAACGAATGGACCCGGCGGGCAATCCTCAATACCGCCGGCATGGGCAAATTCTCCAGCGACCGGACCATTGCCGAGTACGCCAGAGATATCTGGGGGATCAGCCCGGTTTGTGTCAAGGGTGCCGAATCGCGCCAGCATGGTGACAGTTCCGCCCATGGATCTTTTTGACCGCAGGGCGGCGGAAGATGCCGCCAAGGAAGCCCCCCTCGCAGAAAAGATGCGGCCACGGACCATTGCCGAATATGTGGGGCAGGAACAGCTTCTTGGGGAAGGCAAGCTGCTGCGGCGGCTGATCGAAAGCGACCAGCTGACTTCCCTCATCTTCTGGGGTCCTCCCGGCTCGGGCAAAACCACCCTGGCCCGCGTCATCGCTGGTGCCACCAGTTCCCACTTCATCTTCTTTTCCGCCATCCTCTCCGGTATCAAGGAGATCCGCGAGATCGTCAAGGAAGCGGAGGAAGTGCGCAAGTTCCAGGGCAGAAGAACCATTCTCTTCGTCGATGAAATCCATCGTTTCAACAAGAGCCAGCAGGATGCCTTTCTCCCCTATGTGGAAAAAGGTGTTTTCACCATCATCGGCGCCACCACCGAAAATCCCTCCTTTGAAGTGATCGCCCCGCTCCTTTCACGGTGCAAGGTGCTGGTGCTCAATACCCTGAGCGAGGAAGAGCTGCAGAAGATCATCCGCAACGCCCTTACCGACCGTGAACGGGGGTTAGGCAATCTGGACCTTGCCATTACCGATGATGCCTTGAGCTACATGGCCGAGCAGGCCGGAGGCGACGGCAGGGTCGCCCTCAACACCCTGGAAACGGCAGCGCGACTGGCAGAGAACGGCACGATCACCATTGAAAATGTCCGGGAGGCGGTGCAGAAGAAACCGCTCCTCTACGACAAGGGGGGAGAGGAGCATTACAATGTCATCTCCGCCTTCATCAAGTCCATGCGGGGCAGCGACCCGGACGCCGCCGTCTATTGGCTGGCAAGGCTCATCGAGGCGGGGGAGGATCCTCTCTTCATCCTGCGCCGCATGGTAATACTCGCTTCCGAAGATATCGGCAACGCCGATCCCCGCGCCCTGCAGGTGGTAGTGTCTGCTCTCCAGGCTTTTCAGATGGTGGGGATGCCGGAGGGACGCATCATCCTTTCCCAGGCGGTCACCTACCTGGCCACCGCCCCCAAGTCAAATGCCTCATATCTGGCAATAGACGAGGCACTGGCCGAAGTTAGGAAGAGCGGAGCCCAGCCGGTCCCTATGCATATCCGCAATGCGCCTACCAAGCTGATGAAGGATCTGGGCTACCACGCCGGCTACCGCTATGCCCATGACTTTGCGGGTGGATACGTGGAGCAGGACTACCTGCCCGAGCGGCTCAAGGGACGGGAGTATTACCGTCCCGCCGGCTATGGCTACGAGAAGGCCATCAAGGAGCGGATGGAGTGGCTGAAAGGAAAGAAGGAGGATTCATGAGGAAAATCGGCATTCTAACCAGCGGCGGCGACTGTTCAGGGATGAACGCTGCCATCCGCAGCGCGGTACGGAGCGGCCTGCGAAATAATGTGGAAATGGTGGGGTTTCGCAAGGGATACGTGGGACTTATGAAACCCGATTACATCACCCTCGATTCCAAGGCAGTCTCCGGCATCCTCCACCGGGGGGGAACGTTCCTCCAGTCGGCACGCTCGCCCGAATTTCGCACCATTGAAGGGCAGCAGCAGGCCCTGGCCAACCTGAAAAACCTGGGGGTGGAAGGGTTGATCATCCTCGGGGGTGACGGTTCCCTGACGGGAGCATTGGCGCTGCACAACCTGGGCTTTCCGGTTATCGGCATTCCCGCCAGCATCGACAACGATATTCCCTTCACTGATATGGCCCTTGGGGTGGATACGGCGCTCAACAACATCATCTACGCAGTGGACTGCATCAAGGACACCGCCAGCTCCCACGCCCGTGCCTTCGTCATCGAGGTCATGGGGCGCAACTCCGGTTACCTGGCCAGTATCAGCGCCATAGCAGCCGGCGCCGAATACGCCCTGGTGCCGGAGCGGGATTTCGACCTCTCCGAAATCTGCCAGCAGTTGCGGGCCCGCTACGAAGAAGGACGGGACAACGCCATCATCATTCTCGCCGAAGGGGCGGGCAACGCCCACCAGATCGCCGACAGCATCAAGGACGCCATCGGCTTCGAAACCAGGGTAACGGTGCTGGGCCACTACCAGCGGGGCGGCGCACCCACCGTCTTCGACCGGCTCCTGGCGAGCCGCCTGGGAAAAAATGCCGTGGATTTGCTTCTCAAAGGGGAAAAAGGGCTGATGGTGGGTCTCTCCAACAACTCCATCATCACCACCTCCCTGGAGGACGTGGTCAAGGGGGAAAAAAAGCCACACGATGAGATGCTGCGGCTGGCGGAGGTGTTGGGGATATAGCAGACTGTTCGAAACTGTTGCTGATTGTATAAAAAGACATAACTACGGGCGGGGGATTTGGATTCCCCGCCCGTTTCTCTTTTCCTACTGCATAACCCTGATCAGATCGACCCCTTCGAAGACCACAGAGCCGACCTTGCCGGTAACATGCACCGGAACCCTGTCACCGCTCGGCAGCAGGTTAATCACCTCGCTCCGCCTGAACTTCACCATCAGATCTTTGATGCCGTCCTTGTCGCAATCGCCGACGGCGTAGGGACGAAGCTCTGCCGATATTGCCCCTTCAAGCCTGATGGATGCAATGTCGATGTCTGAAGGATTGTAGCCCTCCGGCAGTTCGATGCGCACGGTGACCCAGGTGCCGTTGCTCTTGGGATTGAGGGTATCGGGGTCGAAGTCGATGGTGGCGCCTATGCTTGTCACCGGCAAATGCACGGTGAAGCTCGCCATATGGGACCAGGCACCGTAGAGGGCACCGTCGAATGCCCTGGCACGCCACTGGTATGCGGTGTTGTCGGTAAGGGGTGTATTCAGGGTAACGGAGGTCATCCCTGAGGCGTCCTGGGGGATGCCTGTGACTGTCGCTGCCAGTGTCGGGCCCGCATAGATCTCGAAGTCGTAGCCTTGTATGGAGCTGTCGGGATCTGCGGCATTGGCAATGGTCAGGGTCGGTGTCGGCGTTGAAACACTGCTCCCTTCGGCAGGCAAGGCCGGTTTAGGTGCGCCGGGGGCATCGTTGGCGGTGTTGACCATGAAGCTCATCGCTTGAGTCCATTTATCGCTGGTGAGGTAACCATCGAAGGCGCGCGCCCGCCAGTAATAGGTCTGGTTCTCCGTCAGTGTCACCGGAACCGTCCAACTGGTGACTGCGGCTGTCTCAATGACACCGGCTGCCCGGCTGACGAGGCTGGTCAAGGCAGCATCGGCATAGACCTCAAACTCGTAGGTCAGTGGATCATGGTCAAGGTCGGCGGCATTGTGCACCGACAAGGTCGGGCTGTATTGATTCACCCCTGCCCCATCGGAGGGATTGGCCGGTGTGGGAGTCGTGGGTGGATCGTTGACGGTATTGGCAAAGAAGCTGATGGTTTCCGACCAGGTGCTTTCCGCTGCCCCGTCACTTGCCTTGGCGCGAAGGTAATAACGGGTGTTGTCCGAAAGACCGCTCAGATTCCAGGTGGTGCTCCCCTCCCCTTGGGGAATGCTGCCTGAGCGGACGATATTAGGCGAATCGAAGGTCGGTACCGTATCCGCTTCGAAGAAATAGGTAATGACAGACGAATCGGGATCGGTGCTGTTGGTGACGACCACATGGGTTGTCAAAGCGGCCACAGTCGAGCCGTTGAGGGGTGCCGTGATGACCGGTGTCGTCGGGGCATCGTTGGCGGTGTTGACCTGGAAGCGCACCGTTTGCGACCAGGGTCCTTCCATCTGCCAGTCGTCGGCCTGGGCTCGCCAATGGTACCAGCCGTTCTCCTGGAGGGTCACAGGTACGGTCCAGGAGGTGGTCGCTTCTCCGGAAGCAACGCCGGGGGTTGAGGCTATGATGTTGGTGAACTCGGGATCCAGTGCGACGGCGAAGTTGTAGGTGAGGCTGGTGCTGTCGGGGTCTGAAGAGTTGTTGATGGTCAGCGTTGGACTTGACAGTGCCACAGCGGTACCGTCTGCAGGGGCGGAAACGGTCGGCGCTGTCGGGGGATCGTTGATGGTGTTGACCCGGAAGGAGACGGCAGGCATCCACGGGCCGTACAGTTTGCCGTCAAAGGCACGGGAGCGCCAGTAGTATGTCTGGTTCTCAATCAGAGCTGCCGGCGTCCAGATGGTCATGTTTGCGGTTTCCGGTGCCTGTCCGGAGGCGGCAAGGTTGGTCAGGCCGCTGTCGGTGTAGACCTCGAATTGATAGGTGAGCCGGTCGTCGTTGGGATCGGCGGCATTGCTGACGGTAAGCTGCGGCGTCAGGGTTTCCACGTCGGCTCCACTAATTGGGCTTACCAGCGCCGGGGCCGAAGGTGCGCCTTCCACGCGGAAATAGGTGCCGGCGAGGGTTTCCTCTACCCCGTCGATGGTTGCTCGCAGGATAACCAGGTAGTCCTTGGCGCCGTAGTTCTGGGTATCGATTTGGCCGGTTCCTGAATGGATTTGCCCCATGGCGAGGCTGGCCGTGTCGGGGATGGGGTTATAGGTGGTCTGGTCGCTTATGTTGATCGTCTGCACTGACAGGGGGATGTTGACAAGGTCCGTGTTCCCGATGTTGGTAACGGTGTATGAAACGGCTACCGGTTCTCCGGTCAGGATGCTCTGCTTGTCGAGGGTTACCTGTCCTTTCAGGAGAGCGGTGGGCTTCGTGATGCTGCCAATGACCAGATTACAGGTGGATTTGGTGATAACGGTGCCGGTGTTGTTCAGGATCTGCATTGTTACCAGGTAGGTTGCCGCCGGGTTGGCTCCCACGTTCCAGTATTTATTGATGGTGGTGGTTTGGCCCTGGTTAAGCTGGGGGATAGAAGTCGTATCGGTGTAGAGGGCCTGCCCCTGGCTGTTGGTGATGGTTACCAGCAAGGAGAGGTTCTCCATGTAGGTGTTTGCTGTAAGCGTTCCTGTCAGATTTGCCTGATCATTGGGGTTGTAGGCGATCTTGTCGGTGACTATTTTGCCGGTAACGCTGGCGGCTATTGGCGGTGCGGTGTACGCCACGGTTTTGGTGAGGGTCCGGCTCAGGTCGCCGGTGATGGTGAAGGTGTAGGTAGTGTCGGCTGCGATCTGTTGAGTGTACTGGACCGATCTTGTCTCTCCGGCAGGGATGGTTATTGTCTCTGCCGTGGTATCGAATGATTTGGCAACGGCAATGACCGCTTCTATCTTGCCGCTGTTGGTGAGGACAAGGCTCACCTGGAACGGGTCGGCTCCTGCGCTGTCGGGGGCGGTGAGTGCCGCAGTGACCATGGGGCTTGACGCTTCATATTGTTCGGTGATGTCGGCAATGATGACACTATTCTGGGTTACCGCTCCTTTGAGCGTATAAATGCCGTCGCTGCCTGCTGTGGTGGTAAAGCTGAACGGACGGCTGCCGTTGGCCGCAATGTCGAAGGTGTCAGTATAGAGGGTTGCCCCTTGGTTATCCTTCACCTGCAGGGCAAGGGCTGCTGCCAGGCTGGTGATGTTCCTGACTTCGCCGCTTATGGTCACTGTTTCGCCCGGTTTGTAGATCTTCTTGTCGGGTGAGAGAAGTAGCTGGAAGTTCCCCTGTTCGATGTAGAAGGGGTATTCGGCGGAGGCAACGGCTTGTCCGGTGCTGGAGGTGAGGGTGCCCTGGAAGTAGAGCTTGCCCAGAACACCCAGGGTGCCGATGGTTTTATTCAGGTCAGCGACGGCTACTGGAGCAAGATCGACGGGCACGTCCGTCTGCCAGAGCACTTCGCCCGGGTCGGCCAGGTAGGTGACGGTGAGATCGTTGAGCAGTGGCGTTACATTGGTATCGGTTGTAGCCAGCGTGGCCTCCACCTCGATCCACCGGGCGGCGGGATTAGTGATTGGTGAACCGCTTGCGGTGATGTAGTCGCTCCAGATGGCGGTGGTGAGGCCGGCTTCGGTGTCGGCGGTGCGGGTGCGGAATTTGATGGAGGTGCCGGTGGGTTGGGTGGTGTTAAAATTTATTTTCCCCCAACTGGTATTCGCCGCGCCAGAGTCTTGCTTTAAAGTCACTACTCCTGCACTGGCATATACACCGTTTTCTGTATAAAAAGCATCTACATCAACAGATGCTGACTCATCAAGTAAGGTATCAGCATTCGTAGTTAAAATTCTGATAGTTGCTGGTCCGGTTTCCATGCCAGATTTCAAATGATATGTGCTCCACATAGCACCATCCCAGTACTCTGCGTAGGCAGAGGTTCCCGTTCTTCGAAGCTTGAAATAGCCAGAAACCCAGTTACTCGGGGGTACACTAGAAGCCCACCAGTTACTATTAATATAGGAGTTAGCCTGCAGTTGAGGAAGTTTTGATGGATAAATGTTTGTCTCATAAAGCCAAAAACCTGATGAAGGACCCGTCTTGGCCGTGAGGTAATGGCCTATATCCCCTTCCGGATGCGATCTAACGACGGTGAATTTAGCGTTTTTATACTTTTCAATGGCTGCAAAATCACCTGGCAGGGAAGCTTTTAAAAAAACAGAAGTCGCGCCATTACCATCACTTTTTTGATGCATAAGACCGTTAGCTTCAGTTGGCAAGTAAACTCCAGCGGATCTCCATCTATCCTCATTCAGCACTCCATCGTCAAAATTATCATTCAGTGGTAGTAGTCTAGCCGAGTCCACTGTCTGGTTTACTGTCATGATCCGGCCGGAGCTGATTTTGAAATTATCCCAATGAGTTTCAACAGGGTTATTATACCCATTGTTGGTGGTCCACAGTCTTACATTTAAGGGGCCATCCCAAATATTTGTTGACCATAGTTGTTTCCAGGCACCATTTTCCCAGCAATATGCAATTGCTGTAGTCCCATTTCTAGTAATTCGAAGCTTACCGCTGGAATCGGTTGTACTAAGATTAGGGCTATGATTCCATGAACTTCCATTCCAATAATCGGCACTATAAACATTCTGGCCATAGGATATTTTGCGTTCTACACGAAACTCACGATTTGCTGCCTCGATCCTGAGTAAGGCCCAGAACTCACCAGAAGAAGGGTTTACCAAGCTAAAATCAACCTGAACATCGAAATCACCTTGTAATTGAGAAGAAGCGTTTCCCACAAGACTCGCATATCCCGCCCCCGGACCTGCCGATTGTATTAAAACACCGGTGCTTTCTTGTTGTTTACTGGTGCCATAGTTGTCTTCTACCCATTTACCTGTGTCAATACGATCATCGTCAAAATCATCATCCGGAATAATCCAGTCATTGACCCCGTAGGTGTCCACCCCATTACGCACACCGGTCTGGAAATCGGCTTGGGTAATCCAGGTCTTCTGCTTGTAGCTCCCCGGCCCGGTGACCACCTGCAGATGCACATTCCCCCCCTGCAAGGGGGTGCCGGTGTTGGTTATTGCGCCGAGGCCGGTGATGTTCTCGGTTGCCAGATAGACCTCTTTATCTGTTTGCATCTGAAGGCTGGCTTTTATCCCAGCGATGCTGAGTGCATAGGGAACAATTTTTTCTACAGTTGTTTTACCATCCTTGAATTGGACGTTGAGGGTATAGGTACCATCCACAGCACCGACCGGAATGGGCAGGCCAAGGGGAATAGAAGACCCAGCTACTGCAATCTCGGTAGCTGATTTTTCGGCAATGAGTGTTGCCTTTGCATCATAAAGGCTGGCTTGGTAGTCAACTGGTGTATCAATGCCGCCGGTATTTGCAATTACCACTGTAATTGTATTTCCGGCGCTATAGGCGGTCTTGGCCACTGTTGAGGTCAAGGATGATTCCGGAACAGCCCAGAAGGCTTTTTCCGTAACCTCTGATCCGGAAGGAAGGCGAAGAGTAACGGTGGCAGGATGTAGACCGGCATTTACCGTTTCCGGAACTGGGAAACTGTAGATGACTGCAGTGCCAGAAGCCGAAATACCTGCAGGAAGAAATTTGGTTTCAGTATAGGTTGCATCCGGGATGGATACGGTGGCAGTTAATCCGGTATCGAGGCTGAACTTACCGGTGTTGGTTATGACAACGGTGAGATTGCCTGCTTCCCTGATGCGATAGGTGCTTTTATCGAAGGAAGCATTAATGTCAACGGTATTGGTCAGCACCACTTCAACCGGCTTGATCGTTCTGGTTTCATCGCTCAGGATATAGGACAGGGTATAGGTACCCAATTTCAGAACTGCAGTACTCACATTATAGGTAAGCATCTTGCTCTCAGCCAATGCAAGGCTCAAGGCCTGGGAGGAGCTATATGCCACCTGCCCATCCGGGTCTTTCAGGGTGACGGCCAGGACGCCTGACGATACGGGAATGGTACCGGTATTGGTCAGGTTGAATGTCACGGTATTGGTGGTGGAGAAGGTGGTCGGCAATGTTGGGCTTATGGATACTTCACTAACGGCAGAACCGAAGCTGTTCGAAGCGGTTTGCATGATATTACCGGCCTCGGAGTATAGCTCGGCCTGGATCAGATAATTTCCAGACACTGCATTTTGCGGCATGACAAAGCTGACAGTCTGTGCAACATCGCCATCTGCCGCTAAACTCAGTGAAACTGTCGTATCGAATACTTTAGCGACATAGGGATCTAGTACCCTTACATGGAGGAGTGGCGAGAGGTCTAACGACTGCTTGTTGTGAATGTTTACCGTAACAGGGACGGTTTCTCCAGACTTGTAAAGCGCCTGGTCAACTTTGACAGTCATATCGGCAGAGGGGGTAATCATCATGGCAAGAGCGGGACTGAAGATGAACGTCTCACCAGGAGCGAGGGTACTGCCGATGCGGGCACTGAAATACCCTTCAGCACCTGCGGAAATGGTTACATCTCCAGGAGTTATGTCAGTAATTGCATAGGTTCCGCCTGCTAACGTCGCTGCTTTCAATGTTGTATTTCCGGTTGCTGTCTCCATTACGGCACCGGCAAATGGTGCATCGGAGCCGGCATTCCTCACCACGCCCTGCACGGATGCTGAAACAGTGCCGGTGGATAGGACAATTGTTCCGGCATTGGTAGTCGCTCCAGCGGTAATGTAGGTCTTCAAGGTACGTGGAGTATAACCATCCAGGGCAACCGTTATCTGCTGCATTCCGTAATGAATGCCATTCAGGGCAAACGTACCGGTGCTGTTCGTCACAGTGCTAACTTTAGGATCGTTGGTCAAGGACAAGGCTACACCTGCAAGAGGTAGAGAAGTCACCGCATCAACCACCGTCCCGCTAATACCTCCGTTTGTCACCAATGGGGTGAGAGCAATATCCATGGTCTGGAGCCATGGCTGCTTCCCAACGGTGTAGGATTTGCCCACATATCCGACAGAGAAGGCCTTGACGGTTATCTCGGCATCGTTGATGTCGGCTATGGCATAGGTACCGGCAAAGTCGGTGCGGGAGGTCAGGTTGCCCGGTTGAACCATAACTTCCGCCCCCGGAATGGGCAACCCGCTCTTTGCATCGGTCACCTTGCCGGTCAGGGTCATCAAGAAAGACATCTCCAGGCGGATCGTGCCCAAATCTGTGGTAGTGCCGGCAGAAATCACCACCCGGAAGGTATGGCTGGCGAAACCATGCATACCCACGACCACCTGGTAGGTCCCCGGCTGCAGGTTGGCGATAGTAAAGTACCCGCCCCCTTCCGGTTCGACCGAAACCGACGTCCCTCCGGAGACGATCACCTGCACCCCAGTCTCTTCCGGCAGATGCCCGATGGGCCTACCCCAGAAGCTGTCCACCACTCGGCCCACCAGGGTGCCTGTTGTAGCCGTTGGTGGGGAGGTGCTCAAACGCGGAGAAAAGGTAAGCGTCGTTCGGGCGTAGACAGTGCCGGTGGAGGTCAAGGCTTGATAGCCTGCCTTCTCGGCAGTGATAGTGACATCGCCAGGGGTGACATAGGTAAAGGTGAAGCCTCCGTCGGCTCCGGTTGTGGCAGTGCCGCTCCAGGCCCCTGATACTGTGATTGCCACACCAGCCAGCGGCTTACCTGTGGGGTCGGTCACGGTGCCGGCGATGGTACCGGTGGAATAAGCGGAAAGCAGGGAGATGGTTCCGAGGCTAGAGGTTGCCCCTGCAACAGCGGTTGTGGATGCGCTGTTTGCGGCATAGCCAGAGAGTGTAAAGGTCAGCTTCTGCGTACCTGTTGGTACATCGGCCAACGCAAAGCTGCCGGTGGCGTCGGTGGTTGCGGCAAAGAGGGTGTTGCCGTCAATCGCCACCGCTACGCCGCTCACCGGCCTCTTTGTCACCGCATCGATCACTGTGCCGGTAATTGTAGCACCAAGCGGCGGCGCCGGAGGCGGCGACGGTTTGTTTTCAGAGAAATACAGCGCTTTCAGCGCCAATGCAGTCGAGTAGGGATCGTCATTCCAGGAGCCGTTGGCGGATTGAGTGGTGGTGAGGTAATTGACGGCATTCCCCAGAATGGTTGCATCATTGGAAACAGCTGCCAGGGCAACATAGGCCAGGGCTGTTTCATAAACGGTAGAAGGAGAACTGCCGAAGCCGCCGTCGCTGTTCTGATGGGCGATGAGGAAGGCGGTAGCTTTGGCTACGGCATTGGCAATGATGGTCATTTGGGGGAACTGCTGCAGGGTCGCCGAGACGACAGCGGTCATATAGACGTTGCTGCTGTCGCCGGCATAGAATCCCCAGCCACCGTCTGCATTCTGGCTGGAGGTCAGATACGCCAGGGCCGGGTTGATGATGGTGGGGTCGGTGTAGTTGGCGGATTTGAGGGCTTGGAGGGCCTTCGCGGTATCAAGCAGGGTTGTTTCATACCCGGCATCGCCGCCCCAACCTCCTTTGATTCCATCTACAGAGGGAGTAAGGGAAGTGACATCACTCAACCCAAGGGTGCGGAGCCTTTCTGCTATGTAGTCAACTGGCTGCGGTGATAGTGCCTGCAGCCATGAAGTGCCGGTTGTATAGGAAGTGGAGGCGGTCTGATTCAGCAGTTTCAACGTTTCCAGGACAGAAACAGTGGCTGCGGTGGTTTCTACCTCCGACGTGCTGGTATTCCAGGTGCCGTCAGGGTTTTGGGATGCAGTAAGGAAGGTCAGGCCGCCAGCGATTTGAGGGAGTTGGGCATGTGCGAATGTCGCTAGATTAAACACAATAGCAACAATGATGATTAAATTACGATTGAGCATGTAGCCACTCCAATTTTTATAAAATATTTGTTCTCTGAAAATTGTGAAATAAATTTACACTAGCTCCTCAATCACATTAACAATGGTTTCTACAAAATTGTTTAGATCTTTACTGGTGGTGTAATCTTTCATCTGCATGCCTAGCAAGGCAAATGACAGCTTTTTCAAAAATTCTGTTGATACTCTAACCCACAACGTATCAAGTTTATCTACAACAATTTTATTAGCTTCATATTTCGATATACCAACTAAAACACAGTAAAACCCTTTTTGAAGTTCTCCTGAAGAGTACAAAACACTATACATTTCTAAACCAGAATCTCCGGCTGCAGCCGCAATTGCTAAATAATGCATTAGTTCTGCAACCATTGCTCGTTGCAGCAGTCCCCCATTCATGGCACCATTAATCATATATGCCCCAGCACAAGTCTCAGGATTAGTGATGATATAGCCACAGCCAACCCAGCCATTGAAGTTTATATTCGTCTTAGACACAGTAACGACTTTGCCAGCGTTAACTGCATTGCTAATATCCTCTTTGGTCTGCTGATCAAGCTGTAGTTGCGGCATCAGTGCGGATACGTTCTGCTGGTTGATTGTGTAGATGGGTATTCCCTGATCATTGGCAATCTTAAGTGCCTTGACTGTGCTGATTGCTTGTGCTTGATTCTCCGGTGTTGAAAAAAGTTGTTCCGGCACGCTATGCTCCAGAGCGGATGATGTCATGCCACTGGATAGCATGTACTGCTTCGCTGTATCGTTGTTGCCATCCTTTGCCTTCACCACCTGCATCAAATAATCTGCATCCATATTGAGTCCGCCAGTGCTGACGAAGCGTGGTATGCCAAAGAACATCGCCACTCTCAGTTTGGTAGCAAAAATAGTTTCCGAAGGCACAGTGATGGCATTGACGTTCATTGTTCTGGCGGTGATGTAGTTCATGGTGCCAAGCTCTGCATGGTAGGCCAGCGCGGTTGTATAGAGCAGGTCACCGACAAGGTCGTCCTTCATCATGCCGCTGAAGTCGCTGTTCTGCAGTTTTGTTTTGGTCGTCTCCAGCTTTGACTTCAGCGCCGTCAACTGCTCTTGGCTGATCCTCCCAAGATTGAGCCCAATCGCCTGATACACACCGGCATCGATGTAATTGGTTATCTGACTCGCTCCATACGACGGATCGGAAAAAGTGATAGTAAAGATGTTGGTCCCTCCAAGCCCAACCGGTGCACCTGTGGCAACCACCTGGCCGTCAATCCTCAACTCGGGTTTTACATTGATCAGGTATGCCGGGAGTTGTGACGGCAGTTCGCTTGGCTGGATAGGCGATCCATCTGCATGGGGAGTCGGCAAGAAAGAATTGATGACGGCTTCATCCTGTGGGGTCGCTGGTGAGTAACTGAGGGTAATCTTCTTCCCTGCCAGTTCGGCAAGGTTTTTGCTGATATTCAGTGATGTATCAGTGGGTAACGGTGCATCGGGATCATAGGCTGTAATATCGACTGTCTCCTTTTTGACGTAGAAGGACAGCTTGTGGCGCAAGGTATCTGGAACAGCGGCAAAGGTTGCTCCCTTTACGGCGGTGCGGTACGGCAGGGTGCCCAGGAGATACGGATATTCCTTTTTGACGATCTCTTTCTTGCCGAGGACGTCGCCAACTGTGGCATTGGGATAATTCTGCTGTATGTAATTTTGCACCCGTGTCTGGTAGTCCTGCATGGTCTGCTGGACGAGCAGAGAATTTACACCTGTAACATAGCCTTGGGTTTCGTTGATGGTGGCGCCTGATTGAATCTGGGTCAGGAAGGATTGCGCGTCAAAGGGAACGGCTGTCTTGATGTCGATCCCTTGGGAATAGTTGTACTGCTTGTAGCTTGGATCGAGCCTGATCCAGGTATCTCCTTGTCCCTGTTTGTGCTTGGCGCCTCGGGACGGAATATAGTCGATGAAGGCTTCGACCCAGACATGCTCGAACCGAGCGGCTACTATTTTGCCATTAGCAACGAGACCTTTGGTGGGTATGCCGCCGCTGGACATGAAATCCAGGGCTGCCATGGGGTCGGAAAAGCCCCCTGCCCAGTTCATAATTTTTTCGATAGGCAGTTCCACGGTGCCGGTGACATAACGTGCATGAATCCCGGCTGTCCGCAGCAAAGCGATAAGCAGAGATGAAGTATCGAAGGCATTCCCCTGTTTTGTCTGCATGGTCATCTGGGCACCCTGAATGGAGCCCCAGGTGGGGACGAATTCGATGTTGTTCCTCACCCACTCATAGATCTTCACCGGGTTATTCCCCAACTCCAGCGCCTTGGCCCTGATCTCCGGGGTCAGTTGCACCTCGATGGTCTCGGCAAGGTCGTCGGGTGTTAACAGCCCGGCCGTAGAGCCTGCGGATGCCAGCATAATTCGCATCTGGTTCTTCCAGGCATGTTTGTCCTTCTTCAGGTCCTTCTCGAACTCTTCCTTTTTCATGCGCGGTTCGCGCTTGATAACCTTGGGTTGACGATGGGGGAGATTGTTGGGGTCGAGTTTTTGATGGCGGGATGGGGCTTTTGTTTTTTCCAGATGCTGGTGGGCTTTTTCCATGCCCGTATCGGCCTCTGCCTTGTCCTTGGCTTTCTCTATGATATCGAGATTGCCCTTCAGTTCTGCCAAATTGTCATCGTAATGCTTGACGAACTTACGGTGCCGCTCCAGGATCTCCGGGGGAAGCTTGGCATCCTTCAGCTTCTTTTCCGTCTCGGCGAACTGCTTGCGCACTTCCACGTCAAGGGCTTCGATCTCTGCCTTCTTGGTCCGCAGGCGCCCTTTCTTGGTCTGCAGATCTTCCTTTTTATCGCCGAGGATGTCTTCAACCTCTTCGGTTGCCTTGGCAAAGCGCTCCTCTGAGCCCTCCGGCTTTTTCTCGACCTGCTGCAACTTGGCCTTCTTCGCCTCGATCTGGGCTGCATTGGCAATGCTGAAAACCCCACCGGACGTCCAGGTAAAAAAGCAGAGAACTACTGCGGATATCTGACGTGAGTATTTGCGGAACATCTTTCCCCTCCATAAAAAACATTCAAAAACATCAAACCTTGAATTGGACGCGGAAACTGCGGATCAGAACGGATCAAGCATTAACCCAAAATCCTAAGTTTTTGATCTTGGTTTAAAATCCGCCTTTTCAGCCGTTATCCGCGTCCCATTCAAAAGTCTTTAAAATCTTAAAATCCTCAAAACCTGAATTGGACGCGGAAACTGCGGATCAAAGCGGATCAAGCATAAACCCCAAAAGCCTTAGGTCTTTGATCCTGGGTTTAATCCGCCTTTTCCGCCTTTATCCGCGTCCCATTCAAAAGCCTTTAAAATCTTAAAAATCCTCAAAACCTGAATTAGACGCGGAAACTGCGGATCAGAGCGGATCAAGCATTAACCCAAAATCCTAAGTCCTTTGATCTTGGTTTTAAATCCGCCTTTTCCGCCGTGATCCGCGTCCCATAAAGATTTTTGACTTTAATCCTGCAGTCCGCTCTTCACCGAAAAGTGCACAAAACTTCATCAGTGTCACCAAAAGTGTAAAAAAATTTTACAGTGTAAAAAATTTTTACAGCCTATATCATTGTTTTTAAAGGGTAATCAGGACTATAGAAAATTGATGAAAGGATTACAACTGAATTAAAAATATAATTTGTTAATTTGTAGGCACAAAATCAGCATCAAACCAAAGAGACGCTTTCATTGGAGTGGGAAAAGCTGAGGCGGTTGCTGCGTAGGGCCTGTGAGAATGGCTCGGAGAGGGTTTAGAGATCCAGATTTATGAAATCGAAGGCCTGTACCATGTCGGCAACGGCTTTGGAGCGGCAATACTTGATGAATTCCCTTGCAAGCGGGGTCGGTTCCCCTTTCGCCACCAGGTTCAGGACGCGGATTAGCGGGTACGAGCCGTTGACGATGGAAGCCTTGGTGGGAAGCCGGCCGTCGAGGGCAATCATGTGGATCTTGCCCTGCCGGCTGGAATAGCGGTAGGCCTCGCCGAAGGAGACATAGCCGATGGCGCCGCTGTTTTTTGCCACCGCCTTGATGGTAATGGCCGATGAGGCAGGAATGAGAATCCCCTGCAGCTGCGACACCGGTATCTGCAGATATTCGGAAACGATTTTGGTGGATGATCGCCCGTCACCCCGCAATATGGCCTTGAGCGGCTGATCTCTGCCGATAAATTGCTTCCAGTTGCTTGCCTTGCCGGTGAAGACCTGCGCCAACTCGGCTCTGGTCATATTTTTTACCGAACTGTTGCCGGAAACGATGAAGCAGATGGCATCGAGCCCAACGGGGAATGCCTTCAGGTCCCGTTCCGTTTCCTTGAGCGCCCGCGACACCATGCCGAGGGAATTTCTGCTGGTTCTGGTATCGCTCAAACCTCTGGCGGAGTTATAGCCCTGGACGGTGATCGTCACCCCCGGGTGCAGTCGCTCGAAGGATTTGGCCATTTCCGCAATGAGCGGAGCCATGGTTTCCGAGCCGGTAATCAAAAGGCTGCCGGAGAGGCGCTCGGCGGCCGATGCAGGCAAGGGGCTGAAGATCAGCAGGGAAAGCAGGAGAAAAGCCAAAAGACACGGGTGCTTGCTCGTAACCATCATTTTTTTCCTTTCAGGGGAAAAAGGAAAGAATTTCATCGTGTCGGTCCAGCCGTGCGAATGCAGGCATATCTGCCTTGTAGGCGATAAAGGGAACGCCCGCAGCTTCGGCGGCCAGACGGTCTACCTCGGAATCGCCGACGAAAAGGGCCTGCTGCGGTTCAAGCCTGTAATATTCAAGTACCTTTAGCAATGGGTCCGGGTAGGGCTTTGGTCTCTCCACCTTGGCCGCCGTCATCACATAGCTGAAATAACGGGAAAGATCGAAGGATTCCAGCACCATATCCACGGAGGTGGAGCGGTTGGTGCAGACTGCCAGATGGACCAGCGGCTGCAGTGCTGTCAATGTCTCGCGGAAGTTCTCCTCCATGGACATCAGATGCACCAGATCGCCGTAGTTTATGGTCCCGGCAAAGGCCTGGGCCTCGGCGCAACGTTCATCGCCGGCAAAAAGGTACGCCATGACATCGGCATTGGCATAGGTATGCAGCACCCGCATCATCTCCCCATCATTCCGGTCCAGGGGAGGTTTGCCGAAATTGGCCAGGATCCGTTGATAGAAGGCGAAGTTGGCCTCGAAGGAATCGAACATCACCCCGTCACAATCGTATATTACCGCTTTATAGCTTGCCCTCACTCCTCACTCCTCACCGACTGCAGATATTCCTCCCATTCAATGGGAAGCAGGTGCTTTTTCCGGTTGTTGCACTCCTTGCAGGCAGGCACCACATTGCCCCGGGTGCTCTTGCCTCCGCGGATAACCGGGACGATATGGTCCATGGAGAGTTCATCTGCGGGGAACCTGCCGCCGCAGTAGTGACAGATCCCCCGGGCAAGGCGATTTTTCCACCACTGGGACTTGCGCAGTTCACGGGCCTTTTCCCGCTCCCGTTTTATTTCCTGTTCCGATATTTCGATGATGAAGGACAACGAATGTACCCCTGATTACAATCAATTCTTTCTGCGAGGGGGGGCTGCCGCGGCTTCGTCCGTTCGTTCGATCGCAGCAACTGCGGACCTTGCAGTGCCGCCCTTTATTCCTCAGGCGTCCATGATGCAGGTTATCGGTGCTTCTTGCAATATCCGGCGGGTGTCCGCTCGCCGTTGCTGCTCAGTCACTCTCTCCCGAAGCCACGGCAGCCGTTATTCCACATGATTCAACATTAATTTCAACAAGACCGCCGGAAGGTTTCTATGGCCGCCCTGGCCAGCTCATCGCAGCGCTCGTTTTCCGGGTGACCATTGTGCCCCCGCACCCAGAGCCAGTGGATGGTGTGAAGGCGGGACAGTTCCATGAGCCGTTCCCACAATTCCCGGTTCAACACCGGCTCCTTTTTGCTGTTGACCCAGCCTTTCCGCACCCAGCCGCCGATCCACTCGGTCATCCCCTTGACCAGATACTGGGAATCGGTGGTCAGATGGACCTCGCACGGTCTTTTCAGGGAAGCGAGCGCCTCTATGGCGGCAGTCATCTCCATGCGGTTGTTGGTGGTGTTGCCGTCGGCGCCTGACATCTCCTTGACGTTGTCCCCATAGCGGAGGATGCAGCCCCAGCCGCCGACACCCGGATTACCGCTGCAGGCCCCGTCACAAAAAATCTCAACCTTCAATATAGGCCCCTTCAGCTTTCAAAAGCTCGGCGATTGCCGCCATTACCCGGTCAACGATGAGCTGATGGGTCTCTTTGCAATCCTGCAGCAAATACAGATCGGAAAAATCCAGCGGCTGGCCGAAGACAACAGCGGCTTTCTGGCCGATGCCGGGAAATTTCCAGTGATTGAGGCCGATGAGCGCGGTGGGAATCACCACGGGCCTGGTGTCATAGATGATCTTGCCGACTCCGCGGTTGCCCTTGCCCAGCACGCCGTCCTTGTGCCGGGTTCCTTCAGGGTAAAGCATGACCTTCTGATCCCTGAGCAAGTCATTGATTGTTTTGCCCGCCCGTACATCGCGGCCGCGTTTGACGGGAAAAGCGCCCCATGAACTATAGAGCCAGCGCTGAAATATGCTGGTGAAGAGCTCTTCTTTGGCTGGAGCCCAGAGCATCTGCAAGGCATGCCGCCTGATCACCGCCCAGGGAAGGAATATGGTTTCATAGGCGGATATGTGGTTTGAGGCTATCAACACACCGCCGGACGGGGGAATGTTGTCGCTCCCCTTGATGTGGAAGTTGTTGATGGACGAGGCGTAAAAACCGACAACATGGCAGGAAAAGGTTACCCAGAAGCGGCGCAGAAATGAGACTTTCAAGGACTACCTCTGTTAGAAATGGGATAGAGCCATACATATAGCATGATTGACAAAAAGGGGGCAAGTTTGTTGAAACAGCAGGAGGAACCGGGAACAGGGAATGACAGCTAATGGAGCGGCAGGGGCAGGGGCAGATGTCTCTGTTAAATTTCAGTTGAAGGTAAAATAAAAGGTGGCTCCTTTTTCCGGCTCTCCTTCTCCCCACACCCGGCCGCCGTGATGCTTGATTATACGCTCTACCGTCGCCAGGCCTATGCCTGTCCCGGAAAAGTCGCTGCTGCTGTGGAGTCTTTGGAAAGGTTTGAAAAGATTCCCTGCCTTTTTCATATCGAAGCCGGCGCCATTATCCCGGATAAAGTAAACCTTTTTACCCTCATCTTCCCTGGCCCCGAAATCAATTCGTGCATCGGGACGTTTGCCCGTATATTTCCAGGCGTTTCCCAGCAGGTTTTCCAGTACCACATGTGCCAGTTCGGGATCGCAACAGGCGGTGACATCTGCCGCAATATTGAAAACAACCTGCCGGCCCGGCGCTGTCAGCTGCAATTCGGTGGTAATGTCGAGGGCAAGCCGGCTAAGGTCCACCTCTTCCCGCTTTATCTCTGCCTTTGTCACCTGCGACAGCGCCAACAGTGCTTCAATCAGCTCTTCCATCTGCTCGCACGCATCGGTGATGGTATGCACGAAAAATTTTCCATTTTCGTCGAGCAAGGGGGCGTAATCTTCCTGCAGAGCCTGGCCGGCGCTGAAAATGCGCGTCAACGGCGTACGCAGATCGTGGGAAACGGAATAACTGAAGGCTTCCAGTTCTTTATTAGCCGCTGCCAGTTCTGCAGTGTGGGCGAAAAGATCTTCATTCAATTTTTTTATCTGTTTTTCCGATTTCTTCAATTCCGTAATGTCGATGACTATGCCGACAAGTCCGGCAACGCCCCCCCTGGCATCGGTAAAGGTGGCACTGTTCAAAATGACCTGCCGCTGGCCGCTATCTGCACAAGGAATTGTGGTTTCGAATATCTGCACGCCGGGCTCGGCGAAAAGTTTCCGGTCCATGCTTTCCTGGGCCGCGGCAAGGTCGGGAGATAAAAATTGAGAGGCTGTCTTACCGATGACACCACTTTTGGCAATACCGCTGCAGTGGGTAAAGGCTTCGTTGCAACCCAGGAAAACGCCATTTCTATCCTTGTAGAATATCGGGCTGGGTATGGTATCGATCAGCCGTTGCAGCAGATTGGCCTGACGCTCAAGCTCGGCTTCGGTCTGCTTGCGCCTGGTAATGTCCCTGACCATCTCGATGCCGGCGATGACTTTGCCGTTTTTATCCCGCAGGGACGAGGAAATGATCTCGACGTGGATTTTCCCTTCTGATCTGGCTGGAGATGATTCGCGCCGGTAAACCTTGCCGTCGCGAAAAGATTTGGTCAGATCGCAAAAATCACAGGTTTTTTCATTCATTTGGTAGGCCCGGTAGCAGTATTCACCCACGTGGTCACCTACCAGCGCCTTATGGGCATCATTCTGATAAAGTACTTTGAGGTCGGTATCCTGAATGCTGATGCCGTCCCCCATGGCGGAGACTATGGCTATCGTCTTTTCCTTTTCCGCTTCAGCCTCGTCCACCGCGGCTTGCAGGGTAGTTTCCAGCAGATCACGCTGCATCAGAACCCGTCTCATATAGAAGGCAAATCCAATGATGAACAAGGAGAAAAAACCACGCATGGCCAGCTCTCGGGTTCCCGGCGCGAACAGCTGCTGACGCAAGGTCCCTTCGCGCATGAGATGGGCATCGAAGACAGCGTCTCCAAACCAGAACAGAGCGAGGGCCCCCATGGCAATGGGGATAATTTTTTCGCTGGTGTTCCTCTTACTCATTATTTCATCCGTCCTCACAAACTCATTAATGCTCACAACCATATCCCATCGACGGCAAATTTACAATGACCGCATTTTCCCCCGGTCAATTTATCGGCTGAGACCACATATCCGGTGCGGCGGATGAGCAGCTCGCCGCACTCCGGGCAAAAGGTATGTTCACCCTGGCTGCCGGGGACATTTCCTTCATAGACATAGCGCAGCCCCGCGTTTTTGCCAATCTGCCGGGCACGGTCCAGGGTAGCCAAAGGGGTCCTCGGCTGGTCGAGGAGCTTGTAGGTGGGATAGAACTGGCTCACATGCCACGGCACCTCAATGCCCACCTTTCCGGCAATAAAGCGGGCGATGCCTTCCAGATCGGCATCCGAATCATTCCAGTTGGGAATGATCAGCGTGGTGAGTTCAATCCAGATTTCCTGCCGCTTGTATTCCACAATGGAATCCAGCACCTCCTGGAGCATGGCATGCACCACCTCTTTGTAGAAGCGGTCGGAATAGCCTTTCAGATCGATGTTGGCCGCATCCAGGTAGGGCCGGATCTGGCTCAATGCTTCCGGGGTAATGTAGCCGTTGGTGACGAAGATGTTCTTCAATCCTGCTGCCCGTGCCAACACTGCAGTGTCATATGCGTATTCGAAATATATGGTCGGTTCGGTATAGGTGTAGGAGATGGAAGCACACCCGCTACGCTTGGCATTGGCGACTATTTCCTCAGGGCTGAGTTCCGTTCCCATGATCTCCAGCGTACCGCCGCTTGGTTGGGAGATGGCATAGTTCTGACAATGGAGACATCTGAAGTTGCATCCCACTGTGGCTATTGAGTATGACCTGCTGCCTGGAAGAACATGGAACAGTGGCTTTTTCTCTATGGGGTCCACGTGTTCCGCAATTGCTTTGCCATAGACAAGGGTATAGAGGGTGCCGCCCTGGTTCTCTCTCACCATGCAGATGCCCCGTTTGCCTGAAGGTATCAGGCAACGAAAGCGGCAGAGTCCGCACTTGACAGTATCGCCCGTTTTCCTTTCATAAAACATTGCCTCTTTCATGGTATTACCTCCTCTTGCTTATCGGCAAAGGTAATGGGAA
Organism: Geotalea daltonii FRC-32; assembly: GCF_000022265.1. Taxonomy (NCBI): domain Bacteria; kingdom Pseudomonadati; phylum Thermodesulfobacteriota; class Desulfuromonadia; order Geobacterales; family Geobacteraceae; genus Geotalea; species Geotalea daltonii. Next base: position 3,852,670 of record NC_011979.1, read on the forward strand.
AATAAGGAAAAGTTCAAGATCCTGCGGCGGGATTTGCCCCAGTACACTACTTTAACTGTACCATTAACCACAACGATAAAAAGCGGTAATAAAAGCGCCCCGGTGCAGATTATTTGCATCGCATAGCCGCTCCGAACAAGGGCAGACGGATGCAGCAGGCATAAACCACTGTTTTATTCAATAGTTATCAAATTATTGTCTTGCAGGAAAAATGTTGATTACCTAAGATAATGGAAACAAAAGAAAAAAGGAGAGATGAATGCATTGCCCAATCTGTAAAAGCAGCAAAAAAGTGGAAATCGACATGCATGCCGACGGCTACGCAAAGGACCTGCTGGAGTGCAACGAGTGCGGAGCCATCTGGACAGACTACCTGGGCAAGATTACCCTGCTGAACGCACAGGCCGCCTGATCGACAAATACCGGGAATCCGCGCCACCCGGATTCCCGGAAAAATTTTCCTGCTGCAAACACTCCTTACCAGCCTATTACTCCGAGACTACCTTTTCCAGGATCTCATCATAGATACCCGCCATCACCTGCCAGTCATAGCGACTGACCGCATCCCTCAGCATCTCCGTCGAAGGGTGAGCAACTTTCAACAATCCCTCAAGCTTCGCCTCAAGCTCCGTTTCTCCATCATAGAAGAATTGCCCATACTGCTCATCCGGAAGGTGTTCCGGATATGCAAGCCGCTTCGGCAGCAGCGGCAGACAGCCGCAATAAACTGCCTGGACGACGCTTGCGCCAAAGAAATCATGGTAAGAGGTAACTGGCAGTATATCCGCTTCCCATAACCAGCATGCGTATTCGGCAAAGGTTTTCGCAAAACCGAATTGAATAATTCTATCGCCAAGCCGCTCACGGGCTTCGTGAAAGACTCCCGGTGCATTGGAAAAACTCTCACCCAGAACGGCAACCTCAAAATCGAGATTTCTGGCTGCCAGGCGTTCAAGCACGTTAAAGAACCCATCGGGGTTCTTGTCATATTCCCAACGGTGGTTCCATAATACAAGTGGCGGTCTTATAGCAGGCTCGCTTTGTATTTGACGATGCGGGTCCAATTGCCGCAGGTCCATGCCCAAATGCAGCACCCGGGATTTCCGACCTATAGATTGAATGCTGCTCCACTCCCGTTTGTCGGGCATCGCCTTGAGGAAACATGGCAATTCTGCCATGAAGGCATCGTGGTGATAGGCGGAGTTGAAAAAGACGGCATCGGCGGCAAGGGCGCTTGCATAGTTGATGAATGCGTAATGCATGTCACGGTTCAGGGCCTTGTCGGCATCATCGGGAGACCACGGGTAGGTAAGCTGATTTTCGTGGAAATAGAGAGCTGCCTTGCAGGGGGCCGATTTTGACCGTGTCAGGGCGAGAAAGGTGGTTAGATCCAGCATGTCCGTGGCCAGAAGGAGATCCGGCTGGAATTTTGAATCGAGGAACCGGTGAGCTAGAGCGACGGCGCCGCCATGCATCCGCCATTTCCAGTGCCTGCCGGGAAGACTGAGGATCTCCACCTGGTGTCGGCTATAGCGGGCATATTCCTCGGCCCAGGCGGCATGAGACCCCGTGAAGAATGGTTCCAGGAGGGTGATTTTCATTTAGATTCCTCAGAGGCCTTCTGAGTGAATGGCAACGCGGCAGATTGGCCCTTTAGGCCCCGCGGGTCCGCAGTAGTTTTGCATCAGCTTCTTAGAACATGAAGCGGCGCATGCTGATATTGAGGAGTATTCCCACCCCCACCATGGATGTAACCATGGAGGTCCCTCCGTATGAAAAGAACGGCAGCGGTACCCCCACCACCGGAAAGAGACCGATGACCATGCCCATGTTGATGACGATATGCCAGAAGATCATGGCCGTAACACCAACAGCCATGAGGCTGCCGAACCGGTCGTTGCACCTTGAGGCAATATGCAGTCCCCACAGGACCAGAAACAGGTAAAGGGCCAGTACCGTCATGCAGCCCACAAAGCCCCATTCCTCTGAAAAGACTGAAAAGGCGAAGTCGGTATGTTGCTCGGGAAGAAACCGCAGCTGGCTTTGGGTTCCATGGAGGAAACCTTTGCCGAGCACCCCCCCCGAACCGACGGCGATCTTGCTCTGAATGATGTGGTAGCCGCTCTTCAACGGGTCCTGTTCAGGGTTGAGGAAGGTAATGATACGGGCCTTCTGGTAGTCCCGCAGGTAGTAGTGCCAGGCCAGGTAAAAAATCGGCACCGCTGCAAGCATGATGGAGACGACGGCACTCCATCGGACCTTCACATAAAGGAGCATCGAGGAGGCGATGAGGATGACCATGATGGCGGTACCCAGGTCGGGTTGCTTCATGATAAGCAGTGCCGGGATGCCGAGTATCATGCATGGATAGATCAGGTCTCGCAGCGTAAGGCCGTTAAACACCGGGTACCTGCTGAAGAAACGGGCAAAGGTCATTATGACCACAATCTTCATCGGCTCGGAAGGCTGAATATTGATGAATCCCAGGTCCAGCCAGCGCGTGGCCCCCATAGATGTCTTGCCGATCAGGAGAACGGCCACCAATAGCAGTACCACCCCCCCATACACCCAGTAGGCTATGTCATCCAGGATGTGATAATCGATACTGCAGGCCAGAACGCAGAGAGTGACCCCGGCCGTGATCCAGTATAGCTGCTTGATGAAATAAGGGGGTCCTGCCATCTGGTAAGAAGCGGTGGCGCTGAAAATATTGACCACCCCGATACCGCAGATAAGCAGCACCAGCGTCAGCAGGGTCCAGTCGAAATTGGTGAACAACCTTCTGTCAAACATTAAGGACAGCCTCCACTACCAGGGCTTGCAAAACAGCCTGCCATTCAAAGCCCCGCTGAAACTCATTCTTCATCTTCTGCAGGAATTTCATCCGTCTGCTCCACATCCTCTTTCTTAACCGGTTTTTTTATCACTCCTTTACCCTCGAAATAAGCCCTCAGGATGCGTCCGGCTATGGGAGCCGCGGCGGCGCCTCCGTGCTCGCCGTGTTCAATGACGACGCCGACCGCCACTTCAGGCTTTTCAAAGGGCGCAAAGGCTACAAAAAGGGCATGGTCGCGGAACTGGTAGGGAACATCACCCCTGCTGTCCCGAAGCTTTACCACTTGTGAAGTGCCGGTCTTGCCTGCCACCTTTACCTCATAGAGACGTGCCGCCCCACCGGTGCCGTGAGGCTCGTTGACGACGGCAGCCAACCCCTCTTTGACCAGTTTGTATGTGGAAGGTTTTATTACGGCAGTGCCGATAGTTTCCGGTGCAAATTCCTTTAGCACCTTTCCGTCCGGATCTATTATCCGCTTCACAAGATGTGGCCGATAGATGGCGCCTTCATTGGCAACGGTTGCTATCATCGAAGCAAGCTGGATGGGCGTTGTCAGCACATAGCCCTGGCCAATGGCGACGGAGAGCGTTTCGCCCCGGTACCACTTTTTGCCATACTTCTTGAACTTCCAGTCGGAAGTGGGTATCACTCCACTCTTCTCGTTATCGAGACCGACCCCCATGGTCTGGCCAAGGCCGAGCTTTCTGGCATATTGAGCGATCTTATCCACCCCCAGGCGCTCGCCCAGTTGGTAAAAATAGACGTCGCAGGATTGTCTCAGCGCTTTCTTCAGGTCGACTCGGCCGTGCCCTTTCTTTTCCCAGCATTTGAAGGTACTGTTGCCGAACTTGTACGAGCCGCTGCAGTTTACAGCAGTATGTTCATCGATCAGTCCCTCCTCCAGGCCGGCAATGGCCGTAACTATCTTGAAGGTGGAGCCGGGGGGGTATTGTCCCTTGAGAGCCTTGTTTTCCAGGGGATGCCGCTTGTCCTCAACGTACGATTTCCACTGCTCGGGAGAAAGCCTGCCGGAAAAGAGAGCCGGGTCAAAGCCCGGATTGCTGGCAAAGGCAAGGATTTCGCCGCTGTTCACATCGATAGCGACAGCAGCGCCTGCCTTGTCGCCAAAAGCTTCCTCTGCTGCTTTCTGCACATCAGTATCTATTGTGAGGACCAGGCTGTTGCCGATGGTGGGACTGGTCTCCGTCACGGTCCGCAGAAACCTCCCTCGTGCATCGACCTCCACCTCCCGGCCGCCGTCGGCGCCATGGAGATCTGCTTCCCAATTCCGCTCAATGCCGCTTTTGCCGATGTAGTCACCCAGATTATACTCGCTGAACCGCTCTTTAGCCATCTCCTGCTCGTTGATTTCTCCCAGGTAGCCAAGGAGGTGGGCGGCAAGAATACCGTTTGCATATGCGCGGATCGGTTTCATTTGAATGTCGACCCCGGCAAACAACCGCATGCGATTCTCTTCCAGGAACTCCAACTGGTCACGACTGATGCCCGAAGCGACAATGATCGGATAATATTTCGCTCTCCCTCTGCCTTTGTCCCATTTCTGCACCAATTCATCCCGGTTCAGTCCCAGGTATCTGGACAGGTTGTCGAGCAGGACCTCCTTGTCCTTGACGTCCTGTGGGATCAGCGCCACGCTGAACGAGGGGGTGTTGCTGACCAGAACCTTGCCGTTGCGATCCAGTATTGCGCCACGTGGCGCGGCAACCGGCACAAACCTTAGGCGATTATTCTCCGATTGATCGAGAAGATTATCCGATTCTATGATCTGCAGATACCAGAGCCGGGTCAGAAGCAGGAAAAACATGGTTGCTGCTGCAAGTGAAAGACCGAAGATGCGCCTTTTCGGCTCCGCGTTTTCCCGGATGTAGCGTTGATCCATTTTCATTTACGGTTCCTCTGCGACAACCGAGGCAGGCATCATGAAAATCAGGGAAGCGATCAGGGCATTGACAAGCGCCTGGGGAATCAACGACGACAAAAGCGTTGCATAGATGCCGTTGGCTGCAGAGAAAATGAATAAAAGCAGCATGTTGAAAAGCCCCGTAACGATGGTGGCAAAAAAAACGGTCAACACCATCAGATAGCGGCTGTCGGTATAGAGCCGGTCGGCTGTCTTATGGAGAGCATGGAAAATGCACAGATAGGAAAAACCATTGAGCCCGAAATAAATACCGCTGAAACAATCATGGAGAAGCCCCAGCGAGAAGGCAGCCAGTGCGCCGAAAGGGCTCTTGGAGCGTAGCCCCAGATATACAACCATGATAACCAGCAGGTTGGGATGAAAGGGGGCCAGCAGATAGTAGGGAAATACGGTTGTTTGCAGTAAGAGAACGGCAATGACGATGGAGAGAGCTTTGACAAATTTAATCATATGTTTGCTGGAGGAGGACCAGTACCTCTTCTAGTCTGGATATATTCACTGCGGGCCTTACCTCTACCGTCTGAAAGATACCATAGGCACCTTTTTTCACCATGGTAACTTCACCAACTTTTAAACCCTTGGGAAAGCCACCGCCAACACCGGAGGTAACGATAACATCCCCCACCTTCACATCTTCGTCACGCAGGGTGAACTCCAGTGAGCAGCGGCCATCGCCGGTCCCCTTCACCACTCCTCTGGCCCTTGAACGCTGCACTACAGCCGCTATGCCGCTGGCATGGTCGGTCAGAAGGAGCACCCGTGAGCTTTCTGCCGCTACCTTGACCAGTCGGCCTATAACCCCGTCAACGGCAACTACCGGCATCCCTTCCTGAAGCCCTTCGGCTGCTCCGCGATCTAGAAACAGCGTCTTGAACCAGGGAGACCCATCTTCACCAATGACACCTGCCGCCAGAGAAGGAACCTGGGTGGAGGTTTTCAACTCCAACAGGCTTTTCAACCGCTCATTGGCCATGAGCGCTTCGCGGCTTTCCGTTTCGCGGGCATTGTATAATTTGATGATCCGCCGCAGCTCCTTATTTTCCCTGCGTACGTTCACCAGGTCAAGGTAATCTGACCATAGGCCGGAAAAAAAACCATTGCCCGCCGAGCCCAGCTTCGATGCCGGCGCCATCACATTCATGACGCTTCGCTCAAGCGGACCGGCATGTTCCCTGTTTTTTAGGTGCAGTGAGTAGAAGATGAGGGCGGCCAGAAGCGATAGTCCGACCAGAAGGTAAACCTTGTATTTGTTGAACAGCTCTATCATGTGCGCTCTGGAAAATTTAAAGGGAGGCGGATGTTCCCCCTGAAATTTTCAGCTGATGTGATCCCAATTGCATTCAGTCCAGAACAAAAGGAGAAGAGGCGACATCCTCGTGGCGAATTTCATCCACGGGCTGTTTTTTGTTTTCACCGGCAAAGAGCTTGTTGGGGGCATTGAAAACAATGCCGTTGCCGATACCCACGTTCTTGTAGGCATGCACCACCCCCGGCGGCACGGTCATCATCATCGGCACGTCCTGGCCGGCAAAGATAACCTGCTTTACGCCATAGGTGGGAGAATTTTTGCGATTGTCCCACAGGTAGATCTTGAAGTTGGAAGGACCGATAAAGCAGAAGTAGTCCGTCTGATCCACATGCTCATGGGGTCCGCGGGCTACTCCCGGCTGAGTCATTGAGATATACGCCATTACCGGCATTATCTCCTCGGCAATTTCGTCAGAGCGGTACAGTTCGGCCAGCCAGCCCCTTTCGTCCAGATATTTTGTCAGGGGCCTTACCAGCACGTCATGGATCTTGCCTTTTTTGAATTCCATTTTATTTGCTCCCACAAAGTTCATTTTCGTTGTAAACGTGCTGCAGATAATCACGATAACTGGATTTGGGAGTATTGGCGATAGCCTCGGCCATGCCCTTGCAGTCAATGAATCCCAGACGGAGGGCTATCTCTTCCAGACAGGCGATCTTCAGTCCCTGGCGCATTTCCAGCGTGCCGATAAAATGGCTGGCTTCCAGCAAACTCTGGTGGGTTCCGGTATCCAGCCAGGCAATGCCGCGCCCCAGCTTCTCCACCTGCAGCTCGCCCCGGCGCAGATACTCAAGATTCACGTCGGTAATTTCCAGCTCCCCCCGTGGGGAAGGTTTCATGGCTTTTGCTATCTCCACCACCTTGCCATCATAGAGATAAAGTCCGGGCACGGCATAATTGGTCTTCGGCAGCTGGGGCTTTTCCTCAATGCTTACCGCCCGGCCCAGGCTGTCGAACTCAACCACACCATAGCGCTCAGGATCCTGCACATAGTAGCCGAAGATCTTCGCCCCGCCGCGGAATTCGGCAACGGCCCTATCCAGCCCCATTTTACCGTAAAAAATGTTATCTCCCAGAATCAGGCAGACCGGGTCGGCGCCTATAAACCGCTCACCGATGATGAACGCCTGGGCAATGCCTTTAGGCTCAGGCTGCACCTCGTAGGTGAGACGGATGCCCCAGCGGGAACCGTCCCCCAGCAGATCACGGAACCGGGGCGTATCGTGGGGAGTGGAAATGATGAGAATGTCGTTTATTCCTGCCATCATCAAGGTGGCAAGGGGATAATAAATCATCGGCTTGTCGTAGACCGGCTGCAGCTGTTTACTTGCAACAAGCGTCAGCGGATACAACCTGCTTCCCGCTCCGCCGGCAAGAAGAATCCCTTTTTTGATCCCTTTCATAGCGCCCCTTCCAGCACATTCAAAATATTAAAACCTTTATTTTCTAGCATATTGCCTGAAAGGTCGTCAAACACTAATGTTTATCGGCAATGGTGGCATCCCTTCGATAATAACAAGACTGGCAGCCATAATATCATCAAAGGCCTTGATATCGTGTGGCAGAAGCTGTTCCTCGGCTTGTCCGTAGCCGGTTCTGACCAGAAGGGGCCGACATCCGGCGGCAAGCCCTGCTTCAATATCGGCAAGCTTGTCGCCGACCATGAAAGAGGCGGCAAGATCGATGTCCAGGTCCTTGGCAGCCTGAAGAAGCATGCCCGGCAAGGGTTTGCGGCAGGCGCATTCTTTGCGGTAATGGCCAGTGCCGTGCTTCGGGTGGTGGGGGCAAAAATACCAGGCATCAATCCGTGCTCCTTCCTTGGCCAATTCCTTTTCCATATGACAATGGAGCTTTTCCAGCTTCAGCTCGTCATAATAGCCCCTGCCGATTCCGGACTGGTTGGTGACCACGACAACGAGGAAACCGGCCTCATTCAACAACCTGATAGCTTCCGGCGCATCGGGGATCATCTGAAAATCCTCGATCCGGTACAGATACTCCTTCTCCACGTTGATTGTGCCATCCCGGTCAAGAAAAACGGCCCGCCTGGTTCCTGTCATCTCACCACCAGCCTAGCGCCTCTCACCGAACAACCGCTTCTCCAGCAGGTCACACAGGATATGGATAATGGTGATGTGCCCCTCCTGAACTCTGGGGGTATCGTCGCATGGGACCGTTATAGGAACGTCTACTATTTCGGCAATGGTTCCACCATCCCTGCCCAGAAGGCCGATGGTCCGGCAACCCAGTTCGTCGGCAACGAGAAGGGCTTTATACACATTCTTCGAAGTTCCGCTTGTGGAAATTCCCACTACCACATCTCCCGGTCTGGCAAGAGCTTCAATCTGGCGACTGAAGATATTTTCGAATCCATAGTCATTGCCGATGGCGGTTAGGATGGATGTATCGGTAGTAAGGGCAATGGCGGGAAGACCGCGACGTTCCATCTTGAAGCGGCCTACCAGCTCCGCCACCAAGTGCTGGGCATCCGCTGCAGACCCGCCATTTCCCATTACCAGCAATTTTTTGCCATTGCCAAGGGCATCGGCCAACAGCTCGACAACTGCCGCAATCTTTGGTGAAAGTTCCTGACCGATGGATTCCATCACCTTCTGATGGGAATGTATCTGGCTCTTAATCTCTTCTATCATCGCATCTCCTTATCCTGCTCTCCAGTTCGGCAAATGGCAGCAGAGGCGCTTCACCCGTATAGCTCATGCCGTCTATACCGGCTACGACAATTGTCTCGGGGGCCTCCGATAATATCCGGCTTATCATTTTCTGTACGGTTCCGGCAGTGTGGAAAAAGGGCACGGCATGGATGGTGATATTTTCATGCAAACTGCCATGGCCTGATTTCATCAGGAGCGTGTGCAGGTGGGACGGCACAATGAAGTGAAAAAGGCAGCCTTGCCGGGCAGCCGGCAGAAGAAGCTCGATCCGGCAACGAACCATCTCCGGATCAGTGCCCTTTGGCATCAGCAGACAATATGAGGAGTCCTGCCCCCACCTGACCCTGAATTCGGCAATGGTCTTCTGCAGATTTTCCCGACGCCTGGTCTCTGAGCCAAGTTGCACCTCCTCCTCATACTGGACGTCCGCGCCCGGCACAAGAAAAGTGAAAGATCCCGATCGACAGGCCCTGCGTGCATAGTCCCTGAGACACCAGGTGCCTCCGTCCATCCCCTCGTCAAAACCGCCGATGGCATCATAGAGACTCTTTCTGATGAGCATGGCGGCAAATGACCCCTGGGCAACTTCAATGGCGGCAATCTGCTTGCCCTTGACCTTCCCCCGCCCCTTCAGCACAAGACCAGGCACAATCAGCCCAGCGTCTTTCCTTTGCCGCGCAAATTCCAGCAGCGGCTCAAGCCAGCCCGGCCCAACCAAGGAAGTATTCTTCACTATGAACAGGTACTCCGCCTCCCCTTTTTCCAGTCCCCTGTTCAGGGCCTTCACCAGTCCCTGGTTCACGTCGTTTCGCAGGAGGAATGCCCGGTCATCAAGCCCTTCTGAAAATTCCTGCAGCAGCTTTTCCGTTTCCCGGTCACTGCCGTTGTCCACCATAATTAATCTGGCATTGGGAGAATGATTGAGGAGGTTGACAAGACAGTTACGTGTCTCAATCGGCCTGTTCCACACAGGCACAATGATGTCAATTGCCGGTTGAGTCATCACAGTTCCACATTTGATGTAAAGGTTGGGATAGTAAGAGGGTAGGACACGTTATCTCTGGTGGGAAAGGCAGGGGCCGGAATACCGAGCCCCTGCCGTTGCCTCTGTGTTTGGATCAAGAACTGATAGCCACGTTTCTCAGGAGGGCCAGTTCATCGAGCACCTTTCCCGAGCCAAGAACGACGCATGACAGCGGATCTTCGGCAGTAACCACCGGCAGCCCCGTTTCTTCCCTGAGCAAGCTGTCCAGGTTACGGAGCAAGGCACCGCCCCCGGCAAGAACAATTCCCTTGTCGACGATATCGGCCGCCAACTCGGGAGGAGTTCTTTCCAGGCAGATACGTACGGCATCGACGATGGCATTTACCGGTTCGGAAAGTGCCTCGCGAATCTCGTTGGAATTAATTTCGATGGTCTTGGGAATACCCGATACCAGGTCACGCCCCTTCACATCCATACTCCTCAGCTCGCTTCCCGCATAGGCCTCGCCAATGTCGATCTTGATGATCTCCGCCATCCGGTCGCCGATGAGCAGATTGTACTTGCGCTTTATATACTGGACGATTGCCTCGTCCATCTTGTCGCCGCCGACGCGCACCGATTTCGTGTAGACGATGCCTGCCAGGGAGATAACAGCCACCTCGGTTGTCCCCCCTCCGATGTCGACGATCATATTGCCGCTGGCTTCGGTAATGGGCAGGCCTGCACCGATGGCAGCGGCCATGGGTTCCTCGATAAGGTAAACTTCACGGGCGCCTGCAGATTCAGCAGATTCCTTGACTGCCCTTTTCTCGACCTGAGTAATACCGGACGGCACGCAGATGACAATTCGCGGACGGACCAGTGTCTTGCGATTGTGCACCTTGTGGATGAAGTAGCGGAGCATCTCTTCGGTTATGTCGAAGTCGGCGATAACTCCGTCCTTCATGGGACGGATGGCAGTGATACTACCCGGCGTACGTCCGAGCATCTTTTTCGCTTCCATTCCCACCGCCAGCGATTTCTGCTGGCCGTTGCTCATCTTCTGAACGGCTACAACCGAAGGCTCGCGTACCACAATCCCCTTCCCTTTCAGATAAACAAGGGTGTTGGCAGTGCCCAGATCGATAGCCAGGTCGTTTGAAAACATTCCCAGAAAGGAATCGAATATCTTTAACATTGAATAACTCCTTGGTTTTTAAATACTTAGTCGTTGACGCAAACTAAAGAACAATAACAAAAAGCCCCTCTTCATGCAAGAGAGAAAATCTCGTCTTTACACAATTTAAAAATGAACCGACTTTGATCAAAAACAAGGCCTCTGAAGTGAAAAACAATGCTCCTCCTCCGACAGTAGTGAGAGGTCGAACTCTCGTGAGAACCTCATGAATACAGCCATTCTCCTGTTGCTTTTGCAATTAAAGTATATTACTATTCGACCCGTTGCATAAGGCTTAAAGCTAATTTCCCCGAAAAGGAGTCCCACCGCAATGCTTGGTATAATGAGGAAATACAAACAATCCGTCCTTATCAAGATTGTTTTCTGCATCATCGTCTTATCCTTCGTCGGCACCATCTTTCTGGTATGGGGAAGAGGCGACGAAACCACTGGCGGGGATTTCGCCGCAAAGGTAAACGGAACCAAAATATCAATGGACGACTACCTGAAGAATTACGATCGGATGAAAAGCCTTTATCAACAGATCTACGGACAAGCCATGACGCCAGACCTGGAAAAGCAGCTGGGTATCCGCAAAATGGCCATTAACAGCCTGATCGACAATGCCCTGATCGTCAAGGAAGCAAAACGGATGGGCATAGCGGTAAACAAGGATGAAATAGCCAACGAGATAGCCAAGGTACCGGCCTTTCAAAAGGACGGTGTTTTCAACTTCGACCAGTATACCCAGATGCTCAAGGCTTACCGGATGACCCCTGCCAACTTCGAAGAGGGACAGGAGCAGGAAATGCTGGTGAAGAAAGCCAGGGAAAAGGTCAAGGAGCGGGCCACGGTCAGCGATCAGGACCTGCAGCAGGCTTTCAACAAGCAGAATGACAAGGTAGATCTTTCTTTCATTTCCTTTTCCCCCAGTGACGTCAAGAACGAAGTGAAAGTGACCGATCAGGATCTCACCACGTACCTGCAGGGACATGAGAAAGAATTCCAGACCCCGGAGAAGGTCAGCATTGCCTATGCCCTTGTAAGTCCTTCCCGCTTTTCCTCAAAGGCGACGGTAACCGATGAAGAGGCTGAAACCTACTACCGGAAAAACATCGACCGCTACCAGGGCAAAGGAGGCATCCTTCCCTTCGCTGAGGTGAAAGACCGGGCCAAGGCAGACGCCATTAAACAGAAGGGTACCAGGGAAGCCTACGAAACGGTAGCCGACACCATTAACAAAAACCTGAAAGGTGGTGACATAAAAGCCGCTGCCGCCAGTCTCGGTGTGAAAGTCGACGAGACCCCGCTCTTTACGGCAAAGACAGCCCCAGCACCACTGGCCGACGAAGGCGAGGTCATCAAAAGAGCATTCCTCCTCAAGCAGGGGGAACTTGGCGGACCGATCGAGACTGCCAAAGGAATTTACATCATCAAAGTCATGGAGAAAAAACCTGCTGCAGTACCCCCCCTGGCCGAGATCAAAGGTCAGCTCACCCAGAAGGTCACTGAAGAAAAGGCCCGAGAGCTGGCAAAGAAGAAGGCTGAAGAAGCACTTGCACAACTGGCCAAAGGGACCGGCACGGTGAAGACCCAGGAAACAGGAGCTTTTGCCTATGCCGCCAATGGCGTCATCCCCCGCATCGGTACCTCCCCCGATCTGATGGAAGCCGCCTTTAATCTAACCGCTGCAGCCCCCACACCGAAAAACACCTTCAAGGCCGGGGATCGCTGGTACGCGGTCAAACTCAAGCAGCGCATCGAGCTCAACCGTGCTGATTTCCAGAAGAACAAGGAACAGATCAGACAGACCCTGCTGCCGAAGAAGCAACAGGAGGCTTTGGACAACTGGATGAAAGAATTGAAAGCCAAGGCCAAAATACAAATTAATCCATCTATACTTTCTGATTAGCAATTTAAAGGAGTTAAAGATATGTCCAAACTTGTGTTGACTACAGACTTCCCCGACCTGAAACTTGCCGCACGGGGCAAGGTGCGTGATATCTACGATCTGGGCGAGACGCTCCTCATTGTCACCACCGACCGCATTTCCGCCTTCGATGTCATCATGAACGAAGGGATCCCGGACAAGGGATATGTCCTCACCCAGATCTCCGCCTTCTGGTTCAGGCAGATGGAGGACATTATCAAAAACCACATCATCTCCACCGAAGTGAAGGATTTCCCGTCGGCGTGCCAGAAGTATGCTGATATCCTGGAAGGCCGTTCCATGCTGGTGAAGAAGGCCAAGCCCCTACCCGCCGAGTGCATCGTTCGCGGTTATATCTCAGGCTCAGGCTGGAAGGATTACAAGGCCACCGGCTCCATCTGCGGCATCAAGCTGCCAGAAGGACTTAAAGAATCCGACCGGCTGCCCCAGCCTATCTTCACCCCTTCGACCAAGGCAGAGCTGGGTACCCATGACGAAAACATTTCCTTCGAGAAAATGGTGGAGCTGTGCGGAAAAGAAACCGCCGAAAAAGTCAGGGATGTAACCCTGAAGATCTATATGAAAGCCCGCGACATCGCCGACACCAAGGGTATCATCATCGCCGACACCAAATTTGAATACGGCATTTACAACGGAGAACTGATCATCATCGACGAGTGCATGACACCGGACTCCAGCCGTTTCTGGCCAAAGGACAGTTACCATCCCGGCGGGCCGCAACCCAGCTTCGACAAGCAGTTCCTGCGGGACTACCTGGAAACCCTGGACTGGAACAAATCAGCCCCTGCTCCGCCACTGCCTGAAGAGATTGTCAGAAAGACAGGCGAAAAATACATGGAGGCGCTGGTAAAGCTTACGGGAAAAGGAAAGTAGTAAAAAAGCCCCGATCGGAAACGGTCGGGGCTTTTTTATGCAGAAAATGACAGAAAATCACTCCAGCTCGACCAGAAGGCTCTCAAGCTCATCAGCAGTTGTTACTGGTGGCCGACAGGCCCCACTTGCGCATATATATGCTGCTGCGCCAACTGCCGGCGCCTCCATTGTCCCTGCCCCCGCATCACCGTCTTCGGCATGCCTTAGAACCAGCCCCGCAATGAAATGTCTGTTTACGGTGGCAAGCAACGCCCTGATTTCGGCCCCTTCCCTTGCCCCAGCCAGTGTTATCTCTATTTTTTCCGCGTGCTGGTAGTCATGGGCCATTATGAGTTGCAGGTAGCCGGCGGGCTGTTGCAGGGCGTTGCCGAGAAATGCCCCCACGCCATGTTCTCCCGCTGTTTCCAAAGAATCATCCTTGAGTATTTTCCCCAGGCGCAGCAGATTCATGGCGGCTATTGAATTGCCGGAAGGCATGGCCCCGTCATAAGCGTTCTTCTGCCGGATCAGGACCTCCTCCGCGTCCATGCCGTTGTCGTAAAACCCTCCGCCCGGCGCAGAGAAAAGCCTGATCATATCCCTGGCCAGCCGCAATGCTTGGAACAGGTATCCCTGATGAAGAGAAACCTGGTAGAGCTCCAGCAATCCCCAGCCGAGAAAGGCGTAATCTTCAAGAAAGGCAGGGATTTTCGCCTGCCCCAGGTGATAACTTCTTGACAGACGCCCTTCTTTGGTCTGGAGCTTCTCCAGGATAATTGTAACCGCACTTTCAGCGGCCCTCAAATAGGTTTCATCCCCGGTCACCCCGTATCCCTTGGCCAGGGCAGCTATCAACAGTCCATTCCATGCCGTCAGCACCTTGGCATCCCTGAGCGGCCGAACCCGTTTTTGCCGAACGGTTAGCAGCTTCGCCCGCCATTTTATCAGTTCACCTTTGAATGACTCGGCAATCAGCCCCTCACGATCAGCGAAAGATGCAATGGAAACCGGCAGATGAAGGATGTTTTTGCCTTCGAAGTTACCTTTTTCCGTTATGTCGAAAAGCCGGCAAAATAGCCGTGCAGCCTCTTCTCCCAGAACTTCTTTAACCTCGGCAGCGGCCCAGAGGTAGAATTTCCCCTCTTGACCCTCTGTGTCTGCATCCTGAGCGGAACAAAATCCCCCATCGATACCGGTCATCTCAACCAGACAGTAGTTCAGTATTTCCCGCACCACTTCGCGATAATAATTCTTGCCTGTCGCCTGGAAAGCCTCGGCAAAGGCAATGGCAACAAGGGCTTGGTCATAAAGCATCTTCTCGAAGTGGGGCACCAGCCATTGCCGATCCACCGAATATCTGTGGATGCCGAATCCCAGCTGGTCATAGATGCCTCCCTGCCGCATCCTGGTCAGCGTATGTTCGGCCATCTGCAGCGCCTCAGGTCGGCCAGCCTTCCAGCAGCGGAGAAGGAAAGAAATATAGTGGGGCATGGGAAATTTCGGGGCCTGGCCAAATCCTCCCCAATCATCGTCATACATGGCAGCCAGCTGATTGAAGGCTGCCTCTTCAAGTTCTCCACCTGCATAGGCTGGTTCAGTCCGGTTCAGCCGCTCAAGCGATGCCATTATGGTACTGCAACTTTCCTCCACCTTATCCCGCTCCCTCTGCCAGAACCGTGAAATCCTCTCCAGCAGGTCAATGATACCGGGCACCCCCATCCGCCTTTCCTTCGGCAGATACGTGGCGGCAAAGAAGGGTTTTTTATCCGGTGTCAGGAGAACATTGAGGGGCCAGCCGCCGCTGCCTGATATCATCTGTGCCACCGCCATAAACTGGTCGTCTATATCCGGCCTTTCCTCCCGATCTACCTTGATGGCCACAAAGGAATCGTTCAGCGCCTTGGCCACCTCACGGTCTTCGAATGATTCATGGGCCATGACGTGGCACCAGTGGCAGGTGGCGTAGCCTATGGAAAGAAAAATCGGTTTATCTTCAGCCCTTGCCTTGGCAAAGGCTTCTTCTCCCCACTGAAACCAGTCGACCGGGTTTTCCGCATGTTGCAACAGGTAAGGACTGTCGGCAAAAATGAGCCGGTTGAAATCCGCGCCGCCATCGGCCGGAATACGACTTTTATCCAGGGATGCAAGTCTATGCAGTTTTTCGTTCTCGTCGTGAAATCCCCCATGCGCAGCCATATCAGCTCCATTGACAAAAGTTGCGGATTTTTGGTTTTTAGATTATTGTACCACCGCCCAATATAGTTACCCTAGGAGTCTGTCGGATTTAGAATGAATCGGCTGCGAAAATGGCAAATCGGTCCGGATCTCCGTAAATTTTCGACAAATAGGTCCACTATTTGCTCTCAAATTTCCAAATATCCGTCCTCGATTTTCCATTCTTTCGCTTCGATCCCTAAATCCGACAGACTCCTAGTTGTCGATCAAAACATCTGTGGAGTCCAAACCAATGCCTGTACTTCTCTTTGCGTTCCTGCTGTCAATAGTTGCTGCCCTACCATCGCTGGCAACAGAACTAGTTGTCGGCAAGTTCAGCGCCGAGGATCTGGGAGAGTGGACTGAGAAATCTTTTCGGGGAAAAACCGAATACTCACTGACAAAGGACGAAGGCAAAAGCGTACTCATGGCACATAGTGTCAAGGCCGGCTCCGGGCTGGTAAAGAAGGTTTCCATCGATGCACGAAAATTTCCTGTTTTGCGCTGGTCGTGGAAAGTCGACCACACCTTGAAGAAGGAAGATATCAGAAAGAAAAAAGGGGATGATTTCGCAGCTCGAGTCTATGTGGTTTTTCCACGTACCTTCTTCTGGCGGATGCGGGCCATCAACTATGTCTGGGCATCTAAAATGGCCAAGGATTCCCATGCACGGAGCCCCTACACCTCGAACTCAGTAATTATTGCCGTTGAATCCGGGGATGAGAACATAAAGAAATGGGTCACTGAAGAACGGAATGTCTACGAAGATTACAGGAAGGTTTTCGGCGAGGAGCCGCCGCTTTTGGGAGGGGTAGCCATAATGACCGACACCGACGACACCCAGGATGAAGCGACCGCTTATTACGGAGATATCTTTTTCGAAGGGAAGTTGCAGGGCGCACAGGAAAACGTGCGCCCCTGAGGCTGCTTTATCCGATTATCTTTGCCAGACGGCTCCGCTGTTTCTCCAGTCGGTGTTGTCCCTCTTCGATAACCTTCAGAAGCTCTTTCTTTGTCTGGTGCGCCATGTCGGGTGCCTTGTCAAGGATCTCTTCAGCCTTGTCACCGACCGTTTCCACAATGTCCGAGACATGGGCGGAGAATTCATGCACTACCCCTTCCGCTTTCTGCCGGGCCTTTTTCACACAGCGCACCAGATCGCGTCGGGTCCTCTTGCCGGACTGGGGAGCAAAGAGAAGAGCCGCCCCCGCCCCGATAATTCCCCCTGCCATAAGCAGCAGCGCCCCAACCAGTACGTCGTTGTTCCTCTCTTCCATTTGCAGCCTCCCCGTAATTTTCTCAAAATGTATTATACCGCGCTTCGGGCAAAATCCCACAGCTCGGTAAATATATAACAGGATGATGAAGGGTTATGGGGTCAATGACGCATCTCTTCTTTCAGCCCCTCAACAACGGCTTTCACCTCGGCGATCATTTCCGCTGCCTGGGGCGATTTCTCCTTCTTCAGGTAAAGCTCAAAGTATTTGGTTGCCTCGGCGAGACGCTCCTGGTCAATGCAGATATTGCCAAGGGTGAGATAAGACATGGTGAAATTGGGATCAAGCCTCACCGCTTCCAGGGTCTCCTTTTCAGCTGATTCCAGATCACCCAGATCATAAAACAGGTCTCCCAGGTTGAAACGTGCTGCGGCATCGTTGGGGTCCAGGGCAATCCCTTTGCGGTAGGCTTCAATTGCCTGGTCATTGTTGCCAAGGCCGTAATAAAGGTCGCCAAGGGCATTCAGAGCAAACACATTGTGCGGATCTAACTCCAGCGCCTTGTTAAAGGCCTGCAGCGCATCATCTGCCCGTTCCAGGCTGTTATAAACAAGCCCCAGGCTCACGTAACCATCAGCCTCCGCTGGACGCAGTTCTATTACTTTTTTGTAAGCAGCAATCGCTTCTTTATGCTGCCCGCTCTCGAAGAGGATATCACCCAGTGAAGTCCACGCCTCAATATCTTCCGGTGCGCGCTTCAACCCTGCTTTAATCGATTCTATGGCCTCTGCCTGTTTTCCGGTCTCGGCAAGTGCCTCGCCAAGGTAAAAATAGCCCTCGGCATTATCCGGTTCGACCTCGGTGCATGCTTTGAATTCCACCGAGGCTTTTCCGTATTCTCCAGCCTCCAGTAAGGAAATGCCCTGAGCCAGACGCTCATCGAAATTTGTCGTCATTTATTCCTCCAGTCTGTGTCAGTTTCAGTCTCAGGAAAACCATACATGGCTTCCGGGAGGAAACTATATCAAAAACTTCCAATGATTGCTACAGCAACCATCTGCCAGCCCATTAAAGTTTACCCTTTCCTTTTCCGTTGACTGTTCTATAATTAGAATATTTTTGAGCAAAGGCTGCCATTATGGGCGACGAGCGCCACGAAACTCTGGGACTACGCACGCTGGAAGATATCAGCGGCCTGATCCTCCATTCCCATGATCTGCAGGAGACCTTGGACAACATCGTCAACCTTGTTGCCAAACGGGTCGGTTCGGACGTCTGTTCCATCTATCTTCTGGAAGATGACGGAGAAACCCTGCGACTCAAGGCTACCAAAGGTCTGTCCCGTGGTTCGGTAGGCAAAATCACCATGAAGACCTCAGAGGGTCTTACCGGCCTGGCTGTTGAGGATCGCAGCATAATTGCCACCGATAATGCCCCCCTTCACCCCCGATACAAATATTTCCGTGAAACGAGGGAAGAAAAGTTCCTTTCTTTCCTTGGTGTGCCGTTATTCGAGCGCAAAACTCCAGTTGGCGTACTGGTTGTCCAGACTCGCGAGGCCCGCGTCTTTACCCCTGCCGAAATAAGCACTATTTCAACCATTGCCTATCAGATCAGCAGCATTGTCATAAATGCAAAGCTCCTGGACTCCATTCACCAAAAGGAAAAGGAACGCGCTTTCTTCGCCAGCGAACTGGAAAAAATGAAAGCCAGTGAAATCAAAGGAAGGGTTCACCCCGAACAGGAGAAAAAGCGAAAACTGGCTTCCCTGATTGGCACCCCGGTTTCGCCAGGCTTTGCCTGGGGTAAGATCTACATTTTCAGCCGAAACGAAAACGACGGCATCGACATGGAGCACGCCGCCTCCCGCCCGGAAGAACGGAAACGGTTCCAGATTGCCCTGGAAAAAGCGAAAATCCAGACATTATATATGGAGAAGCGTGTTGCCGAGGTTATGTCCAAGGAAGACGCCGCGATATTTCACAGCCACCTTATGTTTCTGGAGGATCGTGGCTTCATCACCAAGATCACCGATTCCATCGATAATGGATACAGTGCCGGACAAGCCATAAGGGAAGTGGTCGACTACTACGTCAACGCCTTTGCCAAGATGGAGGATCCCTATCTGCGCGAGCGTTCAGCGGATATGGAAGACATCGGCCGGCGGCTGCTCGGTGCCCTCAACGGCAACAGCAGCTCCAGAAAAAAATTCCGCGAAAAAAGAATCATTGTTGCCGACGACATTCTCCCTTCGGATATGGCAACCATGGATCATGAAAAAGTGCTCGGCATAGTGACGGAGAGAGGGAATGCCGGATCCCATGCGGCCATCATGGCAAAATCTCTCGGCATTCCTGCCGTCGTCGGCATTGACGGGTTGATGAAGCAGATTTCGCCCCGCAACGAGGTAATCGTCGACGGCACTTCCGGCCATCTCTACATCAATCCCGATCAAAGGATAAAGGAGGAATACGAAAGGCTGCAGAGGGACTTCAGCCTGAAACAGCGGGAACTGGAAGGGCTGCGCGATCTGCCGGCTGAAACCGTCGACGGCAGCCGTGTCTTCCTTCGAGCCAACATCGGCCTGCTCAATGATGTGAAAGTTGCCCAGGCGAGTGGGGCCGAAGGGGTCGGGCTGTACCGTACCGAATTTCCCTACATGACCCGCAAGACTTTTCCCAACAGAATAGAGCAGTACAACCTTTACCGTAAAATAGTCGAGGGTTTTCCCAGTCACCCGGTAACCATTCGCACGCTGGATATCGGCGGCGATAAGGGGCTCTCCTATTTCCCCTTTCCCAAAGAAGACAATCCATTCATGGGCTGGCGTTCCATCAGGGTATCCCTCGAAGAAGAGGACATTTTCCGTGAACAACTGGCTGCAATTCTCATGGCATCCGTTCACGGCAAAATCACGGTAATGTTCCCTATGATTTCCAGTGTCGAGGAAATCAGGACCGTGAAACGGATCCTTGAAGAAGTAAAAGATGAGCTCACGGCAGACAAGAAACCATTTAACCCAACCATTCCACTCGGAGTGATGGTTGAAATACCGGCTGCGGTCCAGATAGCCCACCTGCTTATTCGGGAGGTGGATTTCTTCAGCATCGGCACCAATGACCTTATCCAGTATACCCTGGCTGCCGACCGCAATAATCCAAAGGTAAAACAATACTACGACCCCTACCATCCGGCCATACTGCACTCCATAAAACGTGTGGCCGACGTGGCAGGGGCTGCAGGGAAAAAAGTCTCAATCTGCGGAGAAATGGCTGCAGACCCCATCAACGCCATCCTCCTTCTCGGGATGGGGATATCTGACTTCAGCCTGACAGCTCCGTACATCCCCCTGATAAAACAGGCGATATTGAAAATTACCATGGCAGAAGCCAGAGAAATCTCAGCAGCAGCACTGCAAATGGAAAGCAGCGCCGACATTCGTGAATACCTGGCCAAAGCCAAAGCTGCCTTGAAGCTGTAGCCGCAACACACCCTCCATCAGATTAAAAGCATCTCAGTGTTATCACATCTCTATTACGCGTTTTACCTGAACAAAGAAAGCTGGTCAATGATTGTTGGCGCTGGTGCCAATGCCTGAGGACATTAGTTTGCATGTGGAATAAAATATGCAGATTAAGGATGTATTAATAATTCATATTAATATTAATATGTCTGGTGGCGGAGGAACAGCCATGGAAAAGGTATTGATCGGTTTGGTTGCATTTTTGCTGATTTCGGCGTGCGGATACAACAATCTTAAGGCAAAAGAGGAGCAAACCAACAGAGCCTGGAATGATCTTGGCTTCTCGTGCCGCCAGCGAGTAGAACTTGCTGCTGTCTATATCGAAGCTTTGCAAAGGCACATTTCACCGCAAAACGACGTTGTGCAACAGGCAGAAAAGACCGTAAAAAAGGCTGCCCGCGAGGGATGTCCAATAACCCCGCCGGAAACCTCAGAAAGATTGCTGAAATTCCGTCAGGTCCAGACAGAGCTGTCTGAGACACTGACCCGGCTACATATATTCTCCAGCAGCCAGCCTTCCCTTTTGCAGGACGACAGCTACCTTGCCATACAAAAACGAATGGAAAAGGCAGAAAGTCGATTGAATGAAGCTATAGCCGATTACAACTTCGCCAGCCATGATTTTAATATCAGCAAGAGAAGTTTTCCCCACTCAATGACCAATGCTTTGTTATTGAGATACAGGGATAAGGAACCGTTCGTCGCGGGAGAGGATGTAAAACTGCTCGGCAGGCTGGACTCGTAGGCGGGCTGAAGTAGAAAGGGCATGTAAGGCTGATGAAAAAGCCCCAGGTGCAAGGCGCCCGAAACCTGAGAAGTGAGGCGTACTTAACGGTACGCCGCAGCGACGAATTGATAAGGGCAACGCCGCAGATGGGGCTTTTTCATCAGACTCAAGGGGGGCGGCTGGTTAGCCCCCCTTCTTTTTTATGCCAAGACAATCAGCAGGTCATCCTTCTCTATTTTGTCCCCTTCCTTGAATTTAACCTGAGCTATTTTGCCGTCTTCCTTGGCCTTGACATTGGTCTCCATTTTCATGGCCTCGGTCACCATAAGGACATCGCCAGCAGAAACCCCATCGCCCGATTTGACATTGACCTTCAGAACCTTGCCCGGCATAGGCGCCCCAATGTGCAGGCTGTTCCCTTTATCGGCCTTTTCCCTGCTGACCTCATCGGTTATTGCCGTCTGATCGCGCACTGTAACCTGGCGGGCATCGCCGTTCAGTTCAAAGAAAATATGGCGGGTGCCGTCCGGGTGAACACGACCGATGGCATTGAGCTTGATGATAAGGGTCTTGCCAGGCTCGATATCAATGGCGGTCTCCTGGCCCGGTTCGAGACCATAGAAAAAGATCGGCGTAGGGATGACTGAAGTATCCGAGTACTCCTGACGATGCTTGTCGAACTCGGGAAAAACGTGGGGATAAAGAATGTACGATATAAGCCCCTTATCGTCAACCGGGCGGCCCACTTTTGCCTCAGCCTTGAGCCGCTCCTCGTCAAAGTCAGCCGGCTCGATCAATTCGCCCGGCCTGCAGGTGATCGGTTCTTCTCCCTTAAGGATGATGCGCTGCAATTCCCGGGGAAAGCCCTGGTAGGGCTGACCGATCATCCCCTTGAACATTCCCACCACCGACTCGGGGAAGGTAAGATCGTCCCCCTTGATATAGACATCATCAACATCCATGTTGTTTTTGACCAGGAACATGGCCATGTCCCCGACTACTTTCGACGACGGAGTAACCTTGACGATATCGCCGAAGAGCAGATTCACCCGGTGGTACATCTCTTTGCACTCTTCCCAGCGGTCGAGCAGCCCCAGACCAGCCACCTGGGGTTTATAATTTGAATATTGCCCCCCCGGTATCTCGTGGTGATAAACCTCGGCAGTGCCGCTTTTCAACCCAGATTCAAAGGGGGCATAATAATCCCGCACCGTTTCCCAATAATTGGCAAGCTTCTGCAGGTTTTCCTCATTGAGGCCGGTATCCCACTCACTCCCTTTCAGGGCAGCCACCAGCGCATTGAGATTGGGTTGTGAGGTCAAACCGGAGATGGAGGAAAGTGCGGCATCCACGATGTCGACGCCTGCCTGGCAGGCCATGAGGAGCATCGCGCCACCGTTGCCTGAGGTATCATGGGTATGGAGGTGGATCGGTATGCCAACCTCCGATTTAAGGGCTTTGATCAGCCGGGAAGCAGCCAGCGGCTTGAGAAGCCCCGCCATGTCCTTGATGGCAAGAATATGGGCGCCCATCTTCTCCAGCTCTTTAGCCATGCCCACGTAATATTCCAGCGGATATTTGTCCCTTTTGGGGTCATTGATGTCACCGGTGTAGCAGATGGCAGCTTCGCAGATTTTCCCTTGCTTGCGCACCGCCTCCATTGCGACCTTCATGCCGGTGGTCCAGTTGAGGGAGTCGAAAACGCGGAAGATGTCTATGCCTGAATGGGCTGCTTCCTCGACGAAGCGCTCCACCACATTATCGGCATAGTTGGTATAGCCTACGGCATTGGACCCCCTGAGCAACATCTGGAAAAGGACGTTGGGAATGGCCTCCGACAGTTTGTGCAGCCGCTGCCATGGGCACTCCTTGAGGAAACGCATGGAGACGTCAAAGGTAGCCCCCCCCCACATCTCCAGAGAGAAGAGATCGGCAGCCAGATGGGAGGTAGGCTCGGCGATTTTCAACAGGTCATAGGTCCTTACCCTTGTGGCCAGCAGTGACTGATGGGCATCGCGCATGGTGGTGTCGGTAATGAGGACCTTCTTCTGCTCCAGTATCCACTTGGCCAGGCCATCAGCCCCCTTCTCCATGAATATGTCGCGGGTGCCGGCCGGCCTGGGCTTGGTGAAATCCACATCCGGAACCGTTGCCTCCAGGAGCTCCGAAGATTTCAGCGGCTTGATGATGCCCGGGGAGCCGTTGACAATGACATCGCCGATAAAATTGAGCACCTTGGTGGCGCGGTCTTTCTTTTCCCGCAATTGCAGCAGCTCGGGATGCTTTTCGATAAACGAGGTGTCGCATTTGCCGTTGAGGAAAACCGGATGGGTAACGACATTCTCCAGGAAAGAGATATTGGTCTTGACTCCCCGGATACGGAACTCTTGCAGGGAACGGTGCATGATGCGGGCAGCTTCATCGAAGGTAAGCCCCCAGGCGCTGACCTTGACCAGCAGCGAGTCGTAATGGGGGGTGATCTGCGCACCGGTAAAGGCATTGCCGGCGTCAAGGCGCACTCCGAAGCCCGCCGACGAGCGGTAAGCCTTGAGAATGCCGAAATCGGGGGCGAAATTGTTGGCGGGATCTTCGGTGGTAATCCTGCACTGCAAGGCATATCCCCACATCTTGACGGCATCCTGATTGGGGATATTGATTTCCGGGTCGGACAGGGGCTTGCCTTCGGCTACCAAGATCTGGGTCTGCACCAGGTTGCGGCCGGTGATCATTTCAGTGACGGTGTGTTCCACCTGGATGCGCGGGTTCATCTCGATAAAATAGAAGTTCCCCTCCTGGTCCAGCAGGAACTCCACCGTACCCGCATTCCGGTACCCCACATGGCCGGCAATTTTCAGGGCTGCGCTGCATAACTCCTCACGCATCTCGGGAGTAATGCAAAGGGATGGAGCAAATTCCACCACCTTTTGATGACGGCGCTGGATTGAACAATCCCTCTCGAAGAAATGCACCAGATTGCCATGGCTGTCACCGAGAACCTGGACCTCGATGTGTTTGGGATTTTCCAGGTAACGCTCCAGGAAGACGGCAGGATTGCCAAAGGAAGCCTGTGCTTCGCTGCGGGCAGCGGCTAGCCCTTCAATGAGTTCCTTGCGGTTGTTTGCCACCCGCATCCCCCGGCCACCACCACCGGCAGCAGCCTTGATAATGATGGGATAGCCATAGTTCTTGGCGAAGATAAGGGCATCCTCTTCGTGCTCCACAGGCTCTTCGGTACCGGGAACGACAGGTACGCCGGCCTCCATGGCAACCTTGCGGGCAGCTACCTTGTCTCCCAACCGCCGCTGCATTTCAGCAGTGGGACCGATAAAGGTAATTCCTGCAGCTTCGCATTTCTCCGCAAACTCCGCATTTTCGGAGAGGAAACCGTAACCGGGATGAATAGCATCCACATCCCTTTTCAGAGCGAGGGCAATTATTTCGTCTATACCCAGATAGGCGTCTATGGGACTTTTGCCTTTACCGATCAAATATGCCTCGTCAGCCTTGTATCGGTGCAGAGACAGCTTGTCTTCTTCTGAATAGATCGCTACAGTGCCAATACCCAGCTCGGTGCAGGCGCGAAATATCCTGATGGCTATCTCACCGCGGTTAGCAGCCATAATCTTTCTGAATTTGCGTTGTGCCATTAGTGCCTCCAGACTTAACTATTTTACCGAAAATAAAACAAATAAACTATAGATAAATATTTATTGGTACTAAAATTCTTTAGTTTTTCTAGATATTTAGCTTACACCAAACGAAGTAACAATAAAACCAGAATCATATTTTATTGTCAATAGTAAACATCTGTTATATTATGTAAAGAGTTTAATTTTTCTAAAGATGTATATTTACCAAACCCTTCTTTAATGGTATATTTCTGCAAAAATTCCCCAAAGGAGAGATAAAGATGTCGGCAAAAAAAATATCTTTAGTTGCAGCGCTTGCTGTTTTTGCAATTCAGTCCATGCCAGCACTTGGTGCAGAGCCACAAAAAACAGCGGCATCTGCCGAGCAGAAAGAAGTCAAGGAAACGGTAAAAAAGGTTTCTCCTTCCGACCCCGTGGCAAAGATTAACGGTACCATCATCACTCGCAAAGAGCTGGACCGGGCTGTAAAGGTGCTCGTCGCCCAGAACAGGCTCCCGCAGGCTCTTCCCCCTGAGCAGCAGAAACAGGCAGAGGAGGCTGCCCTTGACCAGTTGATCTCCGCGGAATTGATGTATCAGGCAGGTCAGAAAACCGAGATCAAGGATATCGACAAACAGATAGAGGAAAAAATCGCCCTGAATCGGGCAAAATTTCCCAATCCTGAAGAATTCGACAAGGCGCTTAAATCAGTGGAAATGTCCGAGAAGGATCTCAAGGAGTTCACCCGCAAGGATATTGTTATCACTGCATTCATTGAGAAAAACATCATCTCCAACATCAATGTGGCTGAAGCCGACGCCAAAAAATTCTATGATGACAATACCGAAAAATTCAAACAGGACGAAAGCATCAGAGCCAGCCATATACTCATCGGAGTTGACGCCAAGGCCGGCGAAGAAGACAAGAAAAAGGCCAGGGAAAAGGCCGAAGGCATTCTGAAAAAGATCAAAGCCGGCGAAGATTTTGCCACCCTGGCAAAAGCAGAATCAACATGCCCCAGCAGCAAGCAGGGTGGTGACCTTGGCACCTTCCCCAAAGGTCAAATGGTCGCCCCCTTCGAAAACGCCGCTTTTGCCCTTAAACCGGGTGAAGTCAGCGACGTGGTTGAAACCCAGTTCGGTTATCACATCATCAAGCTGGCAGAAAAGAAAGAAGCCGGCATGGTGAAGTTTGACGAGGTCAAGACCAAGATTGTTGATTACCTGAAAAGCCAAAAAATTCAAAAGGGCGTCGGTGATTATCTTGAAGAGTTGAAAAGCAAGGCAAAGACTGAAAAACTCTAGAGGTATGACTATCCTACCCCTTGCTCCCCCCCTCAATCCTCCCTATTTCATAGGAGGATTGAGGGGTTAGTCAAAGCCAAAAGCCCGCAGCTGCGGGCTTTTTTATTGATTCAATAGCCTCCTCAGGCAGCAGTTGCCGGAGGCGGAACGAAGATCCGGGCTGCCATTTCCCCGTCCAGCATGAGCAGCCCATGGCCGTTGTCACCTATCAGTCTCAGTTTGCCGATAAGATCCCGGTCATTTTCCTCTTCCTCGATCTGTTCGGTGACAAACCACTGAAGAAAAATGTGGGAGGCATGATCCTTTTCCTTCAGGGCCAGATCGGTCAGATCGTTAATGCACCGGGTAATGAACTGCTCATGCTTCAGGGTCTGCTCGAACATGTCGAGCAGGGATTTATACTGGCCTGGAGGAGCAGACATGGCGGAAAGGCCGATAGATGCCCCCTGGCTGTTGATGTAGTTATAGAACTTCATGAAATGAACCATCTCTTCCTGGTATTGGACCATGAACCAGTTGGCAGTCCCTTTTAGGCCGATGGAATTGGCATGGGAAGACATGGAGAGGTAGAGGTAGGCGGAGTATAATTCGATGTTCATGTGCTTGTTCAATGCGGCATACATTTTTTTGTTCAGCATGGATTCTCCTCCTGTTATAAATCCTGCAATCGCAGTATCAAGACTTTTGTCTATCCCCTATTTTATCGAGAAATATGCTTATCAGGTCTATGGGCACCGGGAAAATGGTAGTGGAATTTTTTTCTGCCGCTATGTCCGTTAAAGTCTGCAAGTAGCGCAGTTGCAGGGACATTGGGTCAGCCGCAAGCACCTTGGCCGCGCCAGCCAGCTTTTCGGAGGCCTGCAGTTCACCCTCGGCATGGATTATTTTAGCCCTTCGCTCCCTTTCCGCCTCAGCCTGTTTAGCTATCGCCCGAAGCATTTCCTGGGGCAGGTCGATATTCTTGACCTCCACATTGGCCACCTTCACTCCCCACGGGTCGGTATGGCGGTCCAGAATTTCCTGCAACTGCTTGTTTATTTTTTCCCGGTTTGCCAGCAGTTCATCCAGTTCCACCTGGCCCAGCACGCTGCGCAGCGTCGTCTGTGACAACTGGCTGGTGGCATACAAATAATTTTCCACATCGATAATGGCCTTTTCAGGAGCTACCACCCGAAAATAAATAACAGCCGAAACCTTGACCGTGACGTTATCATGGGTTATGACATCTTGCGGCGGCACGTCAAAAGCCACTGTTCGCAGAGATACCCGCACCAGTTTGTCTATGCCGGGAATGATGAAGAAAAGGCCCGGCCCCCGCACCCCGGCAAAACGTCCCAGGCGAAACAGCACACCGCGCTCGTACTCGGGAAGAACTCTGATGGCGCTGGCGGCAAACATGATGAGCAGCACAATCACGAAAATAAATGGTATGTAATCGAAAATATCAAACATGTCCAAAGCTCCTTTAATGTGTAGTACCCAGCTATTCTTCAGGCATGCCTTATGCCTTCTTAACCTTTAATCGCATGCCCTCCACCGCCACCACGGCAACCTCCTCCCCTTTCCTGACAGGGCTGTCACTGGAGGCCTGCCAGTATTCCCCATGGACAAATACCTTTCCTTCATGGTTAAGATCGGTCTCTGCCGTCCCCCTTTCGCCAATCAGCCCCGCGATGCCGGTGAGCGGTTTTTTCCGGTGGGCCTTAATGGAAAGTGCAACCGCAGAAACGAAAAAGACGGTGGTTGCCAGAACGGTGACAGTAATGACGCTCCAGGAGACGCGAAGATACGGTTCAGAGCTTTCGAAAAGGAAAAGAGAGCCCAGAACCAGACATATCACCCCTCCCACTGTCAGCATGCCATGGGAAATGATCTTTATCTCTGCGATGAACAGCACCAGGGCCAGTAACAGCAAGAGTACCCCTGCATAATTAACAGGCAAGGCCTGTAAAGCAAAAAAAGCAAGGATAAGAGAAATACCCCCGACAATGCCAGGGAGCATGACGCCCGGATTGGAAAGCTCGAAAAATATGCCGAGAAAGCCGAGCATCATGAGCACGTATGCAACATTGGGATTACTGATGACATTGAGGATTCTTTCCTTGGCAACCATCTCATGTCCCCGGACTTCAGCGCCGGCCGTTTCGATGACCAGCTTTTTGCCATCCCTGATCAGGCTCAGACCATGGAGTTCAGCCAGAAGTTGTGCCTGATCGGTGGAGATCATGTCGATTATTTTCCCATCCAGAGCTTTATCGGCCGACAAAGAGAGACTTTCCCGAACCATCTGCCCTGCAAGTTTGACATTCTTCCCTCGCTTTGCGGCAATACCCTCCAGGTATGCTTCCGCGTCATTTACGACCTTATCCATCATGACCTTGTCAGGCTTTTCACCCATGGTAACGGGATGGGCAGCTCCGATATTGGTGCCGGGGGCCATGGCACAAATATCGGCGGCAAGGGCAATCACCGCGCCGGCGGAAGCTGCGCGAGCACCACTGGGAGCCACGTAAACGACTACCGGAACGGTGCTTGACATGATCAGCTTGACGCTGTCGCGCATGGCAGAATCAAGTCCGCCTGGAGTATCCATGGTAATCAGCATAAGATTTTCGCGGCCTGCTTCCGCCTCCTGCAAATTCCGCTGCAAATAACCGGCAACGACCGGGGTTATCGGTCCACTAATGGAAATTTTGCGTACCACAGCTCCAGTGGCCCCGGCAGGGGGGCAACAGATGAAGAGAAACAGACAGAAGAACAGTAAACGAGGCATTGACACTCCCATATTCATATCAGGAACAGTATACTTTGTGACCTGCCGGCGTCAAATCCCGCCTTGCCAATTTGACGGTAACATGTTAGTTTTTCACAATCTGGGAGCCTTCCGATGAAAGAACGCGTGAAAATCCTGCTCATAGAAGACGAAAGGCCGAGCCGCGAGGCGCTTTTACTCCTGCTGCAAGGAAACAGCTTCACCATAAAGGGGAGCGGTTCCGGCGCCGAAGGCCTGAAGCTCATGATGAACGAGCGTTTTGATATCGTCATCACCGATTTGTTCCTTCCCGACATCAGCGGCATCGATATCCTGAAAAAAATAAAAGATACATCCCCACACACGGAAGTCATCCTCATTACCGGCCACGCCTCGGCCGAGACCGCTGTCAAGGCCATGAAGGAAGGGGCTTACGACTATATCACCAAGCCACTCAACATCGATGAACTCCGTATCATCATCGATAAAGCAGTGGAGAAGCACCGGCTCGTCAACGAAAACGTCTACCTGAAAGAACAACTGCGCGACCGGTACGAATTTGCCAACATCATCGGCAGTTCCGAAGCGATGCAGCAGGTTTTTTCCAGGATGAAAAAGATCATCAAGACCGATTCGACTGTTCTTATCCTCGGCGAATCGGGTACCGGCAAAGAACTTGTAGCCAAAGCCGTCCATTTCAATGGAGCCCGCCGGGATAAGCCCTTCATAGCCATCAACTGTTCAGCCATCCCGGAAAACCTGCTGGAAAGCGAGCTCTTCGGCCATACCAGGGGCTCGTTCACCGGTGCCATCAAGGACAAGGTCGGCAAGTTCGAAGCGGCAAATCATGGAACTATATTTCTCGATGAAATAGGCACCCTGCCCATGCACCTGCAAACCAAACTGCTGCGGGTTTTGCAGGAGCAGGAAGTGGAAAAGGTAGGCTCCAACAAACCCATAAAGCTTGATGCCAGGGTCATTTCCGCAACCAATGTGGATTTGGAGCAGGAAGTAAAGCGGGGAACTTTTCGTGAAGACCTCTATTACCGGTTGAACGTTATCCCCATAAACATTCCCCCCTTGCGAGAAAGGACAGAGGACATTTTCCTGCTTGTCAGACACTTTCTGGAGAAGAATTGCCGGGAAATGAAACGCCCGGCCATGAGCATCGACAAGGAAGCATATGAAGCCCTTGAATTCTATCAATGGCCGGGAAATGTGCGGGAACTGGAAAATGTCATTGAACGGATTGTTGCACTCACGGAAGGGGACCACATCTCCCTGAACGATCTGCCGCCGAACATCGCCAGAGCCTATGGAGAGCAGGAAAGAGCGTCCACCAAGGTTACCGAGGACGGTATAGATATGGCGAAAACTGTGAATGACATCGAAAGAAAAATGATCAGCGATGCCCTGCTCCTGTCCAAGGGGGTAAAGGCCAGGGCCGCAAACATGCTCAAGCTGAACCGTACCACCCTTGTGGAAAAGATGAAGAGACTGGGGATGGAGGGGTAAACATCTGCTGCTGTGCGGAGACAACAAAATTTTTACCTAAACAACAAAGTTCCTACCAGATCAAAGTTCTTACCCCAATATCACCTCCCCCTTTTGCAGAGACAACGAAGTTCTTACCAAACTCAGCACATAATGGTGTGTGAGCTACTCGCGGGACTTAAACCTCAACAATGAGTAGAAATAGTCGTTAAGGATCGAATTTGGTAGATTCATCACGTAAAAGTCCGCAGAAAGTAGTGCGTGAAGTTATTGAGTTGTGCGCCGACTGCGACACCTGCCGCACGCTTATGGAGAAGGATTGTGTATTCTTTCCTGAGCTTTATCGTCTCTCTGATCGGGAAAAGGAAGAGGAGATACCGGTTACCGAGGCGGAACTACGAGAGCTAGTTGAACTATGTACCCTCTGCGGCCTCTGTCCGTGCCCCAGGGTGCCCGAGGATCTGGTCAAGGCCAAGAATGGTTACATGCAGAAGGAAGGCACTCCCATCTCAACCCGGCTAATGATTGATGTGCCAGGGTTGGCCCGCTTATGCGGCACATTTCCACGACTATCCAAGGCGTTAACCAACAATAAAGCCATGAGCACGTTGCTCCGGAAAGTCACCCGGACTCATCCTGCACGGCAGATCCCAACAGTTACAGAACCGGATTTTTTTCAGTGGGCGAAAAAGAAAGGTTTAACTAACAGGCTTCCAGGAAGCCGTAATGTCACCTATTTTGCGGGCTGCACCGCGGGTTATCTCTTCCCAGAGGTCGCACGGGCAACCGTAGAAGTCCTGGAGCGCAATGGTGAGACTGTCTATGTCCCGCCTCAGCAATGCTGTGGTATGCCGCATTTGGTGGAAGGAGACTTCGATGGCTCGCTGCAGCGAGCCGGTTTAAACATTGAATCGCTGCTGGAATCCGCCAAGGCAGGGGATAATCTGGTCTGTTCCTGCCCTACCTGTGGGTACTTCATGAAAGTCTTACTCAAAGAAAGGGCCTATTTTTCAGATGATTATCAAGGATCGATCGGTGCTGGAGAAAACGAGATCAGGGTTCCTGACCCGAGTAGCGGCAATAACCAGTTCAGAATATTAAATCTGCCTACAAGGATATCCTTAAGGATGATGGCTGTTTTTCTGCTTTTGATCCCATGTCCCGCATCGGGCTGTCCGATGCGCTTTGTGATGCTGGAGAATATCTGGCACGCCTCCATGCTGAAGGAAGACTTGATACCTTCTTTAACACCATCAATGAACGGATGGTTTATTATGCACCGTGCCATCAGCGGGAACAGAAGATAGGTACCCCCTACTTGGACCTGCTGGCACTCATTCCCGGATTGAGACTGGAATCGCTGGAGGAGACGGATTGTTGCGGGATGGGGGGCAATTTCGGCTTCAAGACTCATTTTCACGAAAAATCACTGGCCATAGGAAAGCCTCTAATGCTGAAAATTCGTCAGCACGCCCCCCAGGCAATAATCACCGATTGCCTCAGTTGTCGATTGCAGTTCAATCATGCACTCCCTTACCCGGTATTTCACCCTATGGAAATTCTGGCGAGAGCCTATCGAAATGCAGAACGAGGAGGAAACATCTCTTGATCAGTATCAACGAAGCACAACAGAACATTCTTGTACATGTATCGCCTCTGGAAACCGAAAAGGTGTTTCAGGGGCTGAACAGAGTAACTCCGGAAGACCATATAGCACCCTGGGACATCCCCACTACCGACAACTCCGCCATGGATGGCTTTGCATTCTCTCACGCAACCATTGAGGAGGGAGCACATGAAGCATTTGCTTTAAGCTGCTTCTGTACCGCTGTTCATCGGCTTTGTGGAATCGGGCGTTCCCCTTGGCGTGACCTTATCGTTTCTCATTTCATCGCCCATGGTCAACGAGGTGGCTCTTATCATACTCTGGGGCATGTTCGGCTGGAAGGTAGCCCTCGTCTACATAGGAACCGGGCTTCTGGTGGCCATCTTTGCCGGGATGATTATCGGCAGACTGAAGATGGAAAAATACGTTCAGGATTATGTCTGGGAGATGCAAGTCGGCAACACGGAAATTGCCGAACAGCGTTGGTCAGAGAGATTTGCTAACGCCCACCAGTACACCGCAGGCCTGTTGAAGAAAATCTGGCCGTTTGTGGTAGTCGGTATCGGCATCGGGGCCTTCATTCACGGCTACGTACCCCAGTATTTCCTTGCCCGTTGGGCTGGACGGAACAATCCCTTCGCTGTGCCGGTGGCCGTAGCGCTTGGCGTGCCGCTCTATTCCAATGCCGCCGGGGTCATTCCCATCGTTCAGGCTCTAACGGCCAAAGGGATGGCGATCGGCACAGTGTTGACCTTCATGATGGCAGTGACCGCCTTATCATTGCCGGAAGCGATAATCCTCAGTAACGTGCTGAAGAAGCCACTCCTCGCCACCTTCTTTGGAGTTGTGGCGACGGCCATAGTGGCCGTCGGCTATCTGTTCAATGCCATTTCTCTAAAAACATTTACAGGAGGAAAAGATGAAAGTCGAAGTGCTGGGAACCGGCTGTGCAAAGTGCAAGACCCTCTACGAGAATACAAAGAAGGCACTGGAAGAAAGCGGGACAATTGCCGAAGTAGTAAAGGTTGAAGATATTCCTTCGATTATGAAATACGGCGTCATGAGCACCCCGGCGCTGGTAGTCGATGGTAAGGTAAAATTTTCCGGCAAGGTGGCATCCGTTGCCGAAATTCTGGAGGTGCTGTCATGAGATTGCTCATGATTGCAGCGATGCTGCTGTTAACCACTACCGCTATGGCAGAGATTCCGTCCGCTACTGACGCAGTTATCAGCCAGGCGCTCACTTCCGGCAAACCTACGGTCATCGACCTGGGAGCTCGCACTTGTATTCCGTGCAAAAAAATGGCCCCCATCCTTGAAGGACTATCCAGAGAGTATCGGAGTAAAGCCTCTGTTCTCTTCATTGATGTCCACGAGGACAAGGCCGCTGCCAGTAAGTTCCGCGTCCAGATGATACCTACCCAGATTTTTTTCAATGGCCAGGGGAAAGAAGTGAAGCGCCATGTGGGTTTCATGGACAGGACCGACATCGTTAAAGAATTGAAGGCAGCAGGGCTGAAATGACCTTTCTCGACAATATCGAGCAAATCATCGCCCTCTACCCCATCATCGCCTTCGGCGCAGTCTTTCTCGCAGGAGTTCTCTCATCGGCTTCCCCATGCGTGCTGGCGACCATCCCGCTGGTGGTCGGCTTCGTCGGCGGTTACAGCGATGGCGACCGCATGAAGGCTTTCCGTTATTCCCTGGCCTTCATCCTTGGACTGTCGCTTACCTTTACCGCCTTTGGTGCTGCTGCCGGGCTTCTGGGAACGATGTTCGGCACATTGGGTGGCCCTTGGTATCTGATTGCCGGAACTATCGCCCTGGTGATGGGGGGACAGATGATGGGTTTTTACGAAATCAGGCTGCCCGTCAAACGCAACTTCAAGCCAAAGCGCGGTGGAATTATCGGCACATTCCTGCTGGGGCTGTTTTTCGGCATTGTCTCATCTCCATGCGCTACG
Organism: Geotalea daltonii FRC-32; assembly: GCF_000022265.1. Taxonomy (NCBI): domain Bacteria; kingdom Pseudomonadati; phylum Thermodesulfobacteriota; class Desulfuromonadia; order Geobacterales; family Geobacteraceae; genus Geotalea; species Geotalea daltonii. The sequence goes on from NC_011979.1 coordinate 3,886,803, forward strand.
CCGGTGCTTGTCGTACTGCTTACTCTGGTAGCGGGGAAAGGTCAGGTGTTGTATGGCATTGCCCTGCTCTTCTGTTACGCAATCGGACATTGCCTGCTCATGCTTTTTGCCGGCACCTGCACCGGATTTGTTGAAGGATTCGTCAAGGCGAGGGGGGTGGTTAACTTCTCCGCATGGGCCAAGCGGGTCAGCGGAGGCGTAGTCGCCCTTATTGGAGGATGGTTTGTCTGGCAAGGCTTTTAGCTGCCATGAATGGGGAATCATATGAGGAAGTTTTTAGTTCCATCGGAAAGTATTTTTACTGTGCCTGCTCATGCAGGTACAGTATATATCCACTGCACTGGCGAAAGAGACAACCTTCGATGTTTTCTTTCAAGATTTGGCTATGAAACCCGCGCTGATATGTAGATAGATAGCAAAAAGCACTTTTTTCATGTCTCATTTTTTGAGAAGTTTATGCCCCCTTGGCCGGGGCGGGTTCAGTAGCCCCTGGTGCATTGGGCGACGATATCCGCTAACTCTGCATCGGACAGATCGTCGTCAAGGCGGATCGCACCATTGGCATCCCGGCGGAGTTCGGTTATTCCCGGATAATGCTGCTCCAGGTATTTCAACTCCTGGCTTTGCTGTCTGACCGCCCGCAGCAGTCTCCTGTTCTCCGATTCCAGATCGTATTTTTCGATGGCAGAGCGAATAGCCAGCTTCAACTGGACCTCGTCCCATGGCTTGACGAAAAAGCGGTAGATCTCGCCATTGTTGACCGCCTTCATGGTGGCATCGACACTGGCATGGCCGGTGAGCATGATGCGCACCGTCTCCGGATAACGCTCTTTTACTACAGACAAGAAAGTGGCTCCGTCCATGCCGGGCATCCTTTCATCGGAAATGACTACTTTGTATGATTTTCCTTCCATCAGCTGCAAAGCCGCTTCCCCGCTATTCACCCCTGTAGTTTCGTAGCTTTCATCAATCAGGGCACGTTGAAGTGCTGATATAACATAGGCTTCATCATCCACCAGCATAACATTAGTATGGTGATTCATACACACCTCCCAAACCATATGGAATTATAAGACGTCTTTAGGACTGCCGCAATTCGGACAGTTTAACCAACTAGTCTCTAATGAAATTTTGCATGTCTTGCAAAAATTCTGACGGAATGAACCACAATAGGGACAAAACAGAAACTTGGCATCGAAGTTTCTATGGCAATTATCGCAGCATCTTTCATAAACGAGCTGTGGCCCTATTACGCGGAGCAACTCTTCAAGAGTAGTAAGTCCCAGACGGACCTTTTCCAGACCGTCTTCAACCAATGTCCGCATCCCGGCAGCACGAGCCATCTCGAATAACTCCGTTTCGCGATACCCTGTGCTTATCATATGCCTGAAATCTTCATTCATGACGAAGACTTCATAGATGCCCGTCCGTGACATATATCCAGTCTTATTGCACTGATCACACCCCATACCTTTACTGACACCGTCAGCAAATAAATCAGGTGGTACTCGAAGAAGGTCAAGTATGTCGGGATCTGGTGACACTGTCGTTTTGCAATGAGGACAGATTTGTCTAACCAGACGCTGTGCAATTATCCCTTCCAGTGCAGAACCAATAATGTATGGTTTAACGCCCATATCGATCAGGCGGGTAATGGACGCTACAGAACTATTAGTGTGGAGGGTGGAGAGCACCATGTGTCCGGTGAGGGATGCCTTGAATGCCACGTCTGCCGTCTCGTGGTCTCGGATCTCTCCCACCAGGATCACATCCGGATCCTGGCGCAAGGTGGCACGCAGGACCTGGGCAAAAGTCAGCCCTATCTTATCCCGCACCGCCACCTGGTTTGCATCCTCAAGGAAATATTCCACCGGTTCTTCGATAGTTTCAAAGTTTTTGCTGCTCTCAAGCATGGCGGCAAGAATCGAATAAAGCATTGTTGTTTTGCCGCTACCAGTTGGACCGGTTGTAACAATGACACCTTGTGGCTTCCTTACGATCATGGAGATTTTTTTCAGGTCATCTTGAAGTACACCGAGCTCATCGAGGCTCCTGATTGCAGAGCTCTTATCCAGAATCCTCATCACGATCTTCTCACCATTTAGTGTCGGTAGTGATGAAACACGCATGTCGACAATGCGAGTGCCGGCTTTAACTGTTATACGCCCGTCCTGTGGCTTGCGGCGTTCGGATATATCCATTTTGGCAAGAATTTTAAGCCGAGAAATGATTGCAGCATGAAGATCAGCAGGTATCTTGATTTTGCTGTGAAGGAGTCCGTCTATTCTGAACCGAATCAAGGTATACTTTGTTTTAGCTTCCACATGAATATCACTTGCCCTGAAGCGGATAGCTTCCGAAATGACGGCATTGACTATACGGATAACCGGCGGAACCTCAGACGAGCCTACCAGTTCTTGAATACTCACATCTTTTTCATCTTCTTCTATTACAATGTCAATTTCATCAAGTGGCTCTATATCTATACATTCATCAATGTCATCAATATTATTTTCACCGTAAATTCTCTTCAAAAGTGCAACAATTTCTGTGCTAGCACTCAACAAAGCTGTTACCTTCAACCCTGTCATTGTAGCAATGTTGTCTATTTTATAGATATCCGATGGATCCGCCATTGCCATAGTCAGCTGACGGCCATCCATTTTAATGGGAATTATCCGATTTCTTTCACAAAGATCCCGGGGCAGGAACCTCGCTGCAGTCTGGTTAACTTCATACTCGCGCAAATCCACATACTCAATATTGAGGTTTTCCTGCAGAGCCTTTATTATTTTAGCCTCACTGGTATATCTCAATCTGACTATTGCTTCACTGAGAAATTCTCCCTTTTCCATATTTTCTAGTGCATTTTCAAGCTCTTCCTGTTTAATAACTCCACTTCTGACCAAAATGCTTCCCATCATACCGTGGTTTTCATCAAAGAGGCTGCTATAGTTCTTCAGTTTGAGCTGTTGAGTACGAGCTAAATCTTTTAGCCTTTTGTTCTCCTGAATTAAAGTGTACTGCTGGAGAGCTAAGCTTACCGTCAGACGCAGATCTTCATCATTCCAGGGTTTGGTAATAAATTTGTATACAGCTCCATCTTTTACAGCACCCATTATGGAATTGACATCCGCATGACCTGTCAACATGATGCGTATTGTCTGAGGCGAAAGTTCCTTGATAGCTTTCAGAAGTTCTGCACCTGTCATACCTGGCATACGATGATCCGACACAACCAGATGAATCGGCTCGGCGTCAAACATGGATAGGGCTTTTTCCCCATTCGATGCAGTAAGAATGTTGTAGTTTTCTTCCATGAAAATACGCCGCATTGCAGACAACACACCATCTTCGTCATCCACAAAAAGAATGGTAAATTTTTCTACACCTCCAGGTTGGCCGGAAGAAACACTTACATCTCCCATGGGCTCATTGATTCCATCGGTATTAGTAGTATTGCGGAAAAGGTTGGAATACTTAGCCATTATTTATTCCTTATTCAGAGGAATTGTAATAATAAAATCAGCCCCACCATCAGCTGCATCTGCAACTGATACAGTTCCCCCAAGTTTCAAAACGCTGTCATACACCACGGCCAGCCCCATACCTTTACCTGCACCCACTTCACGAGTAGTAAAGAAAGGTTCAAACACCCGGCCGCGATGCTCTGGAAGAATTCCTGGTCCATTATCAGCAATACTGATTCTGATTCGTTTCCCATCCCAGGCTGTAGCCAGAGTTACACGGAGGCCATCCCCACGGGATTGGATTGCATTTTGTATAATATTGAGGAAAACTTGACTAAGTACTGCCGCTTGAGCCTTGATAACAGGCAATGGTTGAAGATCACGTACAATCTCCACTTTGTTTTTTAATTGATGACAAAGAACACTTAATGTCAGTTCAATTTCTCTATTCACATCAATGTCAATAAGCCCAACTTCATCGACATGAGAAAAACCTTTTAAATCAGCCACTATGTTCATAACACGTTCTGCGCCGGTCAACGTTTGGGATAGGAGATCACCAACATCTGTACACACCATGTCTATTTTTAATTCTTGCCATTTTTGTTCTGTCTGTTCGACTAAAGTGGAGGTTGTCGAACCAATCTTGTTCAGATCTCTGCAGAAGAATAACATTGCACTGAGGCGATTGACATATTTTTGCAAGGTGTGAAGATTGCTTATGATGAAGCCAAGGGGATTGTTTATCTCGTGAGCTATTCCTGCTGCCAGTTGCCCTATGGCTGCCATTTTTTCTTGCTGAAGTAGATGCGAATGAGCTTTTTTCAACTCGAATGTTCTCTCATTCACTCGTTTTTCAAGGCTCTCTGCCAAATCTCGATACCGTGCTTCTGATTGACTTAGCTGTTGATTTATTTCAACAAGTTGCTCAAAGGATGTATTGACTACAGTAGTATGAATTTCTGTTGTAAGAATTCTTTTAAGGTTATTTGAAATCACAGTATTAAGCGCAACAGCCAATAGTTTACCAACTGCAAAAAGCAAAGGCTTTGAATCCTGATCTCCAAAAACATTTATAGTTCCTACCGGTTCCCCTTCCAATTTCAGGGGGAAAATAACTAAAGGTTCCGCCAGGAATGGACGCTGGGTGGCACCCCAAATCTCCATCCCGTCTGGGTCCAGTATGGTCACATTATCGGCACCTGCCTGTACGGCACCTTCAAGAAGAGGAATAACCTCAGTATCTATTAAAACGTCATGCAGGCGCTTCTCATCGCCGACTACATATGAAATTCCTTCCTGTGAAGGCAGCATCTGTATCAATCTCCTTCCTGCTCAGCAACATTGACCATGCGATTCACAAATGCTCTTTTGTCAAGACCATGGTCGGACGCGATTCTGTAGCGATCATCAATTCTGTCGTAAAGGCGTTCGACCAGCAGTGAAAATGTTTCTACTACTCCCAATCCTTTAATAGCTGCTGCCATAGTCACGGGAATTCCGGTAGGCTCCCAAGTATGAAGAATATCCTCTTCTGCAACTATTGCCGATAAATCTCGCTTGTTAAATTGAATCACAAGCGGCACTGAATCAACATCCAACCCTACCAAAGCTAAATTGTTTTCCAAGCTTTCAAAGCTGGCAAGGTTGTTCGTGCTTTGCGAAAGCTGGGAATCAGCGATAAAAGCAACGCCATCAGCTCTCTGTAATACAGCCTTACGTGTGGCGTCATGTCTTACTTGGCCTGGAACTGTGTAAACTTTGACTTTTATTTTTAACCCGCTGGGTGCAACAATGAAAAAAGGCAGAAGATCAAAATAGATTGTTCTATCGTCAGTTGTATCCAAGACCATCAGATCTCCTCGACCTTCATGTTTTAACAATTCATGCAATTGAAGAAGATTGGTTGTTTTCCCAGACATGGCAGGGCCATAATAAACGAGTTTCAGAACCATGCGCCGCTCTTTTTCATTAAATTCAATCATGATGGGAATCCTGTTCCTTGAATCAAGAAGTTGAGTCTGTAGATTACAAAAGTAAATACTCATTGAGAAACGAAAACAAACACTCCCCCCTCGGGAGGATCTACACTGTAATATCGCTTCAGAGCGTGTATTTTAGCCTCATCCAATGTCGCCCCCTTGTTTAGAAGCAAAAGCCCCGTGCCGCTTATCACTTCTCTGGCCAGGACCATGCCTGTACATAAGTCTTTTGGTGAAATTTCTTGCACAACCATCGAACGATCTGTAAGACCAATATAATAACTAGTGGATACTTCCTGAACTGTTGGCAGCAGCTCTGGATCAAAAAAGCTTTCTGCTTTCTCCTTTAGGCTTTTCATTATTGATTCGATTGAAACCGAAGCATCCATTCTTGAGATAGTCGTATCCACGAAATCTGCAATGGCGATTATACGTGCTCCAATCGGTATGTCCTTCCCGGATAGCCCATCTGGAAATCCTGTTCCATCATAGAGTTCATGATGGTGACGAATTATCTGGCCTGCTGAGCGTAAACCTTCGACCACATCAACAACTGCCTGTCCCCGCACCGGATGCCGGGCATACTCTGCACGCTCCTCATCATCAAGCAACTCATACCGCATTCTTAGTATGCCTGGTTCTATACCTATTTTCCCTATATCATGCAAAAGTGCAGCGACTCTTATAGTTTCGATTTCGTCTTCTGTTAACTGTAATTTGCGAGCGGACTCTTCGGCAACAGCGGAAACATTGTTAGAATGATTCTTTGCCAGTGAATCTAAAAGGCCGATAACGCTGGAAAAGGCAAGAATGGTATTCTGCCAGTTCCTGGTGGCAATCTCGCCACTCAGGCGCAATTCCTCCATCTGCTGCCTGATCCGGGTCGTCTGTTCCATTACGCGGCTCTTCAGCCCGTTGTTCCACTCGTGCAGCTCGGCATTCTGCTGCTGTACCAGTGCGGAAAGGCGCTTGTTCTCCATGGTCATCCGGTAGCGCTGGACGCCTTCTGTCAGGGTCTGCACAAGCATGCCGTCATCCCACGGTTTGGTGATGTAGCAAGAAGCCCCACCCTTGTTGATTGCGTCCATGGTGGCATTGATGTCGGCATAACCGGTCAATACCATGCGTATCGCTTCCGGAGCCAGGCTCTTTGCCTGTTGCAGGAATTCCGCTCCCGTCATTCCCGGCATTCGCTGGTCAGAAAGGATCAACGCCACATCCGGGTGCGCCTGCAGAACGCTGAGCCCTTCGCTTCCCGAGCCGGCAGTCAGTACATTGATGTCGTTCTCCTCCATCAGCAGGCGGACAATGGCCCGGAGGATGTTTTCTTCGTCGTCGACGACAAGTATGGTGCTTGTGGTTTGGGCTACCATTGTTCTTTATCCTTCTGAGCCTGTTTTTTCCGTGTCCAATGTTTGGAAAAACATGTCTACCAGCCGTCCTTCCAGGTGGTTTCCTCGCATATCTCCCATGAGCTTGTGCGCCTTTGCGAAACTCATGGCAGGCTTATAAGGTCGATCCGTAGTCAGGGCGTCGAAAACGTCGGCAACGGCCACTATCCGTGCCTCCAGAGGGATCGAGACCCCTTTCAGACCGAAGGGATACCCGGTTCCATCGAAGCGCTCATGGTGATGGCGGATAATGTTGATCAAAGTAGGAGATAAGTTGGCCTGCTGGGCCACGTTGGCTCCCCACTCGGGATGCTTCCTGACAACGATCATTTCCTGCTCCGAAAGCATGCAGGTAGAATTGAGGATTGTCTCCGGCACGCCGATCTTGCCGCAGTCGTGCAGCCAGCTGCCGTAACGAATCTCCCGGGATGTGGTCGAGGGAAGCTTCAAAAGCTCGCATATCCTTAAAGCGTGGTCGGCAACGCGGTTACAGTGCCCGCGGGTGTAATGGTCTTTCAGCTCGATGGTCTCGGCCAGAGAATGGAGAACACCTTCATCATGTTGTCTGAGGGCGTCCCAGATACGGAAACGGGCAACCCCTTCGCTGACCGCCTGGTATAGCTCCTCATTTCGCCAGGGCTTGACGATGAATCTGAAGACCTCGCCACTGTTGATCGCCTGCAGCGCCGTATCCAGATCGGCATGGGCTGTCAGCAGACATTTGACGGTCTCCGGTGATTCCTCCTTGATCCGTGTCAACAGTTCGATTCCTTTCATTTCAGGCATCATATTGTCCGAAACGATAACGGCAAACTTTTTACTGCGACACAGTTCCAGTGCCTCTATTGGGCTACGGGTGAAAACGGTTTCCAGGCCGCTTTCCGAGAAAACCCGCTGCAGGGCGTTGAGCACATGTTGTTCATCATCAACAAAAAGGATAGGTTCGCTCATACTGAAGACTCTCCTGTCAGGACTATGACGATGGCAGGTGTTGCACCCTGATCCAATGCGGTCGCATCAGCCTGCAACGTCCTGCCGTCGGCGGCAATGCCGGTCCAGCTTTTCTCTCCGGCCAAAACCCGGCCGATAAACCCGCAGATATCAGCAGGGAGTACATGGGCCATGGGCCGACTCAGGCATTCGTCCCTATCCCTCCCCAGCAGCAGGGCGGCAGCAGTGTTCATTTGCATGACCGTATCGGCGAGGACCGACAGCACGCCGAAGGGAAGGCTGTCCAATATTATGAAAGGATCAAGGCCGTGGGGGCCACCCGCCACCAAAACTTGCTGTTGATCAACGGCACCGCTCAAAAGCTCCAGAGCCAGGGACTTGACATGGAGTTCTTCGGACAACTTTGCGTTTTCCCGATGAAGGGCGAACATCTCCACTGCCTTGGCAATGGTCATCTTCAGCTCATCTTCGTTCCAGGGCTTGGGGATGAACCGGTAGATCTCCCCCTCGTTGATCGCCGCAACGACAGCAGCGGTATCCGCATAACCGGAGAGGACGATGCGGATTGTTTCCGGATGGAGGCTGCACGCCTTCTTGAGGAATTCCACCCCGTTCATGCCGGGCATGCGGTAGTCCGAGATGATCACATGGAAATTTTCGCTACTGGAGAGCTTTTCCAATCCCTCCTCCCCGGAAGAGGCGGTGATGATCTCGTAGTCCTCATCGATAAACATTCTTTCAATTGCGCGGAGCACGTTTCGTTCGTCATCGACGCAAAGAATTCTCACGGTTTCATCCATTCGCTACTCCACAGGAATTCGGATAGTGAAGGTCGTTCCCTGTCCCGGTTCACTGGTAACATCTATAGTCCCTTTATGTTTGTTGATGATGTCGAAACTGATGGAAAGACCTAGTCCAGTTCCTTTTCCCACTTCCTTGGTTGTGAAGAATGGATCGAAAATCTTGCCGATCACCTCCGGCGGAATCCCGCAACCGGTGTCGCTGATGGCAATGCAGGCGGTCTTGTCCTCGCACCAGGTCGCAATCCTGATTTCCCCACGCTCCTTGATGGCATGGGCGGCATTGATCAGCAGATTGAGGAATACCTGGTTCAGCTGCTGGGGAAAGCATTTGACCTGGGGCAGTTCGCCGTAATCCCGGACCAGCGTCACCTTGTATTTCAACTCATTCCAGGCGACCATGATAGTACTTTCCAGGCATTCGTGAAGGTCCATATACTTGCTTTCCGCATTGTCGATCCGGGAAAAGGATTTCAGGTTCTGGACGATATGTTTGACCCGCTCGGCCCCCTCTGTCGACTCGGACAACAGGCTCCGAGCATCATTGAGTATGTAGTCCAGCTTGCATCTGGCGCTCAGTTCGGCGATCTCCGTCCGGACCTCGGCCGGGGCGGTGTCGTTAATGGCTGCGCTCTGGGCGGCAATAATTCCCTGAAGCCGCTCCAGGTACTTGCCCATTGTCCCCAGATTGCTTGAAATGAAACCGATGGGGTTGTTGATCTCATGGGCAACACCCGCCGCAAGCTGGCCGAGGGAAGCCATCTTTTCATTCTGGAGCAATTGTTTGTGGGTGGTTTTCAGATCCTCGTAAGTCCGAAACAACTCCTGGGAAACCAGCTTGATCTGGGTCAGGTCATGGAGAGTAATGACTGCCCCGTCAGCATCCCCGTAAGGGTAGCTGCTCAGATCGAACCAGCGGTTGGTTGGCTCATGATGGAACTCGATCTTCCTGCTGTCCCGGTCGAAGGTAAAACCGAGGGAGGCGCAAAGATCGGGCCATTTGCTGGAAATGAGGCCGGTATAGGAAATGCCGCAGAATTCCATGAACGACTTGTTGCAGCGTCTGACATGATCCTGGCCATCTACGAGTATGATCATGTCGTCGATGCAGTCCATTGTCTTTTCCCACTCCCGCTTGCCCTGCTCCACCTGCCTGAACAGGTTGCGGAGTTCTTCATGTTTCACCACCAGCTCAGCCTGCTGTTTTCTCAGAGCCCGCTCGTTATTTCTCAGTTCGGTAATGTCCTCCTCGGCAATAACGAGATTAGTTATTGTCCCGTCCGGGTCCGTCACCGGCATCACGGTGACAGTCTGCCAAAAGGCGGTTCCATCTTTCTTTCGGCTCATGAGTTGCACCTGCCAGGCATCTCCTGCAGTTAGGGTCTGCCACACTTGATGGTACAGCTGCGGCGATTGCTGCTCCGGATCGAGAACCGGCGGTTTCCGCCCCAGTATCTCCTCTTTGCTGTATCCGCTGATTTCGCAGAATTTCCGGTTCACATACTGGATCGAGCCTTCCAAATCGGTAATGATGATTGAGCTGGCGCTTTGATTGATGGCCTCGGAAAAGAGCCTGAGGCTGTCCTCCGCTGTCTTACGCTCGGTGATGTCGTAAATGGTTTCTACGACGGCCACCTTTTTGCCGTCACTGAAGATGGGGGCGGCATCTAAGATCAGATAGCGTTTTTCTCCGTTGGGCATTTCAAACCACTGTTCGCAGCGAATGGATTTCTTGACAAAGGGATCTTTGAAACAGTGCTGGTAACAGCGCTCGATGTCCCCATTGAGACCATCCAGAACCAGGTCGCTCAGGGTCGGTCGTTGATCCCCATAAAAAGGCTGCCATTGCAGGCTGGTCCCCAGGACATCGGCGGCGGCCTTTCCCGTCAGTTCCACCATGGCACGGTTCCAGGCAATGACCTTATGATCGGCATCGATGACGAAAACCGGCGTAAGAATGCTATCGACGATACTTTCGCTGAAGACTCTCTGGTCATTAAGTCTCTGCTCCAGGATGATCCGGTGGGTGACGTCCCTGAAACTGGCGCGGATTGCTATGCGGCTGCCGTCCGATGCGACAACGGTATGACAGACATGGTTGAACCACCTGGTCTCTCCGTTTTTGGTGATGATCCTGATGTCGAAGCTTCTACCGCATCCTTCTTCGTCCGGCAGTTCACAGTGATGGAGCCATGCGTCCAGGTCCTCGGGATGAACGATTTTTTCGAGAAAGCGGGGATTACCGTGGAACTCCTCTTCCGTGTAGCCGGTCAGCTTGAGGCAGTTGCCAGACACATATCGTACGGACTTGTCCGGATTGAACAGGATTGCCAGTTCCGAAGTGAACTCGGCGAGAATCTTGTAAAGCTCCCGGTTCTCGTGGAGCAATTCCTGCTTTTCGTCCATCTGGAGAATCATCTCGTTGAAGGCTGCAGCCAGGGAACCCAACTCGTCGCGGGTATCGATATGAATAAACCTTCCTTCTCCCCGTTTTGCCGACAGTTTCTTCACATGGGCAGTCAGCCTTACTACGGGGCCGACGATTTTTCCCGTCACGAAATAGGCAATAACCAGGGAGGCAACAAAAGCCATGCAGAACATGGCAGCCATGAAGTAGTTGATCCGACTTATGGGTGCATAGGCCTCGGAAAGAGGATAATGAATGGCTAGTATCCAGTCGGCATTGACCAGGGGTTTGAAGGATGAAATCCCTTTGGCGCCCATACTGTTCGTATTCTCCATGCTGCCGGTAAAGTTGCTTTCGATGGCAGAATCGAGCCCAGGGTTTGCGCCCGACAGAATAGTCTCGGTAATGCGTCGCTGGTTTGGATGCATGATCAGCATGCGCTTCCTGTTGACCAGGTAGATGAAACCCTTATTGCCGATCCGTAGTTTGTTCAGATCGGCAAGGTAGCTGTCATGCAGCAGATCGTTGGAACCGGCAAGAACACCGATGGCCCTGCCATCATGAACAATAGGGACACTCAGGGTGACCATAGGATGGTGGGGGGACGCGGCCTCTATATAGGGGTTGGAAAGAAATGTTTTGCCGTGCTTGAGGGGAAAGGAGACATAGTCCTCGTTCAGCAATGACTTGGTCGGGGCGGCGCCCTCAGAACCTGTTTTCGCAACGACACGTCCCTTAGTATCGATGATGCACAACCCACCGTTGAAGTGCTGTTTGTCTTTCCATAAGGAAATGATCTTACGGTTAGTTTCAGTATCTCGAAGGTCCTTGTCGGCAAGATCCAACGCCAGATGCTCCAGCATATGCCGTGAATGGGCAATCTGCTCGTCGAGCGGCCCCGCGACCAAGGACAACAAAGCGGACTGCTGCTTTGCAACCTCATCCTTGAGTACCTCGATCACATAGTGATGACCAATGACACTGATCGCTCCCATTAAAAGCGAAACAAAGATGGAAATGATTGTCGCGGTTTTTGTTTTGATGCTCATGCTGATGGTCTTCACCTGAGTTCCCCGGACATGCACCCGATTAAATCATTCAGGAGCTGCAACTGAAAGGTGTTCCGTACTTGAAACATCTATCGGTTCGGGGACCGGAAACTTAAATCCGCAAATTTATCAGCTGATGCTCTAAAGTTGCCGGCATAAATGCCGAAAGGGATCAGTAGACGGGCAAATCAACGACGGAGAGAGATGATGAAAATTCTTCTGGTGGATGACAGCTTTATCACGAGGCAGTGGATCAAGGACACATTGTCTCCACTGGGCGAATGTGACATAGCCGCCAATGGTGAGGAAGCGATATTGGCTTATAAACTGGCCTTCGAGGCTCAGAAACCATACGACTTGATCTGCATGGATCTGTTGATGCCGGTCATGGACGGCAACCAGGCCCTACGGGCAATCAGGGCCGTAGAGCAGGCATCGAGAATTTCAGCTGTTCATCAGGTCAAGGTCATCATGATTACCGCTTGTGATGATCCCAAGACTCGCCTGGATCCCACTTTCCTGAATGGGTCCACTGCTTTTTTGGTCAAACCGTTCACCGCTGAGGACCTTCTGCAAGAGATCATAAATCTTGGCCTGTATCAGTGAGTTAAAGTTTCCCTCTGCACTCCCTCTTCTTCACCATGGTGGTCCTTGCCCAGCACAGGCAAGGTAATGGTGAATCTGGTTCCTCTTCCCAGCTCGGACTCCAGGGTAATACCACCATTGTGCTTTTTGATGAGGTCATAGGAAATACTGAGCCCCAGCCCGGTCCCTTTCCCTACCTCTTTTGTGGTAAAGAAGGGCTCGAAGATCCGGTGCCGAATTTCTTCAGGAATTCCGACTCCGGTGTCAGCTATTGAAACGGAGATCTGGTCACCGTTATGGGAAGTGGCCACGGTGATCTCCCCTTGGGTATCGATTGCCTGGGCAGCATTGACAAGAAGGTTCAGGAACACCTGGTTGAGCTGCTGAAGGTTGCACTTCACTTTCGGCAGGACGCCGAATTCCTTCTTTACGGTGGCCTTGTATTTAATCTCGTTCCACACGATATTAATGGTGCGGTCAAGACATTCATTGATATCAGCGAATAAATATTCCTTTGCATCAGCACGGGAAAATGTCTTGAGGTCAGTCACAATATCCCTGACCCGTTCGGTGCCCTCCAATGATTCCTTGATCAACTGCTCCGCGTCTTTCCTGATACGGTCTATCTTAAGAGTTTTCCGCTTCAGTTCCAGTTCTTCCAGGTGCTCCGGAGCAACGTCGCTCAATTTTTCTTCCTGCAGGTCAATAAACTCGTTCATTCTGCTCAGATACTTGTTCAGCGTGGTGAGATTGCTTGAAACGAACCCTATGGGATTGTTGATTTCATGGGCGACTCCGGCGGCCAGTTGTCCGATGGAAGCCATTTTTTCATTTTGCAGCATATGGAGTTGAGCCGTTTTAAGTTCTTCGCTCGAAGCTTTCAGCTCATGAGTCCGCTCCTCTACAATCTGTTCCAGGGACTGCTTCGAAACCCTCGTATTCGAAAGGTTGTCCAGCATTTTGTTGAAGGTCTTCCCCAGGGCCTCCACCTCTTCGTCGGACGAAATCTCAACCCTCTGAGACAGGTCGTCCTTTTCCATAATCGACTGCATCGTTGCTTCCAGGTCTTTTATCGGTCGCACAAACCTCCTGGTACGGAAGAAAACGACACAGGAGACAGCGGTGGCAGTAAGAAGCCCTATCAGCAGCATGTGCCAGAGCAATTTTTCTACCGGGGCCAGAATGTTGCTGGAAGGAACCGATAGAACCAGTCTCCAGCCGAAGCCCTCGAATCCTTCGATACCCTGCAAGGGAAACACGGCAAAAAGTTTATCGTGCTCGGAAAAAACCCGCGCCTCTCTTTTCGGCAGCTTCCCTCCTGCCGCTTTGGCAAGAGTAGACGGATCAAGCTCCCCAAGAAGCAGATGTCCGGAGGAGCCGATGATAGCGGTCTTGAACTCTTCCGTAGTTTGCATGACGGCCGAGATCAAGGAAACATCGAATTTGGCAACCAGAACACCTTCGGGCAGCGACTGGTAAAAAATCGGGAACGCGAAAAGCACCTTGTGATGCTTCCCGTCATCGCTGATCTCGGCATGGGGACTGCCCCCCATCACCTTTTGCCGCCACCGTACATTCTCGAAGACATCATTGCTCGTACCAGCTCCGTTTTTAGCGATGATCCTCCCCTTATAGTCGAGAAGAAAAATATCAGCCTTGTCACCCTCTTTGCCCGGCAGGGACAGCTTGCGCATGAAGGGAGCCAGATATGTCTCTCTCCCCAGTGTGTCGATGACGCTATTGATCATGAATGGATTGGCTGCAAGGTCCTGCGTTGCGCGCCACTTGATAGTCATATCCTCGTTTACCGCACGTGAAAAGTCGGCGGCCATCTGAGAAAGATGAACGCGAATTTCCCCTTCAAGCGCCTTCATGGCTGTCCGCGAAACGCTGAACATCATGATGCTGAGCGCCGTCAGGTCAAGAATAATAAAAAAGATAAGTATCTTGCCTTGAAGGCTCTTCAAATAGCCCATAACCAGCCTGCCTATCGGCGTGGCATGATCGTCCCGTCCCGATCGTAAATCGCCAGGTGGTAATCCGAGGCGTTCAGCCCCTCATGCCGCTGAGGGGTAAACGGAGGCCGGTATGTTTTGACAAGGCCCGAATAGGAGTTGATCTTTTCCATGGCATTGCGCACTTTTGCCCGATCGATGGTTCCCGCCTTGTCAATGGCCAGCGCCAGAATATGTACCAGGTCATAAGCGTGGGCAGTACCGACGGGGGCCATAATTTCCCGCTCGCTTCCGGCCTTGAACATGGTCTTGTAGCGATTGATCACCTCTCGCGCCTTTTTCCCTCTTGCGTTCATAAATGAATAGGTCTGAAGAAACTGCAATTTAACACCTTTCAGTCCATCCCCTGCACTCCCGCGGAAATTTCCCCCTGTTATTCCCCAGTGAGAGATTATTGGAAGTCTCACCTTTTCCGGTCTCAGCGCCATGTGCCTGACGATTGCACCACCCTCCGGAGCATTGGCCACCATGATCACCGCATCCGCCCCTGCTTTTTCGAAAGCAATCAATTGAGTCGTCATGTCCGTGTCCCCCAGATAGAACCACTGTACGGAAGCAGGCTTACGCCCCAGTTTGGAGAGGGCGACGGTGATATATTTTTCGTTGCCCCTTCCCCAATCGGTCTTTTCCAGCAAGAGCCCCAGGTTCTTGTAACCCTGCTTAACAGCCTGCCCTACCAGAAATCCGCCCACATATTCATCACGTACCGAAACCCTGAAGACATAGTTTGGAGATTTTCCATTCTCCACCACTGCAGTGGCGGCAGCCCAAGGATCGAGCATGATCAGGCGGTTGCGATGGATCAGATCCTGGTTCTTGATGATTGCGGGGCTGTGCAGACCACCGATCACTGCAACCAAGTTCTTTTCTTTGGAGAGGTCGTTGAGATTATCGGTGCTTCGCGTGGGCGAGCCATGATGGTCCTTCAAATTAAGTTCCAGCTTTCTACCACCAAGCACTCCCCCCTTTTCATTTATTTCGGCAATGGCGATAAGCGCACCCCGGTGAATAGCCTCACCTGCCGAAGCAGACCCGGAAGAGAAGTCGGCGTCTATGCCTATTATTACCGGTTCTGCGGCAAGCCCATTCGATGGCATTCCATAAAAAACCACACAAGTTCCCGACATCAGGAATACAGATGTCAGCGTCTTAAACCAACCTTTCATTTCTCCCCCCTGTTCGCTAATTTATGAGCCAGTGCCCGATGTACACCGGTATGTTGAGGACAAGCATTACACACTTTCTTCTTCATGTTAGTTATCGGAAGAAAGGCTGAATTTCTTTAAGAACTTATTAAATGCATTAGGACACTACGGGAAGAGATAGGATTAAGAATGAAGTGGAGGTGCAAGGAGTGAAACAGGCTGTCTAAGTAGGGAAAGAGGTGTTCTTGTGGAACTCCAGAGGGGTCTGCCCTTGACATGAGACATTCCTAAACCACCAAAACGCCCTTAAGTCCTTTTCATACAAGGCTTAACGGCGTTTTGAAAGAGATGAATTCATCTGATGTTCGGGAGGGAGCTTTGGCTGCTTGCCAACGGTGGCGTAGAGAATGCTCAAGGAGATTATCCGGCAGCACCTTCAATATTTATACTTGCCACTTTGATGGACACAACAGTTGGGGATTTTGTTGTCATGCAATGAAGATGGGACAGGTTGGGCAAGATAAAAGGGTTGCCTTCCTGTATCACAAGAAGGCACTTTCAAAATCAGGCGGCCATCTCCGTTCGGCGCAGCACCCGTATGGTCCTCCACCTCCCGCGCCGAAACCGGAACAACCAGATTACCGCTGTGGCGAACACGAACATGGTAGCCAGTGCCCATTCCGCCATCAAGCTCGGAATGATCATGTCGACAAGCCATAGCAGGGCGAGAAATATGCTCGAAGAGACCAGGAAGGTACGGGCGAGCCAACGGGTATCGCCTGCTGAAGCCAGTACGCACCCAATCATGACATTGGCTGCATCGAAGATGCAATAAAAGGCGACGAATTTCATGATCAGGGAACCGGTCTCCACAATTCGTATGCTTTCCGGCCCGTAACCCGCAAAGACCGACATGAGCGGCACCGGCGCTGTGGCGAACAAGGTTGCCATTGCGAGCATCCAGATCTCGCACACCACAAGCGACTGTGAGGCTATGGCCGGGATCTCGTCATCATTCCCGGCTCCCCGGGCGTGTCCCACCAATATTCCTGCGGCCTGGCCGAGTCCGAGTGCAGGGAAGAATGCCATGCCATTGATGCGAAAGGCAATGCTGGATGCAGCCAATTGCACGGTTCCCAAGCGACCGACCACCACCAGAAACAGTGTCCACGCAGCAAGCTCACCGCTGATCCGCAGCCCCATCGGCATGGCGAGGGACAGGAAATGGCGAAACTCCACCCAATCGAGCCGCCTTGCCACGGCGTCAGAAAAGCCGCCAGCCCTGGCAAACGTCGCTGCATAGAGGATCATAGCGACCATCTGCGCGGCCACAGTCGCGACCGCCGCTCCAGAGATTCCCATCCGGGGCAGGCCCCATTCACCAAGAACCAGCCCCCAGGCCAGTAGTGCATTCACCGTGAGAGATATGAATGCCACCCCGGTAACGACGGCAGGTCGTCCGATGCCTGAAAGCCATCCTGCCAAGGCTCCGCCCATAACCGGGAACAATGAACCGGCCATACAGATCCCAAAATATGTCATCTCGTTCCGGGCAACCCCTGGCTCGTGGCCGGCCAGCAGGAACAGTAGTGCAATCGGCCAGGCCAAGACCAGGGCTGTCCCCCCGGCCGCCAGAGCGGCATAAATGCCAAGCCATGCGGATCTGCGCCCCCCCTGGGTGTCACCACGCCCGTGACAGTGGGCAACAAAGGTGCCGGCATACCCTGCAGTACCGAACATAAATCCCTGAAAAAGGATTACCGCCAAACCTGACGGTCCCATGGCCGCGACCGCCTCGCTTGAGTAGCGTGACAAGACGATGGCATCTATGATCTGCATCAGCATGATCGCGGAACTTGACAGTATCATTGGTGCCGCTAGCTTTAGCAGGCGCGGGACGTGATTGAACGTCACATTTTTCCATTTGGTCCATCTCATTGACGCAGTTGCCATGGCCACACTCACTCGTATCGCAGGGCGTCGATCGGGTTGAGTCCTGCCGCCCGGTGAGCCGGAAAATAACCGAAAATGACGCCGATTCCGGCGGAAAACAGAAAAGACAGCAGGTTGATTCCGGGGTCGAACAGATAGGGAACCCCCATCAAGCGGGCCAGGCCGATGGAAGCACCGGTTGCCACTGCAATGCCGACCAGGCCGCCAAGGCTGGACAATACTACGGCCTCGATGAGGAACTGCAGCAGCACTTCCCTTTCCAGCGCGCCAATGGCAAGGCGAATACCTATTTCTCTGGTACGCTCGGTAACGGATACCAGCATGATGTTCATGATGCCGATGCCACCAACCAGAAGGCTTACCGCAGCAACGGCACCAAGGAGCATGGTCAGGATTTTGGTGGTGCTGGTGAGTGTTTGGGCGATCTGCCGGGTGTCCATGACGCGGAAGTCATCCTCCTCATTCTCTGCGATTTTTCTTCGCTCACGCATGAGCAGGGTGAGCTGGTTTTTCACTTCATCGATGGAAGCTCCCTGCTTTACCGAAACCGTCAACCGGCCGATATCCTGGTTGCCGGTAAGACGACGCTGAACCGTGCGGAGCGGCATCACCACGGTATCGTCCTGGTCCGAGCCCATGGCCGACTGTCCCTTTGCTTTCAGCAGGCCGATCACTTCGCAGGAGAACTGCTTTATGCGGATTTCGCTCCCCACCGGATTCTGTCGCCCGAACAGCTTCCCGCGCACCGTTTCACCGATCACGCAAACCGCCTTGCCAGCCCGTTCCTCCGCCTCGCTGAAACTGCGGCCACTGGCCAATTCCCAGTTGCCGGACTCGAAGTACTCGTTGTTGCTGCCGTTGATCACGGTGGACCAGTTGCGGGCCTGATAGACAGTGGTCACTGTTTTGCTGACCACCGGCGCAACCCTTTCGATGGCAGTAATCTGGTTGCGGATGGCATCCGCGTCAGCGCTCTTGAACTTGGGTGCCCCCTCGGAGCCAGGTCCGAAGCGCTGGCCCGGGATCACCATCAGCAGATTGCTCCCCATGCTGGAGATCTGGTCTGATACGGACTTGGTGGCACCGTTACCGAGGGTGACCATGGTGATGACAGCGGCGACGCCGATGACGATGCCGAGGATGGTAAGAAAAGAACGCATCAGGTTGCGCCGGATGGCGCGCATCGAGAGCAACAAAGTGTTCCAGAACATCAGGCAGCCTCCCCGTTGCGTCGGTCGCTCTCCACCCGTCCGTCGACAAAGTGGATGACCCGCTTGGCATACGCCGCTATGTCCGGCTCATGGGTGACCATGAGGATGGTGATGCCCTTGTCGCGGTTAAAATCAGTGATCAGCTGCATGATCTCTTGACTGGTACGGGTGTCCAGATTGCCGGTGGGCTCGTCCGCCAGCAGTACCGCCGGGCTGGTGACAATGGCGCGGGCAATGGCAACCCGCTGCTGCTGGCCTCCGGACAGTTCTGCAGGGGTGTGATGCTCCCAACCATGCAGACCCACCTGTTCAAGAGCGGCACGGGCCGCAGCATGCCGGACAGCGGCAGGCTCCCTTCGATAGATCAACGGCAATTCCACATTCTCCAGAGCAGTGGTGCGCGACAGCAGGTTGAATCCCTGGAAGACGAAACCCAGATAGTGCCGCCTGAGCAGAGCGCGCTGGTTTCGCGCAAGTTTCTCCACATGCACCCCCTGGAATTGGTAGATGCCGCTGCTGGGGGTATCAAGACAACCGAGGATATTCATGGTGGTGGACTTGCCGGAACCGCTGGGGCCCATGATGGCGACGAATTCGCCGGCGTCGATATCAAGATCGATTCCCTGCAAGGCCTGAAAGGAAGCCTGACCTCGACCATAGGTCTTGGTGATGCCGGAAAGCCTGATGAGACTCGCGTCGCTCACGATGAACTCCCCAGCGCCTCGGTGATCACCTGCATGCCTGATTTGAGCGGTCCGCTGAGGATCTCGGTCACCCGGCCGTTGGTTGCGCCGGTCTTGACATCGATAGCCGCAGGCTGGCCATTGAGCAGCACCCACACCTTTGGCGTGCCGGTGGAGGTCGCCAGGACCTTCGGCGCCTGGCGGGGTGGCCGCGGCATCAGGACACCCATGACACTGGAGCCGGACTTTTTCTGCCGGGTACCGGTTGTTGACGGGGTGAAGCGCAGAGCGGCGTTCGGCACCAGCAGCGCGTTGTCGTGAACCAGGGTGGTGATTTCGGCGATGCCGGTCATGCCCGGGCGCAAGGAGAGATCATCGTTAGCGACCTGGAGCACGGTCAGGTAGGAGACAACCCCCTCTTTTTTCTGGGAGCCATAGCCGACCCTGGTGATAACCGCGTCATACTTGCGCCCTGGCCAAGCATCGACACTGAAGGTCGCTTTCTGGCCGACCTTCACCTGACCCACGTCGGCCTCGTCCACATCCACCTGCAGTTCCATCTTTGACAGGTCCTCGGCCAAGGTGAACAACACCGGTGCCTGGAAAGATGCTGCCACAGTCTGCCCCGGCTCCACTTTACGGGCCAGCACGACACCGTTGATGGGTGAGCGGATACTAGCTTTGGACAGGTTTGTTTCGTCCGATTGCAAATTGGCCCGAGTCTGGGTAACGCTGGCACGGGCGCTGGCCTCGTTGGCCTCGGCCCGCTTGAGATTGGCTTCGGCGCTGTCCATCTCGGCCTTGGAGGGCACCTTGCCGCCGGAAAGTTGTGCTACCTGCCGAAAACGTGCCAGTGCAGCCCGTGCTTCAGCTGTCGTCGCCTGCGCCTGCAGCACCTGCGCCTCGGCAGCGGCAAGGCTGGCGCGCGACTTCGCCACAGCATCCTGCAGCTTGGCCGGGTCAAGGCGTGCCAGAACCTGTCCCCTTTTGACCTGGCCATTGTCGTCGACAAATACCCGATCTATGATGCCTGATAATTCGCTCCCCACGTCAACCTGGTTGGTCGGCTGCAGATTGCCGGTGGCGGAAACCTTTACCACCAGCGTGCCAACATCGACCGGTTCGGTCTGGTAACGGGGCGCGGTTGACTTATCGCCTGGGCGAAGGAAGAAAATGGCCACGGCCGCAACGACGATCAACGCACCGGCCAGCCACAGCCAGCCTCGGGAGAATCGCCCTGCGGACCTGTGGGCAAGAAGATGTTTCAGGGGTTCTTCCTGGTTTGTTTGCGTGGTTTTGGTATCTTTCATGACTTTACCTTCTCTGTGGCGCCTGGTTGGTTCTGCGGCGACCATCCGCCGCCCAGTGCCTTGTATAAGCGAATCAGGGCCGCTACCTGATTGGCGCGGGTGCTGGCAAGACTGTCTTCGACTGAGAGTACGGTGCGTTCGGTGTCGAGAACGGACTGGAAATCGATCAACCCGGCACTGTAACGCTGCCGCGCCGACCGGGCAGCATTGCGCGCCGATTCGGCGGCATTTGTCAGCGCTTCGCTGCTTTCACGGTTACGGGAGAATGCTACCAGGGCGTTTTCCACCTCCTGCAAGGCGGTCAGTACCGATTGTTCATAGGCAACCAATGCCTGCTCACGCACCGCATCTTGTATCACCACCTGATTGCGTAGTTTGCCGGCATTGAAGATGGGCGCGGTGATGCCCGCAAGTAATGATGAAGTGGCGGCCCCGCTGCTGCCGAGTGCTCCGACGGTCAGCGCTTCAAAGCCGATGGAACCAGAGATGCTGAAGGAAGGATATCGCGCAGCTTCGGCTGCCCCTATCCGGGCCGTTTCTGCTGCTAATTTCCGCTCGGCGGCCCGAACATCAGGGCGCTGGCGAAGGGTCTCGGCTGGGATGCCTACGGCAATCTGCATAGGTACAGACGGCAGTTCACCGGCGACTGCAAGTCGCCCTTGGAGGGTTCCCGGCGTTTTGCCCAGCAAAACTTCCAGGCGGTGCTCTGCTTCCGCCAGACTGATTTCCAGACCTGGAATGCGGGCCCGGGTCTGCTCCCGGTTGCTGCGCGCCTGGTCAACGTCCTGGCTGCTCACCAGGCCCGCTTGGGCACGCCAGTCGGTGAGCTGCAGCGTCTCCGTCTGGCTGACCAGGTTGTCCCGGGCAATGCCAAGCCTGAGCTGCAGGGTTCGAACCTCCACGTAGTTCTGTGCCGTTTCCGCCACCAGAGAAACCCTGGTATTCTCAAGGCTTGCCACCGAGGATTCCACATCAGCCCTGGTCGCCTCAATGCCACGGCGTACACCACCGAAGAGATCCAGCTCCCACTGCGCATCGAAGTCTGCTCTGAACAGGTTCTGCGTGCTACCGCCTCCCAGTTCCTCGCTTGACCGATTGCGTCTGGCGCTGCCCGAGGCGGTCACGGCGGGATATAGCCCGGCAGAGGCCACTGCGCCCCGAGCGCGGGCTTCCCGCAATCGGGCTTTTGCGCTGCGCAGATCGGGGCTCGCCTGCAGGGCATCATCAATCAGCCCGGACAGCAGCGGATCATTCAGCGCCAGCCACCAGCGGCTCAAGTCACCAGTCGCAGCGGCTTTTGTTTCTGAATTGGCTTGGTCCAGCCGATTCCAGTTTGCCGGCACATCAAGTTCCGGCTTTACGTAATCCGGGCCGACTGTGACGCAACCAGCGAGGGCAAGTGTTGCAATTATGATTAACCACCGGACGAGATGCACCACGTATGTCACCACCATTTTCCTTGTTTTAGCTTTGTCACGCATATGCTCGACAACTATCAGCAGAATGTGCATGAATTGTGGAGGAAATCAGCATTTTGCACTTACGGCTCAAATTTGTAGCCTGCCCCGTAAAGGGAATGGATATATTCTTGTCCTGGATCTGCACCTGACAGCTTTCTGCGTAATTTTTTTATGTGACTGTCGATGGTACGATCACTGACGATACGCTGGTCCGGATAGATGTGGTCCATCAGCTGCTGTCGTCCGAAGATCCTTCCTGGGCTGGCTGCCAGCAGGCTGAGCAGCTTGAACTCAACGGCAGTGAGGTGAAGGTCTCGGTCATGGAGCATTGCCCGGTAGCGGGAATCATCAAGGACCAATTCCTTCCCATTGACAGCTTCAGCTCCGTGAGCCCTGCGCAATACCGCTTTGACCCTGGCCACCACCTCGCGGGGACTGAACGGCTTGCAGATGTAGTCATCGGCACCCAATTCCAGGCCAAGTAACCGATCTATCTCCTCGACTCTGGCAGTAATCATGATTATCGGTACCGATGAAAAGGATCGGATCTCCTTGCAGATCTCCAGCCCTCCCTTACCCGGCAGCATCAAATCAAGCAGGATCATCTCCGGCTTTTGCGCCTGAATCCATGGCACGACCCTTGAACCGTCACTAAGGCAATGGGTTTCATAGTCCGCCTGATGCAGGTAATCAGCCAGAAGCTTTGCCAGCTTCTCTTCATCTTCCACTATGAGAATCATTCCGCTCATGAACGTCTCCCCTTTCCAGGCAGCTCAATTCTCATCCATAGCCCGCCAAGAGGTGATGGCTGCGCCGTAATGGTTCCTCCATGGGCCTCAACAATATTGCGGCAAATGGCAAGGCCAAGTCCGGCCCCTCCTGTGGACCGATTGCGGGAAGAATCGACCCGATACAGACGTTCGAACAGCTTTTCCGACTCTGCTAACGTGACCCCCGGAGGAGAATCCTGGAAACTGATCACTGTGCACCCGGCGCTCTTTTCCATGGTGATCTGCAACGTTCCGCCCGGGTTTGTGTACTTCAATGCATTGTCCAACAGGTTGGCAAACAGCTGGTGCAGCCGCTCACGGTCACCCCAAAATGCGACCGGCTGGCCGGGGATTCCGGCTCTTACGGTAATATCCTTGGAGGCAAACCCCTGGCGGTATCCGGCAACGGCTGCTGAAAGGACTTCGCTCAGGTCGAGATCGAACTTTCTGTAGGTCATGGCACTCAGGTCGGACAGGGAAAGCTGGTAGAGGTCATCAACCAGCCGTCCCAGACGGAGCACCTCGCCATGGAGCGAGGCAATGGTCTCCGGGGACGGTTGCCGGATGCCATCCTGAAGCGCTTCTATTTCACCTCGCAGGACCGCAAGAGGGGTTCTCAGTTCGTGGGAGATATCGGCTACCCACTGCCGCCGTGCCTGTTCGTTTTTCGCCAGCACCTCTGCCAATGCATTGAAATCCTGAGCAAGGCGACCCAGTTCATCATTTGCCTCGGCCGACACGCGAATGGTGAAGTCACCGGTAGCAAGGCGATCGGTGGCCTTGGCCAATTCTGCGATGGGCTTCACCAATCGTCTGGCCAGCAAAAGCGACAGGCCCGCGGCCAGCAGAACGACAACCCCTGCCACAACAATGAACGCAAGTTTCTGCTCTCTCAGGAACCTGCGTTGATGGTCATCTGAGATATTGGTGCGGGGAAGAAGTCCCACATAGCCGACGACCGTGCCGTCAAAATGCACCGGCGTCAGCTCAGCTCCCGCTGGTATGGGAGCCTCAGCTATCAAAGGCTTCTTCCGGGCATCGAGAAGAAACAATCGCTGCATAAAGTGCCGGACCACCGGTGGGGGTACCCGTCGGTAGGACTCCATGGCGCGCCTTTGTGGTCCACTTGCAGGACTGTCCTCAGGGAGAGAGATTTTCACCAGTTCCCGCCATTTTGCCGGGGTTTGTTGGATCGACAGCCAATTGCGGTCCTCCCCATAGGACTGTTCCAACCGGCTCACCAGGCGGCTTACGCTTGACCGTTCCAATGAATTGACATATCGCAGGAAACCGCGGCTGAGATTCCACTGCATGATGAAAACCAGGCTGATAACAGCCAGGCCGGCTGCCGCCAGAATGGCGAAAAACAATTTATGAGTAATGCTGATATTCATCCGTTTTCCCCTGTTCGACAACGACCTGTTGATTAGCAGGTTGTTGAAAAACGTCGAGAGGATGCCGAAATGCAAGGCTTAAGCGAGCGAAAAGCCGAAGCGTACCCACTGTACGCTGAGGTTTTGAGCAAGCGATAACGCAGTAGATCGGCACCGCAACAGTTTTTCGACAACCTGTTAAGTTCTATCACAACTATTCGGTACAGATACAGGCCCTTTTGCCCCGTCTGTGCATTTCCTCATTTCTTCCACATTTGATGCACATTCTCCTGCTATCTATCAAACCATAACATTCACCGGCACTTTAGAACAGGTGCCTACTTGACAAAGGAGAACCACAATGAAGAAAAAAGCATTGGTAGCGGCTGTGTTGGTAGCGATGGCCATTGGTGGAGGAACAGCGGTGTTTGCAGGACGCGGACCAGGGGGAGATTGCGACAAGAAGCAGGGGTCGGAGATGCATCAAGGGAAATTTTATCAGCGCATGGCGAAGGTGCTGAAACTGACGGATGCACAACAGAACCAGATAAAGTCGCTGATCAGTGCGGAGCGTGCCGCATCTGAACCTTTCATAGATCAGATGCACGAAAAACGCAAGCTACTCATGCAGTCAGGTGAAAGCACCACCTTTGACGAAGCCTCAGTTCGGAGTATCGCTGCCGCCATTGCCCAGATCAAAACGGAACTGGCGGTCATCCGGGTGAAGACCCAGACGCAGATATACACCATACTGACTCCCGAACAGCGGGAACTGGCAAAGAGTCTCAAGCCTAACAGGAAGCATGGTAATCGTTCTTCGGTGCCTGGAGACGAGGAGTGAGTTCGATTGGCAGAGGTAGTTTAACAACCTGAGGACATGGTTCAGAGGGCAGGGCTGATATTCAGCACCTGCTCTCGCCTTGTTTAATGCAGTGGAAGCTACTGCCTTCTCACCCGAAAAACCGAGGTAAATGTCGCCACCTTGACCCCCGCCTCGTCGAAGACTTCGGCTTCCCCCTTGATATTTCTTTCGTCACGTTCAACAATCCGCGCCTCGGCCTTAACCAATCCGGATCTTACCGGAGCATGGAATTTGAGGCCCAGATCCATGGTGACGAAATTGCTTCCCTCAGGCAGCATACTTTTGATGGCCATGGCGACAGCCGTGTCTGCCAGGGCAGTGATGGCGCCACCGTGCATGAATCCCACCCCCTGGGACAGCTTGACCGTGAACGGCATGGTCAGTATGGCCCGCCCTTCGGCAGCCTCATCTATTTTCATCCCCAGGTACTCCTCGAAGGGGGCACAGGCTATCCATTCAGGCAGCTCAAAGGGTAACTCCCCCCCGGCTGGCATTGGAGTGTCATAGACCTTTTCGTACATTCTCTCCTCCAATCACTTCTTCAGTTCAATATCAAGCAGCCGCATCACCTTCTGCATATCTTCCCACACCTCGCGCTTCATGGCCGGATTGCGCAACAGGAACGCCGGGTGAAAGGTCGGCATGAGCGGTATGCCATGGTAGTCGTGAAAGCGGCCACGCAGTTTGGAGATCGGTTCCTTGGTCTGAAGCAGGGTCTGGGCGGCAAAGGTGCCCAGACAGACAATGGCTTCAGGATTCACAGCATGCAGTTGCCGGAGCAGAAACGGCTGGCACTGTTCGATCTCTTCCTGCTGAGGGTTACGGTTGCCCGGGGGACGGCACTTGAGTATGTTGCAGATGTAGACATCGCTCCGCTTGAACTGCATGGCGCCAATTATCTTGGTCAGCAGCTGTCCTGCCTCGCCGACAAAGGGCTCTCCTTGAAGGTCTTCGTCCCGCCCCGGCGCCTCGCCTACAAAGACCAGCCTTGCAGCCGGATTGCCGATACCGAATACCAGATTGGTCCTGGTGCCGCTTAGTCCGCAGCGGGTGCAATTCCCCAGGTCAAGCCGCACTTTGTCCAGAGTTTCCTTCTCTGCTGATACCGGGTCTGGCGGCGAGCCTTCGGCAGGGGCCGGTTCAACCGAAGCTGGTGGGGAAGTAGCAGAGTGGTAATCATTTCCGTGATCAACAGCTGGAGCGGACTCTCCATAGGCCAAGCCGTCTATGCCAGATTCCTGCAGATCCTCCAGATAGACACAGAGCGAAGCCACCAACTGCCGTGCTTCATCGGCCCCATGCATGGCAAACTCCTTTACATTTACAGGCACATCTAATATTCTTTATGTCAATGTTGCTCATATCTTTCGCCCTTCTACTCATCGTTTTAATGCCCCATGAAGCACTCGCCTGGGGTGCCGGAATTCACCTGCAGCTGGGCTCCGTCATACTCAACAACCTTCAGGCATTGCAGCCTGCCGTGGCAGCCATTATCAGTGAATTTCCCAATGATTTCCTCTATGGCTGCATCGCCGCGGACATCACCATCGGCAAGAAATTCACCCATTATTTGCTCCACTGCCATCGCTGGCGGATCGGGCTGAAAGTCCTGGAAAATGCAGAGATGGATGCTCAGAAAGCCTGCGCCTATGGCTACCTGGCCCATCTTGCCGCAGACACCGTCGCCCACAACTATTATGTCCCCTATAAGGTGATGCGAAGCTTTTCCACCATGACCCTGAAACATGCCTACTGGGAAATGAGATTCGAAACCTTCGTCGACAAGGAGATCTGGGACGGCGCCCGGAAGGTGTCCATGGAGCATTACCGCAAGAATGACGCTCTGTTGAGAAAGGTATTGTCCGACACACTGTTTTCTTTCGGCACCAACAAGCGTATCTTCAACTCCATCCTGCTGGTAAGCCGGCTGGAAAAATGGCAGCAGGTCCTGCAGACCCTCTCTGACATTTCCCGTTTTGGTCTGGAGGAGGTGGATCGTGACGAATACATGAGTCTGGCCGAAGAAGCGGTTTTCAGCTTCCTCACTGATTTCGAAGATTCACGGTTCTTCCAGGCGGACCCCACCGGGGAGCGAGCCCTTGCCACGGCTGAAGCAGTGAGGAAGAATCTGAGACTGCTCTACCGCAGCGGCAAGATCACCAAGCAGCAGGCCAATGAACAGCTGGATGAAATTAAGGGAAAGCTGCACGAAGCCATTTGTAAGCCGGAGCTGTTGCTGCAGATCCTCTCCACAGAGTAGTTCATGCTGAAAAACGCCCATCTGCGGCGTTGCCGGCGTCTCTGCGCTGCTCACATTCTGATGTATGCTCTGGACATTTTTGAGCATGAACACTGTCTTTAGCTGAAAACCACCAATCACCAATCACCAATCACCAACCACCAACCACCAATCACCAATCACCAATCACCAATCACCGCCCCTTCAACTTCACCGCCCGGTCCAGAAGTACATCGGCCAGTTCCTGTTTGCCCATCAGCGGCACATCTTCAACCCTTCCATCCTTGAAAAGAAGCTTGACGATATTGGTATCCACATTGAATCCGGCACCTTCGGCCCCGATATCGTTGGCAACGATCATATCCACATTCTTTACGGTCAGTTTCTTTGCGGCATTGTCCAACAGATCACCGGTCTCGGCGGCAAAACCGATGAGGATCTTGTCTGCTTTTATCTTTCCCAGCTCGAAAAGGATATCCGGATTTTTCTCCAATTCCAAGGATAGGGAACCGGCAGTTTTTTTGATTTTGGCGACTGCCCTGGCCACAGGACGGTAATCGGCCACTGCCGCGGCCTTTATGATGATGGTGCTTGCGGGAAAGGCAGCCATTACTGCCTGCCGCATTTCTTCGGCGCTAGTGACCTGAATTGTCGCGACACCGCATGGCTCGGTCAGGCAGGTAGGCCCGGTCACGAGGGTAACGGCTGCTCCACGGCGGCGGGCAGCTTTGGCTATGGCATAGCCCATTTTACCTGATGAGTGGTTGCTGATGAACCGCACCGGGTCGAGTTCTTCCCTGGTGGGGCCGGCAGTGATAAGAATATGCTCACCTGCCAGATCCTTTGTCGTCAATGCAGCCAGGGCCTCTTCAAAAATGATCTGCGGCTCCTGCAGCTTTCCTTCCCCCTCCCAACCGCAGGCAAGTAATCCCCTCGCCGGTTCGACAAAGAGATAGCCGTGCCTCTTCAATTTCTTCTCG
Source organism: Geotalea daltonii FRC-32 (assembly GCF_000022265.1). Taxonomy (NCBI): domain Bacteria; kingdom Pseudomonadati; phylum Thermodesulfobacteriota; class Desulfuromonadia; order Geobacterales; family Geobacteraceae; genus Geotalea; species Geotalea daltonii. The sequence continues at coordinate 3,915,439 of NC_011979.1, forward strand.
TTTTCCTTGTAGATAGGGTTCTGGTACATGTTGACATTCATGGCCGGAGCTACCAGCACCGGCGCCTTGGTAGCCATGACCGTGGTTGTCAGCATGTCGTCGGCAATGCCGTTGGCCAGCTTGCCGATGACATTAGCGGTTGCAGGAGCGATGACAAAGAGATCGGCCCGGTCGGCCAAAGAAATATGCCCTATTTCCCTCTCGGAGATCAGGCTGAACAGAGAGGTAGAGACCGGGTTCATGGAGAGGGTCTGAAAGGTCAGCGGCGTGACGAATTCAGTTGCAGAAGCAGTCATGATCACATGTACGTTTGCCCCCGCCTTGGTCAGCAGGCGCAACAGTTCCACAGATTTATAGGCAGCGATACCGCCGGTGACCCCAAGGATGATTTCATTACCTTTCAACATGCTGCCCCCATCACAGATATGGATTGTGCCGCTTCTCATGGCCTATGGTCGTCGACGGCCCATGACCGGGAAAAGCCTGGGTCTCATCCGGCAGCACAAGCAGTTTGGTGCGTATGCCGTCAATCAGGTCGGCCTGGGAGCTGCCCGGGAAATCGGTGCGCCCAACCGACTCGGCAAAAAGGGTGTCTCCGGTGATGATCTTGTCTTCGCTCTCCAGGTACAGGCAGCAGCCTCCCGGAGTATGTCCCGGCGTATGCAGCACCTTCAGTTGATGCTTGCCGAAATTTACCACCATCCCGTCCTGAAGAAGGTCGTCAGGTTTGGAGGAGTTTTCTGCCTTCAGTCCATATGAAGCCGCTGAATCTGCGGCGCGGGAAAGGAAATAGACATCCGACTCGTGGATCAGTAGCTTGGCTCCGGTTTTCTCAATGATACTCCGGTTTCCCCCCATATGGTCGAAATGCCCATGTGTATTGATTACATACCTGATCTTCAGCCCCAGCTTCTGGACTACCGCCAGGACCCGCTCCGCATCCGCTCCGGGATCTACAACAATCCCTTCCCGGGTTTCTTCGCAGCCGAGGATGAAACAGTTGACCCCCAGCTGGCCGACTACGATGGTTTCGAATATCATGTGATTCCCCTTTTCAGATTGGTGAAATACTTTGCCTTGCAGAAACATGTAAACCAGCAAAATAACCACGGCAGTTATGGCGATCAGCAATGGTCTGCAAACAGTCCGCGCCATGGCGAGCTATCCCTTTGGCAACTGGAACAGGTCGAGATTCTCCTCTTTAAGCTGAGTGAAGGGGCTGTTGTGAAACCCATGCTTTCCTTCCCTTGGCTGGACAGATTTTGCCTGCAAGGGCTGCGCCTCCGCCGGAGTCTCCACCACAGATTCAATCTCCATCTCAGGCTCCTCATGGCCATTGTTCTTGAAAAAATAACGGTCATAGAGGCGGTGATAGGCTGTCCAGCGGGAGTCGCTGGCAGTTTCCTTTTTGATGTGGGTCTTGATGCCGTTGATCTTTGAATCCAGGTCGTCCAGGTAATTGAGAATTGTAGCCTCGATGGTTTTCGGACGTTTCGGGGAACCGAACTCATACTGGCCATGATGGGAAAGGAGCATGTGCTTGAGAAGCATGGCCAGTTCCACGGGAAAACCGGTGATGGTCATGATTTTCTCCTGCAGCATCTCGACGCCGATGGTGATGTGGCCGATGAGCTTGCCTTCATCGGTATAATCGAAAGCGCGCATATAGGTCATCTCCCTCACCTTGCCCACATCATGGAGCAGTGCACCGGTTATGAGCAGATCGCGGTTGAGCCCCGAATACAGGGGAACAATGCTGTCTACCAGTTTGGCTACGGCAAGGGAATGTTCCAGAAGACCACCCAGGTATACGTGATGCATCCCTTTTGCCGCCGGAGCAACCCGGTAAAGGGAGAAGAGCTCGGTATCCCTGAAGAACGCATTGAGCAGGCTCTTCAGATTGATGTCGGAGACGGATTCGACCAACGAGAAGAGCTCGTTCTCCATTTCCTTTATGTTCCGTTCCGTCTCCGGCAGAAAGTCCGCCAGGGTGACGCTCTCCTCCGGCACTTTGCTCAGCTCGGAAATGATCAGCTGCATCTTCCCCAGGTAAACCGATGCCTTGGAACGAACCGACAGGAAATCATCCTTGTCGAACAACATGCTGATCTGATCCACATTATCCCAGATCTTCGCATCAACCTCGCCGGTTTTATCCATCAGGCGCAACGTCAGGTAAGGCTTGCCGTTTTTGGCCATGGCAGTGATCTTTTCCTTGACCAGAAAAACGGAATCCACCTGATCGCGATCCTTTATTTCAGAAACAAATTTCTTCAAGGTGCACCCCTTTTGGAAAATCTATGGTTACCGGCGCCATGCCGGCGCCGACTTATGCTATAGCCGGGCAATAATGTCTGCAGCGCGAATACCGTCAAGGGAGGCGCTCATAATTCCACCTGCATGCCCCGCCCCCTCACCCACCGGATAGAGACCACGAACACTGGTGGACTGCAGGTCCTGACCGCGCAGAATGCGCAGGGGGGCGGATGTTCTCGTTTCCACCCCCGTCAGATTCGCTTCAGCGGTTATAAATCCACGCATCTTCCGCTCAAAGAAGCGAACGCCATCCTTGAGTGTATCGTGAACCGCCTTTGGCAGAACTTCAGAGAGGTCCGTTTCACAGATACCGGGCCGGTAGGTAGATGTGACTCTCCCGCCCCTGGACTGACCGAGAAACGCCAGAAGATTCTGGGCCGGGGCCAGGTAATTACCACCGCCTGCCTCATATGCGCGGCGCTCCCACCTGCGTTGGAATTCTACACCGGCAAGGGGATGGCCGCCGCCGAAATCCCTGGTCTGCACAGTAGCCACCAATGCACTGTTGGCAAAAGCTGAATTACGGGCGTAGCCGCTCATGCCGTTGGTGACAACCCCACCTTCTTCGGAAGCGCCGGCGACAACGATACCACCTGGACACATGCAGAATGAATAGGCGGAACGGCCGGTTTTGGTATCGTTATAGGCAAGGGCGTAGTCGGCAGCCGGAAGCTGCGGATGGGAAGGCATCCCATACTGGATGCCATTGATCAATTCCTGTGGATGCTCCACCCGCAGACCAATGGCAAAAGGCTTCTGTTCCATGGCCACCTGCCGTTGATTGAGCATGGCATAGGTATCACGGGCACTATGCCCGGGCGCCAGTACCAGAACATCGCAGGGCAATTCATCGGTATCATTGATCTTGAGAGCGATAATCCTGCCACTATCTGTCACAATGTCGGTCAACCGACTGCTGAAGCCTATGGAAAAGCCACGCTCGGTGAGAAACTGCCGGATGGCCGTTATCACGCAACGCAAGCGGTCGGTACCGATATGGGGTTTTGCAGAGGTCAGAATCTCCTCCGGTGCACCAAACTGCACGAACTTATCCAGAACATAGCGAATATTTTGATCCTTCAGCCGGGTAGTCAGTTTACCATCGGAGAAGGTTCCCGCCCCCCCCTCGCCGAACTGGACATTGCTGGCGGTGTTCAGCTCCCCCCGGTCCCAGAAGGACTGAACATCTTTGAGTCGCTCTTCCACCGGCCTGCCACGCTCAACGATGGTCGCCGTCAATCCGTACTCCGCCAGGCGCAGGGCGGCAAACAGCCCTGCCGGCCCCATCCCGACAATGACTATCCTCTTGTCGCAAGCCACGCGTTCAAACACAGGAGGCTTCTTTTCAGCCACATACTCAAGGTCCCCCCCTTGATGGGACAATTTGAAGAGCTCTTCGTCAGCTACAGCAAACTCGATGGTATATACAAGTTTTATGCGAGGCTTTTTCCTTGCATCAATACCCTTACGGATTATGGCAAAGCGAGTAATGTCCTCTGGCTGGAGGGAAAATCTGGCGCAGACAATGGCAGGGAGGAATTCTTCACTTTCCCCAAGATCAAGTGTGAGGTTACGTAGCAGGAAAGGCATGGGGAAAGCTATTGGGTAAGCCGCTGTTGTCTTTTGCGGGCAAGCAACTGTTCGACGATAATCACTATGTCAAGGGCTTTGGTAGATTTGGGTATGTGGATTTTGGCTCCCATTTCCGGGATCTCGTGCTCGTGTGGGGCACCATGAAACATGGAGGTAAGAAGAATGATAACCGGTTCATTGTCTGCTGCACGCCTGGATATTTCCATACAGGTACTGACGCCACCCATGCGCGGCATGATCAGATCGCTGATAACAACATCAGGAGTGTTTTCTATATAAGCTTTTACCCCCTCCACTCCATCACTGGCAGTAATCACCGTGAAACCGGTCTCTTGGAATGAATCAGATAATATCTTAAGGAAAAAGGGATCATCGTCGATCAAAAGGATTTTGCCTCTGGCAGCTTCCATCAAAACCTCAAAACAGAACTTCAACGAACGGTCATTCCCAGAATTGGCTGTCGCCATAATACAAAAATACCGCTGAAAAGAAAAGGACAAACAGGCCTATTTTAGAAATCTACAGGGGGAGTTTGACACAGAAAGTAGTACCGGTGGCATCACTTTTTTCAACTTCGATCTTGCCTTTGTAGTTTTTGACAATGCGCAGGACAACTGAAAGCCCAAGCCCGGTACCGCGGCTGTTGGTGGTAAAGAACGGGTCGAACACATAGGGTACGTTTTCAACCGGGATGCCGGTGCCGGTATCGGAAACCCTGATGGTAATGTACTGCCGGTCATAATCGAGAAAGACGCCAAGTGTACCTTCGGATGCCATCTCATTGATGGAATTGAGGAAAAGATTGGTGAATATCTGCTCCAGTTCTGAAGGATCCGCCTTTATAGCCGGGGGAATATTCCTGTAATCCCGGTTGACCGTAATCTTGTGCAACTGGATCTGCGGGCTGAATATCTCAAGGGTGTTATCTATTACCTGATGGATCAGGACGTCCCTGATCTCGAATTTCGGCCGATTGGATGCGTCAAGCAGCTTGCGCAGGATGCCATCGATACGATCTATTTCCTTGACTATTTTATCCACATATTCCAGCTTTTCAGGGTCATCCATGCCGCTTTTGATCAATTGGACAAACAGAGAAATGGAATTCAGCGGATTTCTTATTTCATGAGCCATGCCGGCAGATAAATAGCCCAGGGTGGCCAGCTTCTCGGACTGAACAATTTCAGCCTGGGCTTTCTGCAGCGCCTCGCTCTTCTCATGAACTCTCGCCTCAAGCTCAAGGTTCCATGCCTCAATCTCTGCCAGAAGCATTTCCTTTTCACGGAGCAACTCCCGGTTTTTCATCTCAAAGCCACGAATCTTCAGGACATTTTCGATGCGGTCGGCAAGATCCTGATTATTGAATGGCTTCAGAATGTAGTCTGAAGCACCGGCCTTCATGAGCTCTACGGCAATCTCCTCGCTGCCCTTGCCGGTAAACATGATGACATAGGTCTCGGGGAAACGCTTCTTGATCTCTCTTAAAGCGGTAAGGCCGTCAATGTCAGGCATCATGTAGTCAAGAAGCACCAACTCCGGCTGGGAAGCCTCTATTATCTCGAAACCGGAAGGCGCGTCTACAGCAGTGAATACAGTGTATCCGCGGTTTTTCAAAATGATGGAAGTCAAGTCCAGAATGACCTTCTCATCATCTATAATCAATACCTTACCGCTTTGCTGTCTTAGTTCCTTTGCCATATCCTCATCCAAATGAAAATTGATCGTGAAATTATAGCCCCAACAATTTTGAACTGACAAGCTTTTTGATTGATTTTAATAAGAAACTTAATAGGCAGATTTTATTCATTGCATAAAAGAAGGGCAGCAAAGCTGCCCTTCAGATGAATCTATAGATTGATAATGAGATTAGGTCAGGGAAGACGCACGGTCATAACAGGGCACTTCGCCTTCCTCACGACCCGCTCGGCAGTGCTGCCGAAAAGAAGGTGGTCGATGCCGCTTCTGCCCTGAGTACCCAAGACGATGAGAGATACGCTTTCTTCTTCGGCTTTTTTCAATATCTCTTCATAGGGTATGCCCATGACTATACTGGATTTATAGTTCGTCTCTTCTTTGATTCTGGTTCTGCAAAATTTCTCCATCATCTTCTCCGCTCCTTCCTCAATCTCTTTTTCCAGATTGTCGAAGGAAACATGGGGAACATAAAAGCCTCTCAAATCCACTGGTTCGTTTATCACGTGAAGAATTAACAGCTGGGATTCAAATTTTCTGGCAAAGGAATACGCGTATTCAAAGGCATGTTCCGAGTTTTCCGAAAAATCGGTAGCAAAGAGAATCTTGTCCAGGCGTGTCATATCCCCTCCTTTACATAACACATTTCAATGGCTGGTTTCCTTGAAGATCTTTTTCAGAATTGATTTCAGCTCTTCGATCTTTACCGGCTTATTTATGTATTCGAATGCGCCGAGGTTCATGGCTTCTATGTAAGACTCAACGCCACCATATGCCGTGATCATTATAACATTGCTTTTGGGAAAACTCTTGTTCAGCTCTTTAAGAAAGGTAATGCCATTCATCTCAGGCATGTTGATGTCGGTTACAATAAGATTGACCTCCTGCTGACGCAGATAATTAAGAGCTTCAAAGCCATTGGAAACACTTTCAACAAGGAAACCTTCCTTTGCTAACAATCTGGAAAGGCCGATTCTCGCATTTTCTTCATCGTCAACAACCAGAATTCTCTTTGGATTTTTCATTGGTATCAACATATTACTCCAGTTGGATTAATGAGCTGCTGTCCAGTCTAACATGGAGTTGATCCCTGTCAAGTCGCAGGTTAACAGGAGCTTAAAAAGGTTTTGACGGTGGATTTGGGCGCTACTCCGGCAGGAATGAGGAGTGCGCACCCTTACTCAGGTATTGGAGGAGGTTTTTCTCGCGGCCATGTTCTGCCGCAATTTAACAGCAGTGAGGATTAGATTGGCAATAATTGATATGAAATATATTTCATCATTAGTAAAGGTCTTCATGGACGTGGAGTTGAGGTTTATTACCCCGAAAACTTCCTGTTTATCTGCAATGGGGAAAGAAAGCATTGAATTGTACTTTTCTTCCTGCAGTTCCGGAAAGTTTTTGTATCTGGGATCCACCGAGGCATTGCTCAAGGAAATGTGCTGCCTGTCTTTCGCAACTGCACCGGTGATCCCTTCGCCAATATTGATCCTGATCTTGCCGATAAAACTTGGGTCAAATCCAAAGGTGGCTGCGAGGACAAGCTGTCCTTCTTCCATCAGATATATGGAACAAACGCTTACCTTGAGCTGGTTCGCCACCTTTTCACATACCCGCTGCAGAACCTGGGGCAGCTGAAAATCAGAGGACACGAGCATACTGATCTCTTCCAGCGATATGATCTCCAGATGTTCACGGTTGGCCTTCTGCATGGTCAGAACCATCTTTCCCTTCTCGCTTTCGAGAAAGGGAGTGAATCCTGCCTTATGGTAAAAAGGATTCACCGTCTTGATCTTCTCCGTAATAGTACGAAAATCGGAAAACCCGCAGCTGCATGTCATCTTTACGCGGTAACTGTCCACCCGCTCGCTTTTCATGACCCGTCCACACTTCCGGCAGCGTGCTACCAATTGCATACTACATTCTCCTTGAGAAAACTCCGTCTGAGTTTAGTTTCATTGTGCATCATCAGCCTTAAGAACCACATGAGCCGGTGCCCCCGCAGCACCGAAAGGTTTCAGCATTTTACCGTTAAATTCAGCTTCAACCCCGCCTGCATTGCCCAGATCGAGGGCGAAAGAGTTTCCACCCTTCCACTCTATTATATCTCCTGATTTAAGGTCGTAATGCTGCGTCACATTATCATCGATGGTGATATTCAATGAGCTGTCCTGGTTGCACTTTAATTTGAGAAAAACCCCTTTCAGCCTGGGTTCTGCGGCAACCGGTGCAGCACCGCCAGCAGGCACAGCCGGCGCAACTGAAACACTGCCTGTTTCCGAATGGGCCGATGAGCGAGCAGGCTGTACCGGCAGCGGCGGCATAGCCGGGGCAACAGGCTGTGGCTGTACTGCCGGTGCAGGGCTGGTAACCTTTGTTTCTTCATTTTCACGTACAAAAACAGCCGCGACCACAACAAGAATCAACAAGACCAGCGGCAGGATCCAACGACCACGGTTTACAGGTTTTGCACTGTATGGAGTGGAAGTAGCGGAATTTCCTTCCTCTGCTTCTTTAGCCTGGTCACCTGTTCTTTCGTAGATGGCAACTACCTCATCGCCTGAAAGTCCGACGAAGCCGGCATACAGTCTCAGAAAGCCTTTTACATAGGCGGCATTGGGAAGCTTTTCAAAATCGCCCGCTTCAATGGCAATGAGGTAATTCTTGCTGATACGCGTAGTTGCTGCGACATCATCAAGCTGCAATCCCTTGGACTCTCGGGCCTCGCGCAGATATAACCCCAATTCGTTTCTGCTCATGACTGCTGAACCTGATTCAGGCAAGGGATCCCTCACTTCAGCATATCCACATATTCCCGAGCGAACTGCCCTATCTCGGAATCAGGGGCAATGCGGATAACCTCTCTGAAGGCTGCAGCTGCAGCCTTGTTGTCTTTTGTCTTCATATACGCCAACGCCAGAAAATAGTGGGCATTGGCATAGTTGCCACTAAGTTCCAATGCTTTGCCATATTCTGCTATCGCCCAATCCACCTTGTCCAGGGCGAAATAGACCCGACCGAGATTCAACCGCACCCGCGCATCCCTGGGATAGGAGCTTACTGCGGAGCGGTAAACGGCAAGGGCTTGCTGGTGATCCCCTTTACCGAAATAGGCAAGCCCAAGATTAACGGCAGCTGTGTCCTGGTTCTGATAGAAGATATCTTCCGCAACCAGCTTCAGCTGGGTAATGGCATCGTCCCATCTCTTCATTTCCAGATAATTTACCGCCAGATTATTCCTCGCCTCTGAATAGAGGGGGCGAATTTTCAGTGCCTTGAGGTATTTTTGTTCTGCAATATCAAATTTATGCTTGCGAAAGTAGACCATTCCAAGATAATTGAGCAGCTCGGGGTTCTTGGGATCCAGTTTTTCAGCCTCGGAAAATTCAACCAGAGCACTGGTGAAGTTATTTTCCCCCAGATATGACAACCCCATCTGGTAATGATAGGAAGACTGCTTTCTCGCCTCATGGCTCATAGCACAAGCTGAGAGCAGGATAGCTGCCGATGCCCAAATCATAAACAAAAAACGCTTCATAACACCTTCAGTTTTGGCCGGGAATGAAAACCACACGGCAATTAAAGCAAACTTAGCGTCTGGAAACCTAGCAGATTTACTTGGTATTGTCAATTAAGGGCATATTTGAAAGTTATATCCCTCATCGGCTGCTCAACCCCTCAAAATGAGTCATTTTTTTGAAGCCCCTGTATCGGCTCTCAATTTCCTTGTAATCCAGCTTCTTAAGCCGATTGAGGCTGAAATCCTCCACGTTGAACGAGGCCATTACACTGCCGAAAATGATTGCTTGGCGAATCCCTTCTTCAGATGTGTCACCTGTGTTGGCGAGATAACCCATGAAACCGCCGGCAAAGGTATCCCCCGCACCGGTCGGATCGAACACTTCCTCAAGTGGATAGGCTGGAGCAGCAAAGATTGTCGAATCGGTGAACATCAATACCCCGTATTCGCCACGCTTGATGATAAGAGTTTTTGCCCCCATGGCAAGAATGCTTTTCGCTGCCTTGACGAGATTGGCTTCTCCTGTAAACTGACGTGCCTCGCCTTCGTTGATGATGAGAATGTCCACGCGCTCGACAACCTTCTTCAATGCTTCCCGCTTCGAGGAAATCCAAAAATTCATGGTATCGCAGGCAACGACACGGGGCTTCTGCATCTGGTTCAGGACTTCCATCTGCAGTTCAGGGTCTATGTTGGCGAGGAAAAGATAGTCGGCACCGGCATATAAGGCCGGGATGACAGGCTTGAAGCTCTCGAATACATTAAGGTGTGTTTCGAGAGTTTGTGCCTCATTGAGGTCATAACCATATTTCCCCTTCCAGTGAAACGTCTTGCCGTTGACCCGTGAAAGCCCTGTCAAATCTATGTTCCTCGACCGGAGGAAGTCGATGTGTTCCTCTTGGAAATCGTCACCCACGACCGCTACCAGACTCACATCGGTGAAAAAGCTCGCCGAGGTGGAAAAATAGGTCGCTGACCCGCCAAGAATACTGTCCATCTTGCCGAAAGGGGTCTCAACCGAATCGAATGCCACAGAACCAACCACAAGAATGCCCATTCTGCCATCTCCTGAAATTTTCAGTCTATTTTTTTGTCTTTTCCAGCTTTGTCTTGAGCAAATCGCCCAGGGTGCCCATGGTCTTTGTTGCGCTTTCAGCAGAGGAACGGCGGAAATCTTCAATCGTCCGCTCTTCTTCTTCCGCTGCCCTGCTCACTTCAGCAAGTGACAGCGACAGCCGCCTGTTCTCCCTGTCCACGCTCTCTACCTTGACCTCTACGGTTTCCCCTTCCTTCAGGACTTCTCTGGGATGGTTGATACGCTTGCCGGCACCAAGCTTGGAGATGTGAATCAGCCCGTCGATGCCGGAAGCAAGTGTAACGAAAGCGCCAAACTGAGCCAAGCGGGCCACCTGCCCCCTATGAAAAGAGCCTTCAGGGTAGTTGGCGGCCACGTTATCCCAAGGATCGGCAAGGGTATCCTTGAGGCTGAAAGAAATCCTGTCGTGCTCCCAATCGATCTGCTTTACGACCACTTCCACGTTCTGGCCCACGGAAAGCACCTCGCTTACATCCTTTACCCTGGTCCAGCCCAGCTCGGAGATGGGAAGCAGTCCTTCAATACTGCCGATGGATACGAAGGCGCCAAAATCACGGATGGAGGTGATGGTACCCCTCACTGTCATCCCTTCCTTGAGGATTTCCTTCTGTGCTTCCTTCTGCTTTGCCGCCTCTTCTTCCAATATTGCCCTGTGGGAAAGGACCAAGTTCCGGCCATTCTCTCCATATTCAGTTATTCTGAAAGATAGATGTTTTCCGATGACATCTGCCCCATTGTCGAGCCTGCGCATGGCAATCTGAGAGTAAGGGCAGAAGGCACGAACACTGCCGCTGATCTTGACCTCAAATCCTCCCTTGACCTCCTTTTCCACATGGCCGTCAACAGGAATTCCGTTTCTCCATGCATCTTCCAGTTGTGACTTTCCCGCCGCGCCACTCCCCAGCTTTGTAGTGAAGCGCAACTCATTGTTTACCATACCCAAAAACCAAGTGGTGATGGTTTCACCTTCTTTAACGGTTACCTCGCCATCAGCATTCAAAAGTTCTTTTTTCTCGAGGACTCCCTCCCCTTTTCGGCCGGTGTCGAGGAAAATCCAGTCGCCGCTTATCTTCATGATTTTTGCGTCTATCTTCTGTCCCGGCTCCAGGCGGGTCTGTGCGGAAAAACTTTTTTCAAACAGGTCGGCAAAGCTCTCTTCTGCCGATTCCAATTCCTCTTTTTCATCATTCGTGCTCATGCTTTATTCAACCTCACAATCGATATTTTCAATGAAAATTAGTGTAAAGTTATGATTAAGTCAACAACATAAAGGAAATACAGGGCTTCACCTTTACCGGCTTTTGATCAAGGAAGATCAGACAGGGCTTGAAGTATGGGGATATACTCCTCTCCAGCAATCGATTTCACGACCTGCAGAAAGTCTTCGGGCAAAGGGGCAAAAACCTTTACGGACTCTCCCGTCGCAGGGTGAATGATTGAAGATCTGAAGGAATGGAGGGCATGACCTCGCAGCTCGTTTAAGATTGAACCGCCGTAGCGGACATCGCCGCATATGGGATGACCTATCGACTTGAAATGCAGACGGATCTGATGCATTCGTCCGGTAATGGGATAGACAGCGACCAAGGCATGGCGGAGTCCATTGAAAAGGGTCTTGTAGCGTGTTTCGGCCTCCTTTCCTCCAAGTGGAACAGTGATGGTACCTTCCCCTTGCAGTCTCCCATCGACAATGGCCAGATACAGCTTGTCCAGACCGTCTTCTTTCAGTTGCCTGCCGAACATTCCGGCAGCTGTGGAACTTTTGGCCAGGATGACCGCACCAGATGTGCCACGATCAAGCCTGTTCACTGGTCTGAGTTTTCCATTGCCTCCATCCCGCCTGTTCAGCAACCGTGACCCCACATCCACCAGGTTTACGTCATCAACTTCTGCAGCTCGATGCATGGGCAACCCAGGTGGCTTGTTGAAAACGACTATCCAGGTATCTTCAAAAAGAATCTCCAGATCCGGTCTCACCGAACGCAGCAGCGCTTTTGTTTTGCCGCTTTCCTTTATGGTAATGACATCTTCAAGACAAAGGACAGAAGAGCTTTCTGCCGGATGATCGTTGACACGGACATGAACGGATGATGCGAGTTTACGTACATACGAAGGTGAAGCATCCGGTAGTATGACATGAAGGAAGCCCTCCAGCTGGCGACAGTGATCAGCCGCGGAAACTTTGAACTCAAGCATTGAAACACTCCCTTTGATTTATAAATGAAACTGATAGTGGCATTGCCGGCTATGGTTGTCAATATTACTCATGAAAAAAGAAAGCTCTTGATTTTTCCCAAGAGGAAAGATAAGATGTAATTAATCTTAAGGATCTCTCGGATATACGCAGAAATATTTTGAGGAACCTGTCGATATTTAACTTGATGATTTTCCCAGTACAGACGTGGTGTGCAAGCCCTCCTTTGGAGAAGGAAGCCTTAAGCGTTTTCTGGGGAAATGCTGAACACAAAGGGCAGAGAATTCAAAATTTATGCGGTATTCGGGAGCAGCTTAAGGACAAAACCCCGGCGTAACAGCCGGGGTTTCTTTTTAGATGATATCCCTTTACCAGCCTTCAGCACCATAAAGAGGGACAAATCTCACCGCACATAGCTCTTCAACTGTGAAGTCCGATCCACTTTTCCGTCTGGCTCGCACCAGCATCTGCAGTGTCTGGTAGGAACCGACCGGAACCACTAGTCGGCCACTAACCTTCAACTGCTGCAAAAGGGCTTTGGGTAACTCGGGAGCGCCGGCTGTGACAACAATGGCATCATATGGTCCATGTTCTGGCCAGCCCAGTGAACCATCGCCTGCCATAATTTCAATATTGTCATACCCCAATTTAATCAGTCGCTGACGGGCGCTTGTTGCCAGTTCCGCGATCCGCTCCACCGAATAAACCTTCTTGACGATGCGACTCAAAACAGCTGCAGCATAGCCAGAACCGGTACCTATCTCCAGAACGGTGTCTTCTGAAGAAAGTTCCAGTGATTCGGTCATATATGCAACCATATAGGGCTGGGAAATGGTCTGACCGTGGCTGATGGGCAATGGGTAATCCTCATAGGCAAGGCGCTCCTCTCCTTCCATGACAAAAACCTCCCGCGGGACATCGCCCATCGCCTTCAACACCGCCTCATCGCTAATGCCCCTGGCGATCAGATGCTCCTTGATCATCCTTTCACGGTGCACGGCCATTGATTTATCAACAATCATAATAGACCTCTAGCGGGTGCAGTATCCATCTTCACCGTTTGTAGCCCATCTTTCGCAGCATAGCCCGCCGCTCATTACGGTCAGCGTCAGTCTCCACCCCTTTTGGCGGAAATCCGTCTATCACGCCAACGACCCCCCAGCCCTTGTCCGTTGAAGCGACTATTACCTGTAGCGGATTGGCCGTAGCGCAATAGATCTGGCAGACTTCAGGACAGTTTTTTATGGGGTTCAGGACATTGATGGGAAATGCATCCCCCATGACTATGCAGAAAACATGACCGGCACCGATGGCCTGCATGCTCGTTACGCAACTGTGAATCAGTTCGTCATCGTTTCCTTCCGTGCGAATCAGGCAAGGTCCGGATGCCTCTGTGAATGCAATGCCGAAACGCGCTTTCGGTACCGTGGCAACCATGATTTCATAGAGATCCTCCACCGTTTTGACGAAATGGGTCTGTCCAAGGATAAGGTTACATCCGTCGGGGATGTCTATCTTTACGGCGTGCATCTCAAGGTTCATACATTCCCCCCTTTGGGATCGAGAAAATAGTTGTCATATTAAAATATTCTATCAACCCATCAGCCATAAGCAAATCAGCCTTGTCTGTACCAAGCAAAAAAGGCCGCTACTTTCAGTCAGTAGCGGCCCTTTTCCCGGCTCAAAATATAGAAAACTTATACAGATAAAAAAAATGACTGCCCAGGACTGAGCAGTCACTTATACAAAAAAATTGCTGGTAAGATTACTCAGTGATTTTGACTGCCGTCACGTAATACTCAGACTCGCCGAAACAGCTGGTTGGCACTCCCTTGTGCTGCTCGTAAACCAGGGATACTCTTTTTCCCATGGAACTGGTGATCTTCTGAGCGACAGCTTCTTCTCGTACGCTGAAAAGGAACTTTTCCGGCACTGCGCCCGGGACGGGAACCATGGATAGTTCACCTTCCCATGTCTTGCACAGCCATCCTTTACGTGAAAATTTCTGGATGTAACCTGCACGTTCCCCGCTTGAGTAACTCCAGGTCAAAGCAAACCAGGTATAGGCGAAAAAGCATCCGATCAACAGAAGCATTACTGCGGAAACCCATAAAGCTATTTTTGATCCTTTGATACCCATATTATGACTCCCAGGAAAATTAGAGATATTTTCCGATGATGATATCCAGATTCGCCCTCGTTTGCGGGGGAATCACTGCCCTGTCGGTGATAACCGCATACTGCATGGCAGAAGCGCAACTACATTTTCTATCTCTGCCAATACGGCCGACGGCATTTTTGATTATGGCCTTTGCCATGGTAACGTTCTTTCGGACTATTTCCAGTATGGCATCAATGGATACGTCCTCATGGGATTCATGCCAGCAGTCATAATCGGTAGCCAGAGCTATGACTCCGTAACAGATTTCTGCCTCCCTGGCCAGCTTGGCTTCGGGGACATTGGTCATTCCGATAATCGAGGCGCCAAAAGAACGATACATGACAGATTCTGCCCGAGTTGAAAATGCCGGGCCCTCCATGCAGATGTAGGTTCCCCCCCTGTGAACAGTCGCGCCTGCGGCCTGAGCTGCGGTATAGAGGCTGTCCGAAAGCTCGGAGCAGACCGGATCGGCAAACTGGGCATGGGCAACAATGCCATTGCCGAAAAAGGTATTGACACGGCTGGCATTGGTGCGGTCTATAAACTGATCAGGTATGACAATATGGCCGGGAACGATTTCTTCCTTCATGCTCCCCACCGCTGAAACGGAAATCAGGTGTGTCACGCCCAGCTTTTTCATTCCGTATATATTTGCACGAAAATTGATCTCTGAAGGCAAGAGCCGGTGCCCTTTGCCATGGCGTGGTAAAAAAACCATCCGCACTCCATCCAGAGTACCGGTAATAAAATCGTCGGAAGGATCTCCAAATGGGGTTGTCATGGAAACACTTCGTACATCTGTCAGCCCATCCAGCTCATAAAGGCCACTACCGCCAATTATACCTATTACCTGTCCGCTCATACCGCCTCCTTGAATTAATTGCAGCCATAACAACGAAACCGGCTAATTGCCTCCTGTCGTCACCTTATCCAGTCGCCCTTTCAACTGCCCACATGCTGCGGAAATATCGCTGCCCCGACTTGAGCGGGTAATGACCGTCACATGCTTATCGAGAAGAAATTTGTGGAACCGGTCAATGGAGTCCTGCGTCGGCGTCCTCAGATCACAGCCTTCATGCTCATTGAATGGTATCAGATTCACCTTTGACGGGAATGTGCTGATGAGTCTCACCAGGCGCTTTGCATCGTCGAGCGAATCATTAACCCCTTTGATCATCACGTATTCAACGGTTATCCAGCGTCGCGAAGGGAGAGGAAAAGCTTTGCAGGCTGCAAGAAGTTCCTTCAGGGGATAGCGACGGTTGACCGGCATGATCCTGTCACGGACCTCGTCGGTAGTGGCATTCATCGAAATGGCAAGATTTACCATAACCGCGGCCCCCAGTTCTGCCATCTCGGGTACAAGGCCGGCTGTAGACAAGGTCACTTTGCGGGTTGAGAATTGAAAGCCATCCGGATCGGTCAGAATGCGCAACGCGCCGATAACATTTTCAAGATTGGCCAAAGGCTCGCCCATCCCCATAAAAACAATGTTGCGGACAGGTTCATTCTTTTTAACCGCACAAACCTGATTGACAATCTCGGCAGTAGTCAAATTTCGTGTCAGCCTGAAGGTGCCGGTAAGGCAGAACTCGCAGCCCATGGCACAGCCAACCTGGCTGGAAATGCAAAGGGTATTGCGATCTTCATCGGGGATAAGTACCGATTCGACAGCATTGCCATCTGACAAACGGAAGAGATATTTCTTTGTCCCATCGGCAGAGGACTCCACCGCCTCCGCTTCCAGGTTGCTGATCCGGGCAGTTTTTTCCAGCTCAGCCCTGAAATCCTTGGAGAGATTGGTCATCTGGGCGAATGAGGTGGCATTTTGCTGGTAAAGCCATTTGAAAATCTGTTTGGCTCGGAAACGTTCCTTGCCTTGACCGGTAATATGGGCTTCCAGCTGGGACAGGGTAAAGTTTTTTATATCTACTTTTTCCATTACAAATATAAAAGAGCCCTTCAGGTCGAAGGGCTCTTTTCCTTACTTTATTTTGAAATCTACTAAACCAGTTCGAGCGAGCTGAAGAAGTATGGGATCTCAAAAGCAGCAGATTCGGGGGAATCGGACCCATGAACGGTATTTTCTTCGATGCTTACACCAAGATCCTTTCTAATCGTTCCGGCATCGGCATTGGCAGGGTTGGTGGCGCCCATCAATTCACGCCAGGCGGCAATGGCATTATCTTTTTCAAGAGCAAGCACTATAACCGGATTCCTGGACATAAAAGTACAGAGGTCATTAAAAAAAGGACGTTCTTTGTGGACGTAGTAAAATCCCTCAGCCTCTTTTTTTGTCAGATGAATTTTTTTCATGCCGACAATCTTGAATCCTGCTCCTTCTATCCTATCGAGAACTTTGCCGGATATATTTCTTTCCACGGCATCAGGTTTAATAATTGCAAATGTTCTTTCCATTCTTTCCTCCGTAGCATTATAGTAAACAGACCGTTCTCAATAACATTTTGCATCTGGAATGTCAATGAACTTGATAGGCACAAATGAAAATAGCCTACAGAACTAAATTCTGTAGGCCATTTGGATCCAAACTGACTGAAGAAAAATTATTTCTTCTCAGCAGGAGCTGCCGGAGTTGCTTCAGGAGCTGCAGGAGCAGACTTAGCAGTCATAGGTTCCTGAACCGGAGCAGCAGCAGGAGCTTCAGTTTTTGCGGGCTCAACAGGAGCCTCTTCCTTCTTTTTGCAGCCAGCGGCGAAAGCAAGAGCCAAAGCCAGGCACAGTGCCAAAGAGATCAGTTTTTTCATTGACGATATCACCTCTTTTCTTTTTTGATTACCATTCTTGTGCGCATGGCGCATGGTTTTTTCGGTCACAACAAAGCGCAAATATACTATTAAAATTTCAAAAGTCAAGATTTTTTTAACTCGTTAAAATATATATTCTAAAACACCACAGAGCACGATGAAAGGGGCTGAAAGACTATAGATTGATGCAGACCATTTTTATATTTGTCATTTCTTCCATGGCATATTTTAGCCCTTCACGGCCAAGGCCACTCTCCTTGTTACCGCCATAGGGCATGTGATCCACACGGAAGGTGGGCACATCATTGATGATAACGCCCCCCACATCCAGCTTTTTGATTGCCTTGAATGCCTTGTTAATGTCACGGGTATAGATACCGGCCTGAAGGCCGTAAACCGAGTCATCTGCCATCTCCAACGCTTCATCGAACGTGTCATAGGGCAGCACCGAAACAATGGGAGCGAAAACCTCGGAACACATCACCTTCATCTCCCTGGTAACGCCGGTAAGAATGGTCGGTTCCAGGCAATTTCCAATCGCATTGCCACCTGCTGCCACCACAGCACCGAGATTTTTTGCTTCTTCAAGCCATTCCAGTGCCCTATTCAATTCCTTTGTCGTTATCATGGGACCGATATCCGAAGATTTATCAAACGGGTCCCCAACCTTAAGGGCACAGGTCGCCTCGACGAATTTGGCAATAAATTCATCGTAGCGATCTTTATGAACAAAGATACGCTGCACGGAAATGCAGACCTGCCCTGAGTTGGCAAAACTCCCGACGACACATCTCGATACGGCTTTATCCACATCACCGTCTTCTTCGATGATAGTCGGAGAATTTGAGCCAAGCTCCAGGGTCACCCTTTTCAGCCCGCTTCGGGATTTGATTCCACGCCCAACAGGGGGACTGCCGGTAAAGGTGATCATTGCAAGCCGGTTATCCTCCACCAGACGGTTTCCGACAGTCGATCCACTGCCGATCAAGACATTAAGAGCTCCTGCAGGCAAGCCTGCTTCCATCAGCAATTCGGCAAGTTTGAGGGAGGTAAGCGGCGTTTTGGTAGCCGGCTTCAGCACCACGGCATTGCCTGTGGCAATGGCCGGAGCAAGCTTGTGGGCCACCAGGTTCAATGGGAAGTTAAAAGGAGTTATGGCTCCAATAATACCGATAGGAGTCCGGATGTAAAAACCGAAACGCCCTGCAGAAACCGCGGATGCATCCATTGGAACAATTTCACCATGGCTTGCCTTTGCCTCGATGGCTGCAAACTTGAAAGTCTCTGCACTTCGTTCGGCCTCGGCGACAGCATATTTCCAAGACTTTCCGGCTTCCCGTGCGATTATACCGGCAATCTCATCCTTGTCCCGAAGAATTAATTCAGCAGTTTTCTCAAGAATATCGGACCTTTTATGGGCAGGCATAGCGGAAATCCGCTCGAAGCCCTTAGCGGCAGCAATGATGGCAGCCTCTACATCTTCAGCAGTTGCCTCGGGGACCAACCCTATCAATGAATCATCAAACGGATTGATCACCTCTATGCCAGAACGGTCATCCCCCAGCCATTCTCCGTCAATAAGCATTCTATAACGTTTGGCCATTAGCCCCTCCTCCATCGTTAACCCTTGTAAATATTCGCCGAATATATTACATTGGCAACCAATTATCAACTGATAACAAGGAAACCACCGTGAACAACTCCAAACTTTCCGCTGCTGAAAAGAAGTCTCTCCTGAAAATAGCAAGGGTTACCATTAACGAATATATAACCGATGGCAAAATATCCAGGCTCGAAATATCGGACAAGGGTCTCCTCACACAGGCCGGATGCTTCGTCAGCATAAAAGCGAAAGGAACATTGCGCGGTTGCATTGGTAATTTTATCTCTGATAAGCCACTGTTTCAACTGGTGCAGGAAATGGCCGTTTCTGCCGCAACCCGCGATCCACGCTTTTACCCCATGAAAGAGGAAGACCTGGCCGATTACGATCTGGAGATCTCGGTGCTCTCCCCATTACAAAAGATCTCCTCCACAGAAGAGATTGAAGTGGGAAAACATGGTCTATATATAGAAAAGAACTTTTCCCGTGGCGTGCTGCTACCCCAGGTTGCAGTTGAGTTCGGCTGGGATCGCGAAACCTTTCTCCGGCAGACCTGCCTCAAAGCAGGACTAAAACAGGAAGGCTGGAAAGAGGGAACAGATATTTACATCTTCAGCGCCGAAGTATTCAGCGAAAAAGATGCATAAAGAAGCTTTTGCAGCCATGGTTCGCCTCTGATTGCAATGATTCAATCATAATAAAAGGGAGATGCCGAAGCATCTCCCTTTTTTTGCAACCATATCTGCAATCGGTTTAGAACTTGCGACCACCTTCAGCAGCCCACTTCTCGAGCATGTCGGTAGTAACAGATTTCGGACGCTCGATTGCATAGCCGAGACCACGGTCCCAAGTGATGTTCGCCATGCAGCCAAGAGCGCGACCAACACCGAAAAGAACAGTGTAGAAGTCCCACTCCTTGACGCCGTAGTACCACTGGATAACGCCGGACTGTGCATCGACGTTCGGCCAAGGATTTTTGGTTTTACCGTGCTCGGTAAGAACACCGGGGGCGGTTTCAAAGATCATGGCTACCAGTTTGAACAGCGGATCGTCTTTCAGGCCCGGGGTGTTGAGGCAGAACTCACGCTGTGCTGTATAACGGGGGTCGGTTTTGCGGAGAACGGCATGACCATATCCCGGAACGACCTGGCCTGCATTGAGTGTATCCCAAAGGGCCTTGGTAACGTTTTCTTTGGTGGGTTCGGCACCATTGAGCTTTTTCTGGAATTCCATGATCCAACCGAGAACTTCCTGGTTGGCAAGGCCGTGGAGCGGGCCGGCAAGACCGTTGAGGCCTGCAGAATATGCATAATAAGGATCGGACAGAGCTGAATGAACAAGGTGAGTCGTGTGGGCAGAGACATTGCCGGACTCATGGTCGGAATGGAGAATGAAGTACATACGGGCAACGTCTTTATACTGGTCACTCTGGCCGATCATATGGGCGAAGTTGGCACCCATGTCGAGTTTCGGATCGATAGCGATCTGCTTGTCACCCTTGTACTTCAGGTTATAAATGAATGCAGCAACAATGGGGATACGGGCAACGATGTCGCTGGCATCCTCATACACGCTTTCCCAAGCTACCATTTTGTTGAACTTGCCTGAGTTGTAGAAAGCTGCAAATTTGGAATCCTTCTGCATGGCCATAATACCAACAGAAAGCATTACCATGGGGTGACTGTCTCTCGGCAGGGCACGGATAGCATCAAAGACATAGGAGGGCACGTTCTGGCGCGTTTTCCACTCGGCGACGACCTCATCTACCTGAGCCTGAGTAGGAACATCACCAGTCAAAAGGAAGTACCAGAAGGACTCAACTGTAGGATATGCTGAACCGGCAGCCTTCGGCAGTGCTTCGAAAGTCTCAGGGATCGTCTTGCCACGGAAACGGATGCCTTCCTGCGGATCAAGATAGGAAATATCGGTAACCAGGCTGCGAATGTCGCGGGCGCCGCCAATGCACTGGTCGATCGTCACCTGATCGATTATTACTTTACCGAATTCTTTGGTCAGCCTGGTGGTACGGGGACGGTGGGCTTCAATCTTCTGCTTCAGGGTGTCCTTAAGTGCCATGGTGTTTGCTCTCCTTGTCTTTTGGGGTGATAAATTAAATGATATGAACATTACAACCGAAAGTTGCCTGGCAGCTACTACCTCCTTTCATGCACTGAAAGCTAAGAAACTTGGCAATTTGGGTTAGATTGCAACGAAAAATAAGTACAGGAAACGGCCAGGAGAAAGACACAATAAAACTTCTGCTGCTCATTATAAAATATACTGTATACAATTTGGCTAAGACTTATACCACCCCACAGTGCAGATTTCAACAAAAAAAATATGCAATTAAGTTATTTTCATAAGATTGTCAATTCTTCACTGGAAAAGGTCAGCTGTTTAAGACCGGACTCGGTGAGATAGAAGGTATTTTCGATACCGACAGCACCTTCTCCGACAAAAACCACCTTAGGTTCAAAAGCAAAGGCCATTCCAGGTTCCAGGACCATATCATCGAATCCCTTGGCTATAAAAGGATACTCATCGATTTCGACACCAAGGCCGTGCCCTATGAAGCTGACCTGTGCCCCTTTGTTTCCCATGAAGGTGTCGGCATATCCCAATTTGAAGGCAAGAGCCAGACATTCTTCGTATATGAGCCCCCAGGAAGGTCTCTCGGGTACCAACTCCATCATCCTTGCCTGTATCTTCAGCATGTCATCATAGCCCTTTTTCATTCTGTCAGACAGGTGACCAATGGCGAAGATCCTGGTCTGATCCACCAGGTAACCGTCACAGCAGCCCGCAAAATCAACGATGACGGGCTCGTTCCTTTCGATCCGCTTGTAGCCTGCGCCCTGGCTGAAACTGGTACTGAGCCCCATCCCCCCAAGGGGTGTATCCACATAGGTAGGCACAGCCGCATCCGTGCCGGAAAAGACATGGCCGAAGAACATCACGCCATTGAAGGCCCTCATGCGCACCAACCCTTGATGCCCCTCTTTCCGTGCCACGTATTCAAGCTCGGCAGCAAGATCCAGATCGGTCATCCCCTCGCGAAGCACATCCCTGACCCGGCGATTGACCCTGTCCACCTGTTCAGCCGCATCCTGCAGGAGATGTATCTCATAGTGGCTCTTGATCATGCGGACCTTGCGCACAATTGGCGTGGCATCCCTGAATCTGGCCTCTGGAAAGACTTTTTCGTAGCGGGCAAAGAAATTCACGGGAAGGACGTCCAGCTCCATGCCAATGCTAGCAGGTAATGGGTAGCCGTGGGCGGCCAGGACGGAGGGAATATCCTTCATGGAGCCGAAGGGAACAACATTTTTCAGGCCACATTCCATGCGAGCCCGCATTAAATCCTTTCTCACCATGTAAACAGGCTCACCCTCAACAGGAATATACAGATTGCCGTTCTGAATGGTGCCGGTAAAGTAGAACAGGTCCGCATTCTGCAGTATTATGACCGCATCGAGCCCCTGTGCTGCCATGTGGTGTTGAAGTTTTTTATATCGATGCTCAAGCTCTGTTGCCGGTGTAAGTCGCATTTACACTTCCTTGAAATTAATGTTGTGACACGTGCTGTTTTTCCCTTGCCTCACGCAGTAGTTTGCGCTTTTTTCGCCCACCGAGAAACGTTTCTTCAACGATAATGGCAATGAAACAGAGAATAAAAAGAAAAAATATTACACCCAGCGCCGTTTCCCTCACACTGTGCTCCTTTATAACGGGCACTCGCCCGTGAATAGCCTATCAGTCTTTGGCATCTTCCAGCTGCAGTTCCTTGATTGCCATCTCCCGCAGCTTGAATTTCTGAATCTTGCCACTGGCTGTCATGGGATAGCTGTCGACGAACTTGACATACTTGGGGATTTTATAGTTGGCAATCCGGCCTTTGCAAAAATCCTTCACCTCATCCTCAGTCATGATCTCACCCTTCTTGAGAATGACCGCCGCCATGACCTGTTCGCCAAATTTGCGGTCAGGCACACCGTATATCTGCACGTCGGAGATCTTCGGATGGGTGTAGAGATACTCTTCGATCTCCTTGGGATAGATGTTTTCGCCGCCACGGATGATCATCTGTTTGATCCGTCCGGTAATCTTGCAATAGCCGCTCTCATCCATTACCGCCAGATCACCGGTATGCAGCCAGCCGTCGTTGTCGATGACTTTGGCCGTCTCCTCCGGCATCTTGTAATAACCTTTCATGACCATATAGCCCCGGGCACACAGCTCCCCCTGCTTTCCAGGCGGCAGAGTTGCACCGGTTTCTATATCGACAATCTTTACCTCGGCACCGGGAAGCGCCCTTCCCACTGTGGCGACCCGCAATTCGACGGGATCATCGGTGCGGCTTTGGGTGATACCGGGAGAAGATTCAGTCTGGCCGAAAACAATGGTGATGTCTCTCATGTTCATGTCCTTGACAACCCGTTTCATGACCTCGATCGGGCAGACGGACCCAGCCATGATGCCGGTACGAAGGGTCGAGAGGTCGAACTTGCTGAAGTCCGGATGCTCCAATTCGGCAATAAACATGGTGGGAACACCATGAACCGCCGTACAGCGCTCCTTCTCAATGGTCTGCAGCACCTTCAGCGGATCGAAGAGTTCCACTGGCACCATTGTCGTGCCATGGGTGACGCTGGCCATAACTGCCAGAACAGAGCCGAAGCAGTGGAAAAACGGTACAGGAATGCAAAGACGGTCCAGTTCTGTAAATTTCATGCACTCGCCGATGTTGAAACCGTTGTTGACCAGATTGTGATGAGTCAGCATAACTCCCTTGGGAAAGCCGGTTGTGCCTGAAGTATACTGCATGTTTATGGTGTCATGGATATCCAGTGTCGACTCTACAGCAGCGAGTTCAGCGTCGCTGATATCCTTCCCGCTTTCCACAAGGCTATGGAAATTAAGCATGCCGGAAGGGGTCCCTTCACCAATATAAACAAGGTTTTTCAGGAAAGGAAGTTTGGGCGTATGGATGCGTCCATTATCGGCTGTAGCCAATTCGGGCACCACTTCCCCCAGGGTTGCCACATAATCCGTATCTTTCCACGATTTGACCAGGAACAGCGTAGTTGAATCGGACTGATCGAGAAGATATTCAAGTTCTGCCGATTTGTAAGCGGTGTTAACCGTAACCAGGACAGCACCAATCTTGGCCGTGGCAAATTGGAGAATTACCCATTCCGGGACGTTGTAGGCCCAGATGGCCACATTCTCTCCCTTCCGGATGCCGAGTTTCAAAAGCCCCTTGGCCACCTGGCGGCAGACTTCATTGAACTGCCGATAGCTGTAGCGCAAGCCCAGCTCAGGGTAAACCAAGGCATCATTATCAGGATAGGTGGCGGCGATGTGGTCCAGTAAACCACCAATGGTAAAATCAAGCTGGGTCGACATAATATCCTCCTGTTTAACCATATCAAACACAAGTTTAACCAATTTAACTTATTGATTTAAAAAGGGATTTACCACTTATCACAGCATTTATGACAAGTCAAGAAGTTTAAGGCAATAAAATTATCAAGATTTGCTGCCGCTTTCTTCGGCATTCTGTTACAGACACTATTTATCATTACCCTTTTTCTCCCAATTCACATATTATCAACAGGTGTTATCAACAGCGTTTGTGGAACAACACCGTCAGCAATAGCTAGTTTCCATACGGAAACTTCGGATGAGAAACTAGTGGTTTCCGATTCGGAAAGAGGGGATTTTTTGTTCTGGCAAGGAAATCAAGGGCTTGCGCGGAGACGTACATCGGTACGTCGCACAAGTAAGCCCGCAGATTGACGCCGCCAGGGCAGAAAAGAACCCTTTCCGGATGGAAACTAGCTAGTGTCCGGTGCGGTTAGCTCACCGCAAGAATTCTGAGGGATTTTGGTTCCTGGCAAGGCGCGGCGACGCAGGCCTGGCAGGGCCTGAACCAAGGAGACGCAACGCAGCCAGGGGCCCAAAGAGCCAGAATTGTAAGGAATGAATTAACCGATCGGGACACAAGTGAGGGGACTATGAAAACGATCCTTGTTATAGAGGATGAGCGGGATCTGGCAGAATTGATAGCCTTCAACCTGGAAAAGGAAGGTTTCCGCTGCCTGCGGGAAGCCGATGGGACCTCGGGACTCGAAACGGCACGCAGTGAATTACCGGATCTGATACTACTCGATCTGATGCTGCCTGGTCTCATGGGCACCGAAATCTGCAAGATACTTAAGAAAAATGAAAAAACCGCCACCATTCCCATCATGATGCTGACAGCGCGCGGTGAAGAGATCGACAGGGTTGTTGGGTTCGAGGTGGGAGCCGACGACTATATCGTCAAGCCGTTCTCTATCAGGGAGCTGCTTCTGCGGATCAGAGCAGTTCTGCGGCGTGCCGCTCCCGCCGCACCAGCCTGCAAACTGGTCATAGGTCCGGTGCATATGGATACCGAACGTCACCAGGTTCTCATTGAAAATGAAGAAATTACCCTTACCACAACCGAATTCAAGCTGCTCCTCAACCTGGTCGAACGCCGCGGCCGGGTGCAGAGCAGAGAAACGCTGCTCCAGGATGTCTGGGGGTATAACTACGTGGGTGACACACGGACCGTGGACACCCACGTGACAAGGCTAAGGACTAAACTGGGGCAGGCAGGGGAAATGATCAAGACCATCAGGGGCTTCGGTTATAAGATGGAGGAGCAATGAGAGCAAGCTTCCGCCTGAAACTGATGCTCTCCTATCTCTGTCTGGTTCTGCTCATGGGGGCAATCATTTATGCATATCTCAACAATGCCCTGGAAAGATACGTGCTGGCGGAAATCAGAAACAACCTGATCAGCGAAACAAAGCTGGCTGCCCTAATAGCCGACAAGTCCGGAGAAAACCTGCACCGGGATGCACCGGCCATTGCTGCAGCTGTCGGCAAAGAGATCAAGGCCAGGGTAACCATCATCTCCAGCGACGGTCAGGTAGTCGGTGATTCCGAACTCAGCCCTGTTCAGCTCAAAGACCTGGAAAATCACCTTTATCGACCGGAAGTACAGGCATCGCTGAAAGATGGCACCGGTACCGCCATTCGTTATTCATCGACCCTGCAGATGCCCATGCTATATGTTGCCCGCCCCTTGGCCCTTAAAAACGGGGAAACGGCTACCTTAAGACTCGCACTGCCCTTGGCCCAGCTCCAGAAAGCGCGTTCCCACATGCACCTGATGCTGGGCATTGCTTTATTCCTGGCAGTCCTGGCAGTCCTCTTTTTCAGTTACGTCATGTCCAACATTACATCACGCTCCCTGCGCACCATATCCGCCATCGCAGCCAGAATCGGCAAGGGAGAATACGGTCTCAGGGTTCCCAGGGAAAGCAGCGATGAGGTGGGAGAACTGGCCGTGGTGATGAATGACATGTCGGAGAGGATCGAGGCCCAGTTGTCAAGCATTATGGCAGAAAGAAACAGGCTTGACACTATTCTTCGCGGCATGGGCGAGGGGCTGATGGTGACAGACGCCCAAGGCATTATTACTCTGGTCAATCCGGCCTTCCGCAAGGTGTTTTCCGTCGATGAAGATGTTGAAGGCAGACCTCTGATCGAGGTGAGCAGGCAACCGGCCCTCCATGCCGCCTACAGAAAGATCATGGCCGATGGTATCGAACGGCAGGAAGAGATGAGCCTGAACGGAGAAAAGGACGGCAATATCCTGACCCACTGGGTGCCGCTCATTGACGGCAACAGACTTACTGGGGTAGTGGCGGTTTTTCACGACATATCCGACCTGAAGAGGCTGGCCGCTACCCGTCGGGATTTTGTGGCCAACGTCTCCCATGAGCTGAGAACCCCGGTCTCCGTCATCCAGGGGTATGCAGAAACCCTCCTGGCTGGTGCTCTGGAAAGTGACCCCGACCGGGCACGTAGGTTCATTCAAGTAATCCATAATCATGCGGAGCGACTATCAGCCCTTATCGCCGACCTGTTGACCCTGTCCGAACTTGAGTCCGGCAAGGTCCTTCTTGAACCTCACCCCCTGAATCTCCGGTCGGCAGTAAAGCAGGCAATGTCCCTTCTCAGTCAGAGGGCAACTGACAAGGGAATAACCCTGGATACAGGGAATATCGAGGCAAGCCGATTTGTCCTTGCCGACAAGGGGAAGCTGGATCAGGTACTGGTCAACCTGCTGGATAATGCGATCAAATACACCCCTGGCAATGGCAAGGTAACAGTCACTGCCGAGGATGAGGCAGAAATGCTGAAAATATCCGTGACTGACACCGGCCTGGGTATTCCAGCCAAAGACCTGCCCCGGATCTTTGAACGTTTTTACCGTGTCGATGAAGCGCGAAGCCGTGACAAGGGGGGAACCGGTCTCGGACTTTCCATAGTAAAGCACATTGTACAGTCTCACGGCGGCATGATCTCGGTAAAAAGCATTCCGGGAGAGGGGTCGACCTTTTCATTCACCCTGAAGAAAGGCGGAAAATAAAAAAGGACCGGCTTGTTATGCCTGGTCCTTTTTATGCCTTTTTTACAGGTGACGCCAATCCGTTGTCAGCTCAACATCTCCCGAACCTTATCCACCATGTTGCGAGCTATGAAAGGCTTGCGGATGAATCCGTCGGCTCCGGAATCGGTTACCAGGCGGGCCAGTTCATCTGCCGGCTTCGATGAGAGCAAAAGGATCGGAATACTTTTGGTCTGGGGATTGTCCTTTAGCATTTTTGCCTTTTTGTCCCCGTCGAGGATAGGCAACATCACATCGAGAATAATCAAATCCGGTTTTCTCTCGGAGTGAATGTATTTATCCGCCGCCTTTGCATTGGGTGCAGTGATAACCGTGAAACCACCCTCTTCAAGGGCATCGCTGGCCATGGCCACCACGATCTCGCTGTCATCCACGACCAGGACCGTCTTCTTTTTCATCACTTTCCTCCACCCTTCCTTGTTACATTGCAAACGTTATTTTATTAACGCTACAGGAACTCCTCAAAGTAGTCAAGGTCCTTGTGAAACGTCTCCTTCAGACACCACATGATAGCATTAGGTTTTTTTCAAGGACAAGGTTGTTTTTCAGATGATCCACAACACAGGTGTGAATCTGATTTCTCTTGACCCGCCGTTCCCCTCCCATTAGACTCTGCCCATGGCAAACCAGAACCAGTGGCAGATATTGCGGGAAGAAATAAGGAGGCAGTACGAGCTGTTCGACAGCCTGACCCTGCGTTGCATCGAGGAGTACAGCAATTCCGGCAAACGTATCCATTGCGGGAAAGGATGCTGCGAATGTTGCAATCTGGCCGTGAACAGCACCTATAGCGAAGCGCTCTGTGTGGCGGAAATCCTGACGGAAGCACAGACCGCACTGATTAAAGCCCACGCCGACAAGCTTCTGAAGCACATCGCGGAAGTGTCGGACCTGAAATCTTACCTGGGCATGCAGCGCAAAATTATCGGCTTCTGCCCGCTGCTCACCGACAACAGGGCCTGCGGCGTCTATGGGCAAAGACCTTTTTCATGCCGCTCATTACTCTCAACCCTGGATAATGCCTGGTGCGCTACTGACTTTGCCCTGCTCTCCCCAGCCGAAAAAACGGCCTTTATGGAGAGTCTTGACCGGCAGGCGGTCGCCTTTCCCATGCACTACCTGGCAGCAAGCCGGGACCTGGGACAGCAGTTTGAATCCCGGTCGGCATTGGCCCTGGCGGCCACCTTCGGTTTCACCCTGTCCGGCAACCTTCCCTTTCTCATCTATCTGGAAAAGGAATATGGACTCGGCAGCATCATGTGCCATGGCTACAGCGTCACCATGGACTTTCTGCGCCAGGCCGGCCTTTTCAACCCCTTCCTGGTCACAGTGGAAAAGATCTAACAGGTTGTAGAAAAACGTGATGGGTCGCCCGGGATGCAAGGCTCAAGTGAAGGAGGGAGCGAATCGTACCGTGATGTACGTTATGTACGTTGAGTTTCCGAGTGAGCGGCAACACAGCAGACCGGCCCTTCAGGCCCCGCGGGTCCGCAATAGTTTTTCAACAGCCTGCTAAGGTCTATTCCTCCTCGATGGTACTTCTCGATCGTCTTGTCCCGCGCCTGCGTTCCTCTCTCTGCGTCCGGGCCGGAACTGCCACCGTTGGCGGACCGGGCGGTGCGACCTGCAACTGTGCACCCGCGCCTGGAGCAGCAGGTGCAGCTGCCGGAGCCGACGAAGGAACCGGCTGATTAGAAGGCTGATCCTTTTGCTCCGGGCCCAGGTTCAATACCTTTGCCTTCGCCTTGTATCTGGCTGGAATCTCAACCATACTGTTCGTATAGTGAGTGGTTCCCTTTGAATCCCTCCAGGCGTAAATTTCACCTTGGGCAGAGGATGCGACCAACACCAGCATAATCAGCAACTTTTTCACCATTTCCCCCTCGTCTTGATCTTCCCCATTAATAGATAAAAAAAGCCTGCTGTTCAATGTAATTTTCGCAAAAGAAAGGTTTAATGATTAAAAAGAAGAGCCGACTGGTTTTTCAGCCGGCTCTTTGCAGTTTTGGGAAACGCTTACCTGTGGAAAAGCGTCAAGAGCCACCCTTGATCATGACAGCAGTGAACGCCGCCCAGCCAAGCACCGCAATTGTTGTCACCGCACAGATAAGCGCCAGCAGATGATGGAAAGAATTCTCCCGGCGCCGTTCCCCATAGCCGAGAAGCTTTCCCAGCACAATGCCGCCAAGGATCCCGCCGCCGTGTCCCCAGTTGTTGATGCCCGGCATCACCAGCCCGAAAAGGACCAGCCCCACCACCCAACCGCTCACCTCCCGGTAAACGGCTGCGCCGTAGGTTCCACCCCGGCTTTTGCCGAAATAGAGCAAGGCTCCGATCAGACCGCAGATTGCCGCCGAGGCGCCGATGGTAAAAGGGACACCGACGATGTATGAGACCCAGAATCCACAGACACCCCCCAGGGTGTAGATGATGAACATGCGGCTGGAGCCATATTCCTGAATCACCCAGGGAGAAATCTGGCGCAGGGCCATCAGGTTGAAAAATATATGGAGGATGCCGCCGTGAAGATAGTTGGCGGAAACCAGGGACCAGAGGCGGCCAAAACGGTCGATGGGAATGGTACCGGTTGCGCCCATGAGCATCAGGCCTGTCTGGTTGGGTGACAGCATGCTGAACGGGTTCCCTGTCGGCTGGAGCCCCCCCATGAGCAGAGACAGCAGATAGAAAGCGATATTGGCAGTTATTATGGCTTTGACCAGCCAGTCCCCGTCAAGGGCGCCCCTGGTCCAGGCAGATATGCGCCACAGGCCTTTG
Organism: Geotalea daltonii FRC-32; assembly: GCF_000022265.1. NCBI lineage: Bacteria > Pseudomonadati > Thermodesulfobacteriota > Desulfuromonadia > Geobacterales > Geobacteraceae > Geotalea > Geotalea daltonii. Next base: position 3,945,660 of record NC_011979.1, read on the forward strand.
GGTCGCGGAGTACCGCACCAGGAACAGGAGGATTCGCTGCTGCCGATCAGGCGCCGGCAGCGTGGACAAAGCATGGCTCGTTGCGACATTTCCACCTCAAAGAACTTTTTGCGCAATATAGCTGCATAAGCCCATAAGGTCAAATCTAGAGTGGCATGCTCATCTCCTCCACACACACAAGAGCCTCAAGGGCATCGACCAACCTGCTGTTAAAGGAGTCCTTCATCTCCTGCCTGATTATGTTGATGGAGATGTGGGGGGGCAGAGCCTTGCGACCGGTACGATCTATGGTCAGAGTGCAATACAGATCGCAGAGGGCACAAACCTGGGCACTGCGCGGAATAAGCGCTGCCTTGAGACCATTGGGATAGCCAGTGCCGTTATTCCGCTCGTGGTGAAAGCGGACGACGTCCAGGGAAACTTCACTGAGCCGTGTTTTCTCCTTCAGATACCGGTATCCCTCCTCCGGATGCTTCTTGAACTGAGCAATTTCAGTCTCCGTCAGCTTCCCGGACTTGTTCAGGATATCCTGGGGAACGAAGATCTTGCCGAAATCATGGAGCAGGGTGCCGATGCCCACGTCTTCCAGTTCGTCACGTGAAAGAAGATAAACCTCCGAATGGAGCAGAATTGAAAGGGCCGTCACCTGCAGGCTATGGACAAAGGTATGGTAGTTATAGGACATGACCGTTTCCAGGGAACGCAAGGCTTCTTTATCATTGGCCAGATAGAGCAGAAGATTTTCGATGAGGCGCCGGCTCCGGTCAAAATCCTCCACCTTCTCCGGATGTTGAAAAAGGTCGCCGACGAAATTGATAGAGGTCTGGTAAATGATCTTGCCTTTGGTCTTGCTGTCAAATGAATCGCTCTTCAATAACCGCTCGGCATTATTTTCCATGTAGTCGGTGAGAACCTCCAGGTCAGCCGGCCTCACATAGAGACAGGCAACGCTGTTGCCCATGAGCCTGGCGGCATCTTCCCGATCAAAATTTCGTCCATGGCTCTTATACAGCACATAGTTGTTGCCGCTTTTCAAAAACAGGGCAACATCAGGAAAAATTTCTGGTTCAATGCTCTCAATTGCTACCGGAACATAGAATTCTCCCATCCTCCCACCTCCACAGATCTTCGCCGGCTTTCTTTTCGCCATTTGCCTTACCTTATCGGCAGGAGGGGCGGGCAACTCAAGGATCTGAATATGGATTACCCCCTTTCAAGCATTGCCGGCGCCGTCACTGCTTGTCCCGGAACTCCACCACATTGCCGGCAGGAGAAAATGTTCCTTTACGCCTGTTTTCTCCACCGCTGAAGACAAGATAGCCGTACTTGCCATAATGGGTAATCTTGAGGGCATATTTTTGTGCCGCATCTTGGGAAAGGGGGAGCAAAAGGGCTGCCAGCTTGCCCACCGCCAACGGGTGCTGCGTAACGACGAAAAGCAGGTCGTAATAATCCTTGTAGCGGATGTCATCAATGGTGAATTCTTTCGGCGCGGCCTTGATGCCGGCGGGAAAATCCAGTGAGAGATGTTTTTGCTGCGGAACGCCGCAGAAAAGGAGATCGTGGTCGGCAAGGCGTACTTTCCCAGGGTTCTTCTCGGTTACTATCGGCGCCCGGCCCTGCCCCAGGGATTCCAGAAGGTCATGAAGTGTCCCCTCATCGGCCTGACAATTGTCGGTCACCACCAGGGCAACATCCTTTGCCCCCTTGATCAGGTTTACCGCCGGCGGAAGTTCTTCGGCCGAGAGGATGCGAAAGACGTCGGCGCCAGGGTCAAGAATGATTCTTTTGGGACGGTAGCGGACCGGCAGATTGAAAGCCGTCCGCTTTGCACTTAACACAAGAGTCCTCTGGACATTCCCCCGTTCGGTCTCGATCAGAAGCGGCAGGGTAAGCTCATAGGCTGGGGAGGCTTCCTGGACAATGGTACCGGATAGTTGCCACCCTCCCCCCTTGCGCCTGCGGGTGACCTTGTCAAAGGAGAGTGCCGGTCCGCCGAATCTGGTTAGCCACTGTCGCATGAAAGGGCCCAGGTCCTGCCCCGAGGTTTTGGAAAAGGCACGGATAAAGTCGCTCCAGGTTGCTGCTCTGAATAAAAAATCTCTGTTCAGTGTTTTAAGAGCATGAAAGAATGCCCGGTCACCGATTCTGGTTCTGACCATGTGAAACACCATCGCTCCCTTGCCATAGCCTATGGCACGGGAAGCAGGATCGACTCGACCCATGAACTTCTGCAGGGGAAAGTCCCGATCAGCTTTGACCAGGGAGGAATAATCACTCAAGAGGCGCAGACGGTAATCTCTGGCAGCGGCAGGGGATTTTTTCTCTTCCAGGAGGTAATCGGCCAGATACGTGACAAGACCTTCGGACCAGTTTCCTTCCCGGTAGTCGACCTGCACTCCGTTCCCCCACCAGCAGTGGGCGATCTCATGGGGAAAACTCGTGTCGACGATGAACGGCAAGCGGATGACGGTACTACCCATAAGCGTGTAAGACGGATAGCCGTAGCCGGTAGGGAAGAAATTCTCCACGGCAGCAAATTTGTCGAATGGGTAAGGGCCAAAAAGCTCTGTGTACATGCCGATGTATTTGACAGCCGCATCCAGATATTTTTTGCCCAGTCCGGCATTTTGCGGGTAGAGGTAGGTATAGATATCCACATGGCCCAGTTGCCGTTCCTGAACGACGTAAGGGCCGGCAGACAGGGAAAGCTCCCCAACCGGCCTGGCCTCTTCCCAGACAGAATGCGATACATTATGGGCGGTACTACGCTCAAGACGCTTGCCGGAAGTAATTGCCTCCATCCCTGCCGGGGCAAAGATCTCAGTCCTGCGATACTCCGGCAATACCTGGGGCGCCGGATACCAGCCGGCATCGCTGCCGAGGAAGACTCCGGCAGAGGTAATAGCGCCGGTCACGCCATAGGTGGGATCCTCGCTGCTTACCGGCCGTTCCGGCACCTTGGCACCATAGGCTGCATGGTAGGTTATATGCACCGTAGCCGAAGCCTTTTTCCCCCCTCCCGGGAGATCAACGGCAAGTGCGCCGCCGGAAAAGGTATAATGCACCTCTTTTCCGGCCACGGAGACCGTGTCGATGGCGGCAACAGAGGAAAGGTTCAGGAATACCCGCCCGGAAGAAGCAGCAAAGGTGACGAGACTTTCCCCCTTCAGGAGCTGCCGGTCCGGGACAAGGGTTACTTTAAGCTCCTGGCGTTCCACCGCCGGCATTCCCGCAGCAAGGACTGTAATGTGGCATGGCAAGACAAGAAGCAGACCAATGATAACTTGAATGGCAACCCTCACAGCTCCCTCCATCGCTCAGGTGGGAAAATACCTGTAAAGTATACCAAACGAACCTGCCTTTACACGCTTTGCATTACCTCTGAAAAATTATCGTATTTGGCTTTTAATTTTTATCTTTCATGCCGATAAATATGGATAAAGGCCTTGGGGTGATCTATGGGCAAAGGCAAGGAAGTAGACTACAACACGGTAAGAATACTTGAATTGTGCCGGGATGTGGAACTGCATGGTGCGGAGATCTACAGGTATTTCTCCGAGATATTCGCCAATGATCCGATGATTTCCAACCTATGGTTCAAGACATACCAGGAAGAGCTGAACCATGCCCACCAATTTGTCATGGCTATCAACATGAGAAAAGAAAACATCGTCCAGAGCGTGAAAATAGACCTCTACTCCGCACAGAACATGCTTAAGGTGATCCAGTCAATCTATGACAGTGTCAGAAAAAACAGGCCGACCATCCTCGATGCCTTTAGATCGGCCATCAAGCTGGAGGAAAAGCTGGCAGACATGCACATGCATGCCATTTCGGAATTCACGGATCAAAGCTTAAAGGCGCTGTTCAAGGCACTGATGAACGCAGACAAGGAGCATGTGGAAACGCTCCGCAATGCCTATACCAGCCTGCTGAAGGTAAACGTGTAACAGGTTGTTGAAAAACGTCGCTATGCAAGGCTCAAGCGAGCGAGGAGACGAGGCGTACCCTCTGTACGTTGAGTTTCCAAGCGAGCGGTAACGTAGCAGAGTGACCCTTTAGGCCCCGCGGGTCCGCAATAGTTTTTCAACAACCTGATAATATTGCAGCAGAGATTCCACCGCAAACGCCAAGCCCCCATAGACCAGGAACAACCATGACCTTATCTGCTTACAGGGAAGTCATCCTCTCTTCCAAAAGTGATGACGAAGCCGCAATTCTTGCCATTTTCCGCGATGTTTTCGCACGGGAACCCAACGCCCTGTTCTCTCTCCTCAACATCTACAAGGAACTTCCCATCTGCAACAACGCCACTATTTTCGACATAAAGGGAAAAAATATCGAGTTCCAGGCAACCCCTCTGCAGATAGCGGCTATCGCTAACGGTACTGAAACCATTATCCAGGCCCCGTTCTTCAATATGAGCGTTATGGGGCAGATGGTATACCTGGACCTGCCCCACCAGCTGGTTTCCCTGGGGAAATTTTCCTACGCCGAGGTCCTGATCGACAAGCGCAACACCGTCAGGGTCAAGCTGCGAATTCCCCTGAATGTCATGTTGCACGCTGACGGCAAAACGATCCCCGGGGTTGTCCGAGACATTTCCCTGGGGGGGTGCAGCCTGACTACCCTCCTTGGAGCGGACCTGGAAGCAGCGGAAGACCTGAGCCTGCATATCAAGATCTTGAATGAGGGAAAGGTGGTGGAGATAGATGTGCCTGCTAAAGTGGTGCGCGTAGGTCCCGGGCCACCCCACGATTGCGCCATGATGTTTCAGCACACATCAGAGTCGGAACGGATCCTTTCCGTTTTCATCTATCAGCGTCAACTGGAGATAATCCGGGAACTGCGGGAAAAAGCCTAGGTTTCCAAAGATGAGCAGGCCCATGATGGACATTTGTTTCATAGACCGGCTACGCTCTGGACACGGTAAAGCGAAAAATGGTTCCCTCGGCAGAGGATGTAAATCGCACCTTGCCGTTAAGGGCCCTTTCCCCCAGGTACTTCATCATAAAGGTTCCTATGCCCCGGCCATGTTTCGCCTTGGTGCTGAAATAACGCTGAAAGATCCGGCCCGAAATCTGATCGGGAATGGGCTGACTGTTCCAAACGCAGAAGGTAACATCCCCCTCACCCTCCTCCAGCCACAACCTCACCTCATCACCGTTGTCACTCCCCTCCAGAGCATTGGTAATCATATTGGATAGCACCCGCAACAACAAAGGCAGGTCAGTGGCAATCCTTCCCTCGACGGTGGATGGAAGTTGAATGTGCTTATGTATTGACATGGGATGGGAAATGAAGACGTCTCTCAGGCAATCAATCACTTCAGCTATGGCCACAGGCCTGAGTTCAGGCCGGAAAGCGCCGGTTTCAACCTGAATAAGGTTCTGCTGTATCCTCAGCTCACTTTCCAGTCGCAACGAAAGGCGGTGCACCGATTCCGCCAATGGCCCACCTGCATAACCGGAGCAGGCCAGCAATTCGCTGGCCCCCACAAGCCCGGTGGCCATGTTGCGTATATCGTGGAAAAAAATTGACTGAATTTCCGCCCAATTTTCCTGTTCGCTTATGTCCTGGAGCATGAGCACCAGAAAACATCGCCCACTGATGTAAAAGGGTGTTGCCCGGACATTCAGGCAGATGTCAGCCGTGCCGCCGTTACGCCAGACGGTTGCCACACATTTTCTCTCCTCGCCGGTCCTTCGCAAGAGGCTGACAACAATGGCTATGGCCGTACCACAACTGGCACAGGTCCTGCCGGTACCGCAACCGCCAGGGGAATCGCCGGCATGAACACAGTGGATCGCCTCTCCTGGCCGCAAACCGATCACCTCAAGAGCATCCTTCACACCCGTACCCTTTAAAAAGGTGTCATTGGCAGCGAGTATCTGCCGTGACTCGTTCAGCACCGCGAAGAGGCCACCGACCGTCTGCATCAGCCCATCGACCACAGGACTGGAGGCAATGATCGCAATATCCCTCTGTAGTTCTTCAGGGTCGGCACGTTCATATAAAGCCGCAATGTCCGAATCAGAAAGGTTAAGATAAGTGCAGAGGTAATCCATATCAGCCATTAAGCCCTCCCATAAACCCCACCTGGCTAAATACCAACTTATTAAACTAAGATAATATAGCAAACCGGTTTTTTTATCCAGAGAGAAACTGCGCGCCTTCCAAATGGAAGCCGTTGTTATCGTTTGGCCAGAGGGTAAAATTATAATAGTTTTTAATTGTTACATGATCTGTAAAATTACATGATCTGTAAAAGGGAGAATGTCCTCGGGTGAAACGGAAAGATCTTTTTATCTCATCAGCAAAAAAAAGGGGATATGCCAAACTGCTGCCGGCAGGAATCAGGGCGCGGCTGTTTTTGCTCATCATCCTCGTGCTGCTGCCCCAAGGGCTGTTTTTGACATGGATCTACAATGAACGGTATCAGACACAACGGACTCAGGCAATGAACACGGAACTGGAGGTGGCACAGGGCGTTGCCATGGCCTTTTCCGGATACGTGGAGGGAATATGGCGTGAAAATCATGCCATCGGCGAGGCGATCCGCATGTTTTCATCGCCGGTATTACCTAAGGCCAGAAAGCTCCTGACCATTACCGCCACCCAGCATGCTTCCATCCGAAGTTTCAACTGGGTGAGCCCCCAAGGGGTCATCCTTGCTTCCAGCCAGCCTGTACTCGAGGGAAAAGATCTTTCTTCTCTCCCTTATTTCATCAAAATCGTCACAGGCGCTGAATGGAGCATCAGCGATCTCACCAGCAGAGGGATAAAGGTCCAAGCACCGACCTTCGCCATTGCCACAGCTTGCCGCGATGGCCACGGCAAGCTGCATGGGATTGTCGTAGCTGTCATAGAGCCTGAGCGGCTCGGCGAGTTGACCCTCACCCAACGCCGTCTCGGCAAAGGAGCCTATGCCATCTTCGATAGCCGGGGCGTCATTGTCTACCACAGCATCTATCAAAAACTTGCCTGGGAAGATCGGGCCGGGTGGAGAAAGATGGATCCCATTTTACAAGCTGCACTGAAAACTCGAACTCCCCAGGTGGGAATAGCGGTACCGGTGCTGCGCAAGAGCGAATGGGTTTCGGCGCGAGTACCTATGCAGGATCTGGGATGGGTGGTGGGAGCAGGAAAGCCGGTTGAAGTGGTATTCGGACCGGTCCGACAAGCACTGGTCCGTGAAATAGGCTTTTCACTTCTGGCTCTGGCACTGGCTTTTCTCTCCGCATACATGGTGGCACGCACCATTGCCCTTCCACTGCAGCGTCTGGAAAAGGCGACAACAGGCATGGGAAGCTCCCCACAGGCAGCACCTGAAGATCCCCTGGCTCCCATGGAGGTCAGCCGGTTGCGCCACGTTATCATGGAAATGGCGGACAACCTGCGCGCCGGCGAAAAAAGATTTCGCCTGGCCCTGGAAAGTATTCCCGACATGATCGCCATCTGTGATCAGCAACTACGCATCCAGTATGTGAATCCCGCCACAATCAGTGCCACCGGCCTGCCCTCCTCGAAGCTGGTTGGGCGGCTGGACTCGGAAATATGGCCGGAACTGTACAAGCTGTGGCGCCCCGTTTTGGAAAAGGCGTTAGAAACGGCAAAGGTGCAGAATCTGGAATTGGAACTCCCTTCCCCGAAAGGCAGCCGTCACTTCCACGTCACCTATGTGCCCCTGATGGAAGAGGACGGTCATGTCAAGGAACTTATGGGCATCACCCATGATTATACGGTAAGGAAGCAGGCAGAAGATGAACTGAAGAGGACCCTTGAGGAATTGATCCGCTCCAACAGGGATCTTGAGCAGTTCGCCTATGTTGCGTCCCACGACCTGCAGGAACCGTTGCGGATGGTGGCAAGCTATGTCCAGTTGCTGGACAAGCGGTACAGGGGGCAGCTCGATCAAAAGGCGGACAGATATATAAATTATGCGATACAAGGGGCAAAAAGGATGCAGACCCTGATCGAGGATCTGCTCGCCTACGGACGGATCAATCGCGTTGTTGAATTTCAACAGGTGGATCTTAATTTGGTCTGTGCCGAAGCGGTAAAGGCCATGGAGACTGCCATCAGTGAGAGCGGAGGAGCTGTCCAGGCCGCGGATCTCCCGGTGGTCTGGGGAGACAAGATACAGCTGTTCATCCTGTTCCAGAATCTGATCGGCAATGCCATCAAGTATCGACGGCAGGATGTTCAGCCCCTTGTCCTAATTTCAGCACGGCAAACGGAAGATGCCTGGGTCATCTCGGTGCAGGACAACGGCATTGGCATAGAGAAACAATATTTCGACCGCATTTTTCAGATTTTCCAGCGGCTCCACGCACGGGAAGAATATCCCGGTACCGGCATCGGTCTTGCCTCATGCAGGAAAATTGTAGAGCGTCATGGCGGCCGGATCTGGGTCGAGTCCATGCCCGGCAACGGCTCAACCTTTTTTTTCACGATTCCGGACCGAATTACTAGCCCAGGGGACCGACAATACCCATAACCAGCGCCTGCCAAGAGGATGCAATGGCCAATCAAGACAAGGAGCACGATCAGCGGGAGATTTCCAGCAGCAAATACAGCGATGCCCTGAACCACATCAATATGCTGATCCATTCAAAACTGGATTTCGACAGCATCATGAAAAAGGTGGTGGTGGAGGTTGCGCGGACCATAGATGCTGAATCGGCAGTCATCTACCTGCCGGAAGGGGATGGTTGGATCGCAAAATACATTTACGGATTTCCTGGAGAACTGCAGGACAGGCAGATCAAGGCCGAGGAGATTTCCTTTTCCATAGAAGCAGCCAGGCAGAGGAAAGCTGTGGTCATCAACGACGTTCTCCATGATAACCGGGCAAACAACAAGTTTAATGAGCGATACGGCATAAACGCCCTTCTTGACGTGGCCCTGACCATTGGTGAAAAGGTGGTCGGCAACTTTTCCATCCATTACCATCATCCCGAGCGGAAATTTTCCCACAAGGAAGTGGACTTCGCCAATAAGGCAGCATCCACCATAACGCTGGCCCTGAAAAACGCACTGCTGCTCCAGGAGCGAATAAATGCAGAGGAAGCCGCCCGTGCCAATGAGCAGAAGGTGCTGCAGACCCTTGACCGGCTTATGATCCTGGTAGGTGTTTCGTCGGCTGTCCTAAGCGAGACGACCATTCAGGGCACCCTCAACCGTGCAGTAGAAGGAGCCATTGCCGTCACCGATGCACAGGTAGCAACCTCAGGCCATGGCTACAAGGAAGGAAGCATCACTATCGGTGCCCTCGCTTATGATGCCCCATTATCCCCCTGCCCTACGGATGTCACCTTTACCATCAACCGTGGCGGCGTCTACATGGAACTTCTGCAAAAATCATCAACCATCCGCTTTACCCAAAAGGAACTGGAAAACCACCCGGAGTGGTGGGGACTGCCCGAAGGACATGCGCCGCTGAAGGGCCTTTTGGGCGCAAGACTGGAGGGGACGGGAGGCGAAGCCTGTGGCATGATCCTGGTTTCCCACAAGCGGCATGGGGAATTCACCGAGGAAGACGAAGTCATGCTCACCCAGCTCTGCCAGCTCACTTCTCTGGCCATCAGACATATTGAAGCCCGTAATGTTGTCGAAAAACATGCCACCGAGCTGGAAAGCCTCAGCAAAAAGCTCCGGGAAAGCGAAGAACTGTTCAGGGAGTTCTTTGCCAATGCCCCGATCGGCTTGGCAATATTTGGACTTGATGGCCGATTCCAGGAAGTAAACCAGGCCTACTGCCGCATCATAGGGTATGACCGGGAAGAGGTCTTTCAGCCCGGTTTCACCTTCATGAAGGTTACCCATCATGACGATATTGAAGAGAATCTGGCCGAACTGAATCGGGTGCTGAAAGGTGAAACAAGCAGCTTTTTCATCGAGAAACGCAACATCCGCAAAGACGGCAGCATTATCTGGGTGAGGGTCAGCGCCACCCAGTGCCGTGACCCGGAAGGTAAATCCGCAAGGTTAATTGCCATAGTCGAGGACATTCATGACCGTAAACAGGCTGAGGAGGCCCTTAGAGTCTCGGAGGCAAACTACCGGACCATCTTCGATTCTGCCAACGACGGCCTCTTCATCCAGTGTGCAGAGTCTGGAGCCATTTTGGACGTGAACCAAAGGGTGCTGGAGATGTACAAATACCGTTACGATGAAATTCTGCGCCTGAATATAGGAGAGTTGAGCGCCTACTCGGCAGGCTACACCCAGGAACGGGCCATGGAGGTCGGTCGTCGCGCCGCATCCGGCGAGCCCCAGCTGGTGGAATGGCTGGCCCTCGCCAAGGACGGAACCCAATTCTGGGTCGAAGTTAGCCTGAAAAAGGTGATACTCGGCGGCAAAGACCGCCTTCTGGCAGTGGTGCGGGATATTTCCGAGCGGAAAAGGGTACTGGAAGCCCTGCAGCAGAACGAAGAAAGACTGCGCGTCAGCGAGGACCGGCTGGTCCTCGCCCAGTCCGCGGCAGGCATCGGCATGTGGAATGTGAACCTGCTGACGCGGGAAAGCACCTTCTCCAATCAATACCTGTCCCTTCTCGGCATCGATCGTCCCCCCGGATCCTATGAAGATTTCCTGGCATTGCTTCATCCCGATGACCGATACCAGGTTATGATGGAAACGGATCAGGCCATCGCCCAGTGCAGACAGTTCCAGGCAATGTTCCGTGTCAACTGGAATAATGGCTCCCTGCGCTGGATCATGGGCCGGGGTGGAGTTTTCTGCGACAGCAGGCAGCAACCCTTGCGCATTACCGGCGTCATCTTCGATGTCACGGACCGGAAAAAGGCGGAAGAAGACCTGAAAGCAGCCATGGATGAGCTGGAACGTTCAAACCGGGAACTGGAGCAGTTCGCCTACATCGCCTCCCACGACCTGCAGGAACCGTTACGGATGGTGGCCGGATACGTGAAGCTTTTGGAAAGAAGATACAAGGAAAGTCTGGACGAGAAGGCGCAGACTTATATTAATTTTGCCGTCGATGGCACGAGCCGGATGCAGAAACTGATTGAAGGGCTACTCACCTACTCCCGCATTTCCCGCGGCATCAGCTTGCTGCCCGTGGACACCAACATACCCTTTGCAGCAGCACTGGCTAACCTGGATTCGGCAATCCGGGAGAGCAACGCCAGGATCACCAGTGAAACCCTCCCCGTGGTGGAAGGGGATGAGACACAATTGATGCAGCTTTTCCAGAACCTCCTGGCCAACAGCCTGAAGTACCGGAAAAAGTGCATACCTCCCCAAATATATGTGTCGGCCAGAAGGGAGGGTAATGAATGGCTGTTTTCGGTGCAGGACAATGGTATAGGCATTGAAAGGGGATATTACGACGAGATATTCCAGATATTCAGGAGACTGCACGCACAGGACGAATACCAGGGAACCGGCATCGGCCTGGCATCCTGCAAGAAAATCGTCGAACGCCATGGTGGCAAAATATGGGTAGAATCGGAACCGGGTGAAGGGTCGACCTTCTTTTTTACCATGCCGGCTGCAAGAAGTTGATAAGTTGCGGCCAGTAATGGGATACCAGGAGTCTGTCGGACTTAGGGATCGAAGCGAGAGAATGGAAAATCGAGGACGGATATTTGGAAATTTGAGAGCGAATAGTGGACCTATTTGTCGAAAATTTACGGAGATCCGGACCGATTTGCCATTTTCGCAGCCGATTCATTCTAAGTCCGACAGACTCCTAGCATTCAATCAGAGCTTTTATGGTCGCCAATCCATGCTCCAGATCCAGCGGCTTGGTGAGATAGGCATCCATACCGGCAGCATATCCTTTCTCCTCGTCTTCACTGAAGGTATGGGCCGACATGGCAACGATCGGAATATGCCCCCCCGTTGCTTTCTCCTTTTCACGAATGATGCGGGTAGCGGTTAAACCATCCATCCGCGGCATCTGCACATCCATGGTTATCAGGTCATACTCCCCCTGTTCCCACATTTTCACCGCTTCAGCCCCGGTCTGTGCCACGTCAGTGTCGAACCCGATCAGGTCGAGCATGTTCTGCAACAAATTGCTGGCCATTGGGTCGTCTTCGGCAATGAGAATCCGCGCCTTTTTTTCATTTTTGGCTGAGGCCATTGTCAAACCTCGATCCGGAATTCAGCGCCTGCTCCGGTATTGCGTACGGTAATCCTGCCGTTCATGTTCTTTTCGATAATCGTTTTCGACATGAATAATCCGACCCCGGTCCCCTTATCCGGCCCTTTGGTGGTGAAATACGGGTCGAATATCCGAATCATGATATCTTCGCCAATCCCCCCGGCGTTATCGACTATACAGACAACAGTCTTTCCCTCTTCCATGTATATTCTCACAGTGACAAGACGGGGTCCACTGATATCTCGCTGCACAAAAGCATCCCGTGCGTTGAGAAAGATGTTGAGGAGCACCTGGGAGTACTCGTTTGGATAGCCGTTGACGGCTGGATCACCTGCAGCGTCAAGCTGGATACTGATTTGATTCTGGGTGAAGGTTCCCTCGACAAGAGAGATTGTTTTATTAATAACATCGAGAAGGCGGAATGAAGTCTTTTCCTTATCAGCCCTGAAAAAATTCCTGAAGTCATCGATAGTTTTGGACATATGCATGATGGTATCCATGGATTTCCTGCAGTAATCGTCAAGCTCTTCTTCGTTGAATCTGCCGGTGTTGTGCAAAAGCTGCAGCTTCTGCACCATCAGTCCCAAGGTGTTCAAAGGCTGGCGCCATTGATGGGCAATGTTGCCTATCATCTCTCCCATGGCTGCCTGCCGCCCCTGATGCATGAGCAGTTGCTCGCTTTTGCGCAGTTCTTCAGCCGTCTGCAGACGCCGCACGATTTCCGCCTGCAGAGCCTGCTGGGCCGATTTCTGCTCCGAAAGATCCGTCACCACCATATTCTGCCCCCGGCTGTTGCCTGCTACCATGGCAGAGCATGAGAGCAGTACGGGAAAGGGCTCCCCATTCCCGGTTACCAGATCCATATCCCCTTTGCTTACCTGTGTGCATTTTCCCAGCAGGGAAGCAAAATCAGCGGCATCTGCAGTGGAAACGAAATTAGCAAATGCCACGCCGATGATCTTTTCCAGCGGGACCTTGAGCATGTCCGCCAGCGCCTTGTTGCAGTAGATGATGGTCCCATCTGGCGCCAGGGTCACCGCTCCCTCGTTCATGGATTCCACGAGGAGGCGATAGGGATAATCCGCCCCCTCAAGGGTGAATATCCTTTCTCCCTCGGGGGCGTTCACTACCAGGGCATCCACTTCACCGCCAAAGATGGCACGCAGCGTCTCCTCTGCTTCTTCGAGGCGCAGACGTAGATCCTCATTCTCTGCCAGGATATCTTTCACTGCTCTTTTAACCATTGCCATGCCATTACCCATATCAGAGGCTACTTTTTCGTGCGCACATCAAGCCCCAGGAGAATTTTATCCGTTTGCGACATGTCGCCGATGAACTTCCGTAGCGGCGGCGGGAGTTCCTTGACCAGAGTGGGAGCTGCAACTATCTGGCCCTCCCTGGCGTATATCGGCTGTTGGTAAATATCGATGATTTCCAACTCGTATCGTCCATTGAGATGTTCCTCGCAGATCTTCCGTACATTCTCGATGGCGCGCTGTGAATTGGGGGTTGTCCCGGTGACGTAGAGACGCAGGATGTATTTCCCCTTCTTCGTCTTTTCTACGGCCAGTTCGAAGTCCTTGAGCGCATTCCCCGCTGCCGAGCCTTCATCCTTTTTTTTCTTCCCCATTACAAGCTCCGGATACTATTAAATGTGATTCGGCTCATTTGACCGGCCGGATGTCAAGACCGACCAAGACCTTTTCGGTGTTGGACAGGTCGCCGATTATCTTCTTCACCGGCTCGGGCAGTTTCCGCACCAGGGTCGGCAGGGCCAGAATCTGATCACCTTTGGCCAGCTCCGGATTTATCAACAGGTCTATAATTTCGATCTGATATTGCCCGGCCAAGTGCTCCTCGCAGATTTTTTTCAGGTTGGCAAACGCAGTCAGACATTTTGGTGTCTGCCCAGCCACGTACAATCTCAGGGTCCAGTGCTCCTGGTCCGTTTTGCGGCTTTCTCCCGCTGATTTGGCTTCCTTCACGGCACTCATTGCGTCCCTTCCCCCTTTGAGCTTTTCCTGTTGATAGCCGAAGAGGCCACGCTGTCCGCTTGCCGCGCCTTCGCCAACTCCAGGCTTTCCCTCATCAGTGCCTCGTCGTTTAATTTTTCATGGGTTACAATTCGTTGCAGTTCTTCCTGCTCAATCTCAAATTCCTCCTGCAGAGAGGCAATCTGGGCTTCCACAATCTTTTTCCGGCGTTCCAGCTCGCGCTGTTTCCGCTCTGTCTCCTGTCGTCGATCAATGGCAGAGGCCCTGTCCTTGGCCTCTTGGGCGATCCGAGCCGCGCCGGTTAACACCCCCCCCTGGCCCACATATACGTCACGCAGGTTAACTCCTTGATCCGTCAGCAGAAATTCCCGCACCTGGTTGGAATGGGCTATGCCACGGGCTTTGAGTATGTACAGGCCACGGTTGCGCTCTCCGCTGGACTCAATGTTCTGAAGCAGGAGCCAGGCGTCCATGAGTGATGAGATGCCGACTTCCGTCCTTTCCAGGCTGGCACTAGTAGTGGTCAAGTCAGTGCAAAAAGCGGTGATCTGTTTCAATTTCAGATAATCTACCAACCGGCAGAGCATGGACTTGACCTCGCTCTCAGTGGCTGTGGTCACCAGATTTGAGATGGGATCGATGACGACAATGGCTGGAGAAAAGCCTTCAACTGCTTTGTGCATGGTTACCAGGTGCATCTCCAGGCCATAAATGGTGGGACGGGTAGTATGAAACCTGAGAAGTCCCTTCTCCACCCACTGTTCCAGATCCAAGCCGATGGAGCGCATATTGCGGAGAATCTGGCTCTGGGATTCCTCGAAGGCGAAGTAAAGACAGCGCTCCCCCCGGCGACAGGCAGCATTGACAAAATGTGCAGCCATGCTGCTCTTGCCGGTTCCCGCCGTACCGGTAACCAGGATACTGCTCCCCCGGTAATACCCTTTTCCCCCGAGCATGGTGTCAAGGCGCGGAATACCTGTAGAGACTCGCTCGGTAGAAGCTCGATGATCAAGGCCGAGAGAGGTAATTGGCATGACGGAGAAACCCTGCTCGTCGATCAGGAATGGATATTCGTTGGTCCCGTGGGAGGAGCCGCGATATTTGATGATCCGCAGGCGCCGGGTAGCAACCTGCTCGACCACCGTATGGTTGAGGAAGATCACACAGTCGGCCACATACTCTTCCAAACCGTAACGGGTCAGGGTCCGCTCACCCTGCTCTCCGGTAACGATGGCGGTGACCCCTTTGGCCTTCAGAAACCGGAACAGCCGCCGCAACTCAGCCCGCAGGATAGATTCGCTGGAAAAGCCCGAGAACAGTGCTTCAACCGTATCCAAAACTACCCGCTTCGCACCAACGGAATCTATGGCATGGCCGAGACGGATGAAAAGCCCTTCCAGGTCGTATTCGCCCGTTTCCTCAATCTCGCTTCGCTCGATGTGCACGTAATCCAGGGCAAGAAGATGTCTTGCCAGAAGGTCCTTGAGATTGAAACCGAGGGAAGCATAATTCTGCACCAGTTCATCCGGTTTCTCTTCAAAGGACATGAAGACCCCCGGCTCATCGTGATGCAAAGCGCCACGCAGCAGGAACTCCATAGCAAAGAGTGTTTTACCGCAACCCGTGCCACCACAGACCAAAGTTGGCCGACCCTGCGGCAAGCCACCACCCGTTATCTCGTCCAGCCCCCTTATCCCGGTGGGGCATTTGAGTAAGACCTCATTCTTCACTTTCATCATCTTTCCTTTCCCAGCCAATCTGCTCCTCCCGCCGCCACCATGATAATGAACTTTGGATTAATAACACAGTCGACAATGATTTTGAAGAAAACATTGAATAAGTTTATCTAAAAAAAACCCACGGCATCTCCACCGGAGGTTAGTTTATTCAGTCCGTTACCCCGGCCATATGGCCGTCACCAGCATCCTTCAAGGTGCCAACCAGAAGCTGAGAAAATGATGGATCATGTACAGGTCATCGGCAGGCTGGCATGAATTGGGTGATGGGAAAGCGCGTAAAGAGCAAGGTATAAGGTGCTTCATATTCAGCGGCTAAACACCATGAAAAAAAAGAAGTACTATTCAAATCGTGAAATAAAAAGTAGCGCCGCGGCCCGGTTCCCCATGGCCCCGGATATCTCCCCCATGGCGTCTGATGGCAGCCTTTGCCAGTGTGAGACCGATACCATTGCCCGAGGATCCAGCCAGCTCATGGGCTTTGGCAAAGGCGTTGAAAATCCCTTTTGATTTGTCGTCTGGAAAACCAATGCCGTTGTCACGGATGTAGAACTCGGGCTTCCTGCCGGTCTCAACCCTCCAACCCACGGCAATTCTCGCTTCTTCCCGCTCAAGAGTAAAATTCCAGGCATTTTCCAATAGCTGTTCCAGTGCCATTCTCAGCAACAGTGCATCGCCAGTCACCGTCATGCCTGGCTGAACGCTGAACTCGGCCCGGCGGTGCGGAGCGGACTGCCGAAGCCTGGCCAGGATCTCAAGGGCAAGTCCCGTCACATCTACCTGCTCATTTTTCAGGGTCTGCTTTGCCACGTTACCCAACTTCAGAAGGTCTTCCACAAAGGCGGCAAACTGCCTGAGCTGACCTTCCATCTCATCCAGGCTCGATCCCATGGATGCGCCAAAGTCGGCATAATCCTTCTTCAGAACATCTATCATTATCTGGATGCGTCTGATTGGAGCAAGGATGGCGCTACGTGGCAGAAGAAAATTTTTTTCGAGCTCTGTCACCAGATTCCGTAGTTTATGCATGGAAAGACAGATTTTCCCCACCAGGCGAAACCCCTCACTGTCCGGCAGCCCACCCTCGGTCATGGAACGGCACAGGTTTTCTATCCTGTTGAGGGGAGTGTAAACCTGGTCGTCGATCTCAACCGACAGGATTGTCTGGGGAATCATCTCCGACCTCCCCTGTCCGGCTGTTTCGGGCCTCAGCCCATATCCACCCGGCCGTTGCCGTTCCTTTTCCCTGAGTTGCATGAGTTCATCTTCGGCCCGGCGATGCTCAACCGATTCCTTTCTAAGCTCCTCTGTCTTTTCCATGAGCTTTTCCGAGAGAAACAGGCTGTGCAGACGGAGAAATTCCTCCTCGCTCGGCAACTCCCGCCGCTTCGGCCTCAGCTCTTTTCGGTCAAGGATGTCCATCAGGGCCTGTACGATATCCTCCGGGTCCAAAGGCTTGGCAATATAGGCGTCGGCACCGAGAGACAGCGCGAAATCCCGGTGACTGGCCTTGGTGTAGGTAGACGTGTAAAAGATGAAAATGATATCGCCGAAAGCAGAGGTTCTCAATGCTCGCAGGAACTGGAAACCGTCCATGCGCGGCATCATGATGTCCGACAAGATCACGTCGGGGATATGTTCCCTGAGCAGTTCCATGCCTTTGTTGCCTTCGGGAGCATCTATCGCTTCCCATCCCCTGTCCACAAATATGGCAGACAGAAGTTTCCGGTACTGTTCATTGTCATCGACGATAAGGATTTTCATGTACCTCCTTTGCTTGCAATTAATGCGGGGTTTTCCACACCCCATATAAAATATTATAATAAGTATTATATAATTATCAAAAGAAGAAACGAATATCGGACGGAACTGGAGAGAGTATGGACAAAGCTGAGAGACAGCAGGTGGAAGAGCTGAGGCAACAGGTGTCAAGCCTGGAAAAACAGCTGGAAGAACGGACTTTGCAGCTTCAGGAAGCGCAGCAGGAGCTGGGCTCGCTTAATTATGCCATTTCCCATGATCTCAGGTCGCCCTTGCGCAATATTTTCGGTTTTGCCCATCTCCTGTCGAAGAAATACGGGGACCGGCTGCAAGGCCAGGGGCTTGAATACCTGGAGATGATCATGTCCGGAGTGGCGCGGATGGGGCGCATGATTGACGACCTCCTCACTCTGTCCCGGATCGGCCGGCTTGAAATGAAGAAAGAGACGGTCGACCTCTCCGCTATGGCTACAGCTATTCTCCAGGAACTTCAGGAGAGCCAGCCAGAGAGACAGACACAGGTGGAAGTGGCCCCGGAGATTAAAGTTACCGGCGACCGTCAGCTTCTGCAGGCAGCTCTAAGGAACCTGCTGGACAATGCCTGGAAATTCACCCGGGACACACAGCCGGCGATTATCCGCTTCGGCTCAAGACAGGAGGGGGACAGGACCGTTTATTTTGTCCGGGATAATGGTGCCGGCTTCGCCGCCGATCAGCTATACCGGCTGTTCAACCCTTTTCAGCGGCTTCACCTGGAGTCCGAGTTTCCCGGCACCGGCATGGGCCTCGCCATTGTCAAAAAAGCCATACAGCGTCATGGCGGCCGGGTGTCTGCCGAAGGAGCAGAAGGAGAAGGTGCGACCTTTTACTTTACCCTTGGTGAATCCTGAAAGACCTTACCCAACAGGAAAGATATGCCCGGATATGCGAAGACTTCCAAGGCAAGATACGGTCTTGCCGTCGGCTTTACACTTGCAGCGCTGCTTGTCCGACTGGCGCTCGATCCCTGCCTGGGCAGGGAATTCCCTTTTTCCACATTTTATGTGGCCATTACCGCCACAGCGTTTTTTGCCGGTCCGGGACCATCACTGATCGCTATTTTCCTTAGTTTCGTCAGTGCGGGGTGGCTTTTCATCCAACCGAGAATATCGCTGTATTCAAGCTGGACCATTCCTCTGGTAGGAAGCATCGGCTTTCTGTGTGTTTCCCTGCTGATCACCGGCATCGGGTATATCTCCTGGAGATCGCGGGCCATGGCCGAGGCCAGCGCAAAGGAGGCAGAACGCCGCAGCAAGCAGGCAGAAGAGGAGATTGCCGAAAGGCGGAAAGCGGAACAGGCATTGCGTCAGACCTATGAGCGGCTTGCCCAGGCAGAAAAAATTGCCCTGGTAATGCCGCTGCATGTGAGCCTGGAGGGGTGCTGGCAGAAGGTAACGCCCAACTTCTGCCGTTTCCTCGGTTACCGGGAAGAGGAACTGCTGGGGCGGCCATTCAGGGATTTTACCCATCCGGCCGATTTTGAGGCGGACTGGAATCAGGTTTTGCGCCTCAAGAGCGGCGAGATTCAGTCGTTCCAGATGGAAAAGAGATTCATCCGCAAAGATGGCAAAATCGTCTGGGGGTATCTGAACTGTTCCATAGTAACCGATGAACAGGGTAAGCCGCTGCATTTTCTGACCTACGTGCTGGATATAAACGAGAAAAAAGTAGTGGAGGAAGAGCTTCGCTATAATGTGGCCACCCTTAATCTGGCCGCGGAATCTGCCGACATCGGCACCTTCGATTTTTATCCGGAAACAGGGGTGCTGCGCTGGTCGGAAACCACCAGACGCCATTTCGGCCTACCCTGCAATGCACCCGTCGACTATAAGGTGTTTCTGAGTGGTATACATGAGGAGGATCGGGCAAAGGTAGACCAGCTGATCCGCCAGGCCCTGGAGCAGGAAACCGGCATCAGCACGGAATTCAGGACGCTCGGGCTCCAGGACGGCAGGGAACGCTGGATCGCGGTCCGTGGCCGGGTTTTCTATGACCACAGAGGTGGCCCGCTCCGGCTGATCGGCACCACCCTTGACATGAGCGACCGCAGGCGGGCTGAAGAAGACCTGAGGAAAACCATGACCGATTTGTCCCGCTCCAACCTGGAGCTTGCCCAGTTCGCCTATGTGGCCTCCCACGACCTGCAGGAGCCGCTGCGAATGATCGCCAGCTATCTGCAACTGCTGGAAAATAAATATCGGGGAAACATCGATGAAAAGGCTGACTCCTACATCCATTATGCCGTGGACGGCGCCAAGCGGATGCAACGTCTGATCGAAGGGCTGCTCGCCTATTCACGGATAACCCGCGGGGCCGTATTCAGCCCGGTCAACACTGGTAAAGTCTTTTCAGAGGCACTTGCCAACCTTGATGCGTCCATAAAGGAGAGTGGCGCAGCAGTACATGGAGAAGGGCTGCCGACCGTCTTCGGTGACGAAATCCAGCTGCTGCAGCTGTTCCAGAACCTGATCGGCAACGCCATCAAATACCGCAGGCGGGATATCCCGCTGGTCGTCACCGTTTCAGCTCAGAAGCAGCATGGGGAATGGCTGTTTGCCGTCAAAGACAACGGCATCGGCATCGAAGAGGAACATTACCAACGAATATTCCAGATATTCCAGAGATTGCACAGTCGTGACGAGTATTCGGGAACCGGTATCGGCCTGGCGCTGTGCAAAAGAATCGTCGAGCGCCACGGCGGCCGGATCTGGGTCGAGTCGGTCTTTGGCCAAGGGACGACCTTTTTATTTACTATTCCGGTCATGAAGGGCATTCTGCATAAATGAGCTTTTCAGGAATGGCCCCTTTTTTTCAGACATTTTTGAATGGTGGCATCAAGCTCAACGGCGTTAACATTGCCCTTGACGATAAATGATCCTGCCCCTTCGGCGGCAGCCCTGGCAGCCAATCGTTCATCAAAAAAGCCGGTCATGACTATGACCGGCAGCGCCGATTTTTCCCTGATTCTGCCCATGGATTCAATCCCGTTCCCATCGGGCAGATTGAGGTCCATGATCACCAGATCGAAGCCATTTCTTTCCAACAGTTCGAAGGCTACCGAGAAGCGGTTTGCTCTGGTCACTTCATAACGGCCGGGAAACTCCGAAAGCATTTCAGTAATAAGGAGGGCGTCACCACTGTTATCCTCGATCAGCAATATGCGGGCAGAATTACCATCCATTTTTGCTCCTCTGTCCAAAGTCCTATAAAAATATTATCACAGCGCCATTCCACCACCACCCTCTTCCTGCCAAAACGTTAAGTTGTGTTAATATTATTTATATAGGCTGGCAGGCTGACGAACAAATGTCATGGGTCATTGAAGGAAACGAGGCTCCTTGAAAGGGCAGCCGAAGACCGAGTCAATACAAGTGAAACTCCGTATGCAAAAGCCTGCCGGGAAAGCGATGGTCCCGTTTGTCCGCACTGACTGGAGGGTCAGGTGAAAAAAGATATCGGCAGCGCCATCGATATTCTGCTGGTGGAAGATAACCCGGGAGATGTGGAACTTGTGCGTGAGGCGCTAGGTACCGGCGCCACCCGCCATATCCTGAATGTGGTTCGTGATGGGGTCCAGGCGTTGAACTATCTGCGTCGGCAGGGCTCGTATGCCGATCGGCAACTCCCTGATCTGGTGCTGCTGGATCTGAATTTGCCGCGGAAAGGGGGGCGAGAGGTACTCGAAGAGATAAAATCGGACCCTGACCTGAAATGGATTCCCATCGTCGTACTCACCAGCTCCAAAGCCGAGGAGGATATACTTAAATCCTACAGCCTTCATGCAAACTGCTACGTGACGAAACCGGTCGATTTCGAACAGTTCATGGGTGTGGTCAAAGCAATAGAAGATTTTTGGCTTACAACGGTAAAGCTTCCTTTCAGACACTAATTTTTCAGCCATGGGTCTTCTATGGAAAAAATAAAAATTCTGCTGATCGAGGATAACCCTTACGATTTGGCCCTCATCGAGGAAATGCTCGCCGAACGGGAAGATACCCGATTTTCTGTAAAGCAGGTAGGACGTCTCGCCCAAGGCATCAAGGTCCTTGCTGCGGAACAGTTTCATGTGGTGTTGCTTGACCTGGGGCTGCCGGACAGCCAGGGGCTTGCTACCCTGGCACGGATACAGGAGAAAAATGCCGACACCCCCGTCATTCTCCTCACCGGGCTGGATGATGAAGGAATGGGACTTGAGGCGGTGGAAAAGGGGGCACAGGATTATCTGATCAAGGGGCAGTTCAATGCAAGCCTTCTGACCCGATCCATCCGCTATTCCATTCAACGGAAAAGAGCCGAGGAAACCATCCGCAAGGCAAAGGAACTCAGTGAGGCGATCAACCAGATAAATGAGCTTGTGGATCTGTCCCTGGATTTCCAGGTCATCATGGAGCGCATCCTGGAAAAGGCCGGTCATGCCATAAAGGCTGATTCAGCCGTCATTTACCAGCTGGAAAATGAGCGATGGAAGATCATATCGTCCTGGGGGCTGCCGGGAATAGTTATCGGCGAGATCTACGATCCGGAAGAAATGGTATTCTCAAGATTTCAGCTGGATGGGCAACAGAGTATTCTGGTCACCGAGCAGACAAACAGACGTTTCATTAACGATTACCATATCCGGTCCCTGATCGAGGCGCCTTTAACTTCCGGTGACTCGATCATCGGCGCCTTCTCTCTCCACTACCACAATCCCGGTTCCTGGTTCAGCGACAGCCAGTATGACTTCGCCCACAAAGTGGCAAAAACCCTTAGCATGACTCTGAAAAATTACCTCCTTTATGAGGAACGGCAGAAATCGGAGGAACGTTACCGTTACCTGTTTCAGAATGCCAACGACCCCATTTTCATAATCGACAGGGAGCTGAAATTCATCAATGTGAACCGGCGCGCCATGGACCTGTTCGGCTATGGGCTTGACGAATTCGTAGCCATGAACATGGTGGACCTGGTGCCGGAAGAACAAATTCCACGGATCCAGGGGGAACTGAAGAAAATGGAGTCCATGGAAGCCCTGGATAAATTAAGCACCAACATCCGTACCAAGTGGGGGTATTCTCTGAATGTGGAAATAAGCTCTTCTCCTTTCGTCGAGAGGAACAATGTCATGGGCTCCATCCACATCGTCAGGGATGTTACCGAAAGCAAAAAAATGGAGGATGAAATCCGTTACCAGGCCACCCATGACATCCTCACCGGCCTGGCCAACAGAATGCTGTTCATGGACCATCTGGCCCTCTCCATAAGCCAGGGGCATCGCTACAACGAAATTCAGGCGGTGATGTTCCTGGATCTGGACCGGTTTAAATCCATCAACGACTCCCTTGGCCATGCGGCTGGAGACAAGCTTCTCCAGCTCATTTCCGGACGTCTGAAGGAATGCGTACGTGAAACGGATACGGTTGCCCGCATCGGAGGAGATGAATACAATATTCTCATTACTCAAATGGCCCATCCGGAAGACGCCACGGCCATTGCCAACAAGATTCTCTCTTCCATGAACAAGCCCTTTGCCATAGACGGCCACCAGCTGCACGTGACCATCAGCATCGGCATCAGCCTTTATCCCACGGACGGAGAGGATGCGGAGACGCTGCTCAAGAATGCGGACATCGCCCTCTATCACGCCAAGGAGCAGGGAAGAAACAACTACCAGTTTTACAATCCTGCCTTGAACACCAGGACTTTAGAGCGGGTGAAGATGGAAAACAGGCTCAGGCAGGCACTGGAGCGGCATGAGCTGGTCGTGCTCTACCAGCCCCAGGTAGCCATGGATACGGGACAGGTAACAGGAGCGGAGGCACTGGTCTACTGGCTGCACCCAGAACTGGGGCTGCTGTCACCAGGCCACTTCATTCCCATGGCAGAGGAAATAGGTTTCATAACCGATATCGACGAGTGGGTGCTTGAAACGGCATGTGCACAGAACAAGGCATGGCAGGATGAGGGATACCGCTCTTTCAATGTGACGGTCAATATGTCGTCCAAGCAGTTCCGCAGGCCGGACCTGGTGGACCAGGTACGGAGGGTCTTGAATGCCACAGGCCTGCCCCCCCGTTTCCTTGAACTGGAGATCACCGAGGGGACAGCCATGAAGGATATAGAGTATACCATTCCCAGCCTTAATACTCTGACCGGCATGGAGGTGGGTTTTGCCATCGATGATTTCGGCACCGGTTATTCTTCGCTCAGTTGCCTTAAAAAGTTGCCGATCCGCAAGCTGAAGATCGACAAATCCTTCATCTTCGGCGTCAATACCGACCCCAACGACAAGGCCATAGTCGCCACCATCATTGCCATGGCCCACAATCTCAAGCTGGAGGTAATTGCCGAAGGGGTAGAGGATGCGGATCAGCTGGAATTTCTACACCAAAACCATTGCGATCAGATGCAGGGCTTTCTCTACAGTCGGCCGATACCGGCCGAAGACTTCAGGCGACTGATCATGTAACCGGCAACGATTTTAGTTACTCTTCAACAAGGCCGATAACTCACGAGGGGTTCCCCTCTTCCGCACCAATTATCCAAAGTTGTTCATGCCGGCGGGCACTCCTGATTGGAGGTGCCCGCCGTAAATACTAGCAATTCAGGATAGCAGTCATTAAAAACCTGGTATCAAGTTGGTCTACCTTGCCATCACCGTTGAGGTCAAATGCCGGATTTCTGACCGGCTTGAGAAATTCGGCAAGAAGAGGAACGAGATCGGCAAAACTCAGCTTTCCGTCCCGGTTTAAATCCGGGAACTCCGGGTCGAACCTTACCAGATAAGGCCTCATCATCTCATTATCCTCGTGTTCGACGATGTGGCAATGCCAGACGTACTCGCCAGGAACGTCGAATTTAGCCTTGATGCGGGTGATCTGCCCCGGATAGGCTAACACCGTGTCCTTGTAGCCGGTCTCCCCGGCACTCGGCAGAGTCACCGTGCCTACTACCGGATTGAAGTCTGCATCAAAGTCCTGCCTGTTGACCACCTCGAACCTCACCAGGTGAAGATGGATGGGATGGGCGTCGACGGTGGTGTTGTAGATTTCCCAGACCTCCGTGCTGTCCAGCAGCGGAGTTTCAGTAATGGACTCGCTCCACATTTTCGGCACGGCAACGGTTATCCCGTTTTCAGTGCTCAGGATGCCCAGCAGTGCCTGACGGGGGCCGAACGGGGCAGTGCCTTCAGGACACGGAGCATTGGGGGGGACCACGACGATTTCTCCGTTGAAAATGAAATTGCCATCTCCGTCTACAGATACGCATACCACCTGCGAACTCATTTCATTCAGGGATAGAGGACGGGTGTTGGTCGCAGCCCCCAGGGGAGCTTCCGCCGGGAGCTTCAGACTTGCCGGGGGAGTAGTCAAACTGTCGGAAAACGTGGTTAATGCGTGCTTCACCACGAACTGCATCACCTGGCCGGTGGTTGCCGGGTCCGCAGGAGTATCCGGGAAGCCGCCGAAGGGGGCATCGGGAGCGGTGTTGATCATGCGCACCACGGTGCCTTCCGGCAGCCCGGAGAAGTCGACAATGACATCGGCCCGCTCGGCAGGGCCCAGCAGTAGAGCCTGCTGCGGATCGGGAGCGGGAACAAGCGTCCCGGGAATATTGCCATCACCGGGCAGGGGAGTGGCGGAGCCGGTCTTGATCATCGCCACCTTGGGCAGGAACCCCTGCTCGGCGCCGAGCTGGAAGAAGGGGATCTCGTAGATGGGATCCGTATTTACCGTCCCGTCGGGTTGCACGATAAACAAGCTCAGGTTGAGGGTTCGCGAGTTGCAGCCATCCAGCAGGCGGAACCTGTATCTGGCTGGTGCCACCTCCAGTTGCGGCCAGGTAGATCCATTGACCACGATGGTGTTGAAGAATGCTTCAGGATTCCAGATTGGAGAAATGTCGGAGCCATTGTCGGGAATGAAGGGACCGGGGAAACCATCAAAGAAGGTCCGCGAATCCGGGTAGAACAGGGAGCCGTCAGTTTTGAAGGAGCGGTCCTGGATCGCCAGCGGGATCTCACGGACCTTCTTCCGGACCTGGCTGTCAAAGTTCGGGTCCTCATTGCCCCTGGGAGCCGCATCCGGCAGCCGGGCCAGGTTCCCCAGATTATCCCTGACCTTGGCGTCACCGTTTGCACCGCCACGGATCAGCCAGAAACCAGCCGGGCCGGCATAAACGTTGTTTCGCGTCATGCCGAGAGCATGATCGTGGTACCAGAGGGTGGCGGCGGGCTGATTGTTTTCGTAGCCGTAGAATGCCGAACCCGGCACCCTGTTCAAGCTATTGAACTGATTGAATTTTGAGCCTTGCCTGGCGTAACCAGGTGGAATGTTGTTCGCTGCCGGCAGCCACCATGCCTCGGGATAGCCGTCGCTCTCCATGTTCACATGGGAGCCGTGTACATGGGTAACGATCGGCACCGGGCCGGTGTAAGGCGCCGGATTGTCCGTATGGCAGTCGGTCCGGTTGGGGTCCCCCATCGTACACCCTGCCGCCGGTGGATTGGCCCAGTGCAGGGTCTGGTCGACGGCGAACAGGTGCGGCAGGAAGTTTTTCGTCTCCGGGTCCACCAGATCGTTTATCCAGCGCACCTTGGTCAGGTTGCCCGAGATGTTCTCCACGGTAAAGGCCGGGTAGTTGAAGGAAATGTTGCTGGAACGGGGAACCGGGGCGACGAAATCCCCGGGCAACACATCCTGGGCCCGGCCATAGCTCCAGACGGTAGTCGGGGGAAGTGGAGCCGGCAGGACCTGCTGTTTGAACTGCCGCACGGCGATGTTGTAATCGGCGGCGGGAAAACCTGGTTGTGTGGTACTCTTCGGCATCACCGGCGGGATGACGAGTGGGGTTACGTATTTCGGGATGGTGGTTGGATCCAGAAGCGTGCTGACAGGATCGGGCTGGGCATAGGCGATTCCCTGCAGGAGCAAAATCAGTGCTCCCATGGCGACAACTGCTTTTAATCTTGGTTTTTCGACCATTGGTTCGGTTACCTCCTTTCGAATTTCCTGCCGTGGCAGGATTGATAAGGCCAGATTCTCACTACCTTAAAAGCTTGACGAAGAGAGACCGAGATCGAATTTTGATAAGCTGTAGCTGTACGTCCCGTTTAAAGGCAGAGAACTTCGGATCGAACCGGAAGCCCCTCTTATGTTTCATGGAAGAAAACCAGTGCCACTCGACTGCACCCGAGCCGGGAATTCCAGGGGAGGGCATTGCTCCCTCCCCTGGGGCACCTCCTATGGTGTTGTTACGAACACTGCATTCGACCAGCCGGAGTTACCAACGACGTTGGTCGCCCGGACGCGGTAATAGTAATTTAATGCTCGTGACACATTCTGGCTGAAGGTCGTCACGTTGGCGCCGACATTGAAGGTAGTCGCGCCGGCGAATGTCGAGGAAAGTGATTGTTGGATCTGGAATCTAGATTCGTTGTCGGCGTTGTCTGTCCAGTTCAGCGTGACACTATCCTGCGTGTTGTTGCCTGTAATTCTTACTGCCGCCCCGGTTAAACTTGCCGGAGCCGCCGGAGCGGAGAAGTTCACGGTGGCCGTGTTCGATGGAGCCGACGAACCCGCAGCATTTACGGCTGTCACGTAGTACGCGTACGTGCTTCCGGCTGTCACCCCGCTGTTGTAGAATGTTACGGCGCCACCCGTCGCCGTGGACTCGGCTGCAGTCCGGGTGACGGTAGCGATCTGTGTGGCAGCCGCGCCATTGGAAGAACGCCAGACCACGAAGCTCGTCTCATTGTTTGACGCATCGGTCCAGTTCAGCCTGATCTGCGTTGCAGATGTGATCGCCGCCGTGAGGTTGGTCGGCGCCGCCAGCGCAGGAGCTACTACGATGCTCGCAGTGTTCGAAAATCCGGAGTACACAGTCTTGGTGGGGAAGGCGGCTCCTTCGTTCAGTGCGGGATCCGTATAGTCCCAGGTGTCTCCCACCACGTTGTCGGCCTGCACCCGATAGAAGAACGTTCCATTCAAGTTGCCGATGATGTCCGAATAGGTCGCCGTGCCCTTTGTTGAGCCGGTCGGGGACGCCACCGTTGCCACGGTAGCCCAGGGACCACCGCTGCTGGCGGCTCTCTGAACGATAAAGCCGGTCTCGTTCGCGGAGTTGTCAGACCAGCTCAAATCCACGCGCCGTCCATTGCCGGTGCCTGCAACTGCTGCAGACAGAGTGGACGGGTCCTTCGGCGCTACCGCCACAGCTACGGAGCGCATCATGTCCATTTCTTCATGGCTCAGGATGTGACAGTGGACGACGTACTCCCAGCCGAAGTTGACAGGGTGGTTGATGATGTCGATCGGCTCTCCGTTGGGATCGAAAGCGAAGATGGGGAGACCGGCCGCTTCCTGTGCAGTCGTGTTGGCAAGGTACGCCCCTTCCGGCATCGACGGATCGATAAGACGGATGCTGTTGGGAAGATCGAAGGGGACACGGGGAATGATCGGCCTCAATGCCACGATAGTGTCTTCCAGCGGGCTTATCCGGACGGTATCCTTCCAGCCGAGTTCGTTGAGGTCAGGCTTCCGGATGATCCCGTCCCAGCCGACCCGGTTGATGAGCTGTACGTCGTAGAGGTGGAAGTGGATCGGATGCGTGTCCACCCCGTTGTGGGTAAATTTCCAGATCTGAGTCCCGTCACTGTTTGTAGCGATGGGGGTGACCTCCGCCCCGGGCGGCAGCTCAATTCCGTCGAGGATTTCCGTCGGCGGGTTCGTGTAGGGGTAAAGGATCATGTTCTGCAGTCCAGCCTGGGCGTTGGGAGTTTCGACTCCCAAGAACCCGCTCATGCGCCCGTATTCATGCTCGAAGGCCTCACCCATCTCGTCCTGTATCATCTTCGGCTGCAGCGGGAAGGTGAGTGAAAGCCCGGCAGCTCCTCCCGCAAGGGTTTTGAAGCTGAAAGAGGTATCGAATATCTGTACCAGGCCGGCATTCGGCCCGTTGTTCTGGAAAGTGGTGCCATATGCCGAGTTGTAGGCCCCCTGCCCGACGATGATCGGGTTCTGGCCGTTCTTGAATACCCCGATTCCTCCGAGGCTCTCCGCTTTAAACGCTGTTTCGAGCGCGGACAGGTTGTAAGGTGTTCCGGTTCCTGGCTTTACTTTGATCTGCATGACAGTGCGGGTGTTGGGGCCGTAACCGGGAAGGGTGGAAGGCGCCCCGCCAGTATCGGTCAGGTCGGCATTGCCGGTGTAGTAGTCATAACGCGGATCTCGCGCCGGGAAGGCTGCAGGTGCGTCGTTGTACAGAATGAGCGTCTGACCGGCGAACTGGGAAAAATCCACTACCACGTCCGCCCGCTCGGCCGGTGCAAGGAGTAACGAATGCTGGTCCACGTTTCCGGCGTTGAACACCGTCGGGTCATTCACCCAAGTGGTCGGCTGCGGAGGGATAACGACCGGAGCCGGCAGAAAACCCCCTTCCGTACCGATCTGGATCCAGTTCGGACCTTCCGTCCCCGCAACGGGAGTCGGGAAAATCGTGGTGTCTTCCAGAGCGGCGGCCACTTCGGTGGGGTTCAGGGCCACTTCGGTGCATGCCACACCTGTGCTCTCGGCTGCCGGAGTGGGATTGGTGGCGATGTTGCACAGAGCACCGTCGGCGTCGACCGCCTTGTAGAGGGACAGATTGAAGAAGCGGTCGTTGGCGGCATTCAGAACCCGGAACCTGTATGCTTTCGGGTCTAGCTCGATCGTCGGGTAGACCGTACCGTTAACGACCGGCGTGTCGTGGAACGACTCCATTCCCATGGACAGGTATGGGACCCCGGGCATAAGCGGCGGTTCGCACCACGTCGCGTCCGGGTTGCAGTTTGGGTCGAAGTAGGAGTTCGCAGTCGGTCCGTGCTCTATGCTGGTGGGTGGCCAGAACCAGGGGCCGTAGGCCCAGCGGCCGTACTGGTTGACGCCAGAGCTGTCGCCCGGATTCTGAGCGGGCGAGTAGACGTGCGGCAGCCAGAGACTCCCCTCTCCCCCCCACCGGGCCGTGTCCCAGGTCTGGTCCTGCAGGGCGAGCTGTGCTGCATTCGGCACATAAGTCTTGTCCTGGATGACCAGGGGGATGGTATCGGCCGCTCCGGGAAGGATCCCGAGCCCCGCAGGGTTGCCCACTGCAGCAGGAAGCAACTTCTTTTCCATATCGTCGGTGATGATATAGGGAGCGGCCTCCCCAGCATAGACGTTCAGGCGGGTGATCCCCCAGGCATGATCGTGGTAGAACATGAGCCGGGCGCTCTGCTGGTTGGTGTAGAAAAAGGTCATCTCGCCGGGGCCGGGAGTGGGCATATCTGGAACCGGAACGACACTGACCCCCTTCGGATACGGTGTATTCTCATTTGCAGGAGTGGTCCACTGGTGCGGTGTGCCGTCGCTGATCCATGGGCTGATACCGCCGTGCAGGTGCAGCGTGGCGCGATTCTCCGCATAACAGTGGCCGTCGGCGACCATCTGCGCTTTCATCATCCCACCCTCGCTGCACATCGGGTTCTGCGGGTCCGCCTCCGGCCCCATCATATGACCTTCGGCCGTCATCCCCGAGCCCATGACCGTCGTGTCGGTCGGCAGGAACAGGTTGCCCCCCGCACCGATGGGAAGCAGGTTGCGGAAGAGTATCCGCACCGGCCTGTCTTTAGTGGCGACGATCGCCGGTCCCAGGTAATGGGGCGGAGTCGGTCCGCCTGCCACATTGGCCTGCCGGTAACCGCGGAGCTTGGTGGCGGGTAGATCCGTATGCATCTTCTCGGTATATTCCACCAGTTCGATAACGTAGTAATCCGAGCCGGGATAGGTGGTGGTGTCGGGAACGGCCACGGGGATGTACTGGCCCAGATTATTGGCCTTGTCCGCCCCCAGGCCCGGCAGTCGGTCCTTGAACTTGCGAATTCCGCCGGAGACAAGCACACCGTTGCAGGTTTCGCCGGTTGGACAATCGGAGTCGGCGGTACAGGTTGTCGCTGCAACCGAACATGTCCCCGGGATGATCGGCAACGGACTGTTGGCATAGTTCGGGTGGCTGAAGTAGTGAGGGGCATCGGGTGCGGCCATGGCCATCGGGGCGGTAAGTACGGCTATGGACAAGATCAGGATGGTCCGCAAAACAAAAGAGAGCTTTTTCATTTTGCGCCCCCCTTTCCGCCCTGCTCGGGAGGCGTCTGGACAGGGGCTCCCTTCCGGGAGGCCTCTTTCTCGCGAGCCGCCTTAGCCCGAGCTGCCGCAGCTTCCCTTTGAGCCTGGGTCACTCGTGCCTTCCTGTGCTCTTGCACCCGCCCGGCGCGCTCTCGCAGGCGTTCCCTTGCGCTGTCGTAACTTTTGTTAACGGGTACATCCGTTTGCGCGCTGCATTGATCCGGTCCAAAGGATACAATTGCGGCAAACAGCACTAACTGCATGGAAATCAGGAACTTCGGCCACTTCAAAATTACGCCTTCTTTCCCCTCCAATTTGCCCATAACAGCTCCTTTCGTTTATATTCTGCGGCATGGTTGACAAACCCATCCCGTCTCCACTTTTTTTTGCAGAATCAGCTACAATATTTTTGAGGCTCATTAATCGCAGAAAAGGAACCACCATTCTGCAAACCCCTGACGGCCGGCTATTAATCTGCGGTAGGGATATTGGAGAGACGTGTGGGCAATGAATAGTGCAGCGTGAAATCCTGGTCTAAATGGGAGTGTCCGGCGAAATCAATTCTTTCTTTACTTCACTCCCCAAACTCAGTCAGTATTCACTTAATTATTAAAAATTTATTAAATACGATTTTACCATTTTACCCTGCCTTGTAAAGCTTCCTGCATAAAAAATGATTTGGGTGTGAAGCGCTTCTGGCAAAGCTGTTTCAGAAATCCTGCTGTAACGGTAGCGGCTGAGGCGGAACAAAAAAAGTCCATAAATGCAACGGCATTTACGGACAGTGAAATTTCTCTTGATTCTGACTAGTAAGTTAAAGATTCAGGCGGTTTGTTCGGCCAGGTACTGCTGCAGTCCCATCTGCTGAATCTGATCCAGCTGCGCCTCGATCCAGTCGATATGCTCTTCCTCGTTATCCAGGATGGACTGGAGCAGATCCCTGGTGCCGTTGTCCTTTTCTTCAACAGCCACCCTGATGCTGTCGTTATATCCGTGGATCGCCTCCAATTCGTAAGCGTGGTCATTGCGCAGCATCAGTTCCACCTCGGCGCCGATGTTCATCTTGTTCAGATTGCTGACGATCGGCCTCCCGTCGAGAAAAAGGATCCGGGCTATCAGCTTTTCCGCATGCTTCATCTCAACCATGGAACGGCCTTCTATGGCCTTGTAAAGCCGGTCATACCCCCAGTTTTCACACATTTCCGCATGGACCATATACTGGTTGATGGCCGTAAGTTCCTCGGCCAGCCTGGCATTCAGGTGTTCGATGACCTTATCGCTTCCTTTCATAATCATCCCCCTTTTCGGCATCTATCTGGTATTTATAGAAAGATCCTCTCGTTTCCAAACTGTAGATAGTATAATATGAGAGCAAACTAATTCAACCACATTCCCGCTTTTTGCTCCCCCATCCCCATCCGGTTACATCGGCTTGACACCGTGGCATATAAAAAGTATGGTCTGGAAAGCGACAACTACCAATAAACGGGATTAACATATCTATGAGCAAGGACAATAACGAAAATAGACCTCAACTGAGGCTGGTAGTAAACAATACGGAAAAGCGGAACCAGCGTCCTGCTGCCAGCGAGGATGACTTTATCTCCTTTCAGGAGCTGGCTGCCAACCGGGAGCTTTTCCAGGTTGAGTTTTATCGGGATCTGGAACCGCTGCAAGCGGAAGGGTACAGGGAGATCGAAAGTTTCCTCGTTGAAAAGGGATGGCCTTACGGCCTCGACCCCCGTCATGGGCAGGTCATTGTCATTCCGGCGGGTGTCGTCTGCCCTGAAAGCGATGAACATGGGGGGGCCGGACAGGACGAGGTGCTCGTTTATCTGGCTGAGGATGCCACCGGCCAAGGCCTCTGCCTTGCCCTGGAAATGCTCATGCCCTATTACAGCGAAGACGAAGCTGTCATGGAGGACGCATTTCTTTATGGCCCGGTAAACCAGTACGGATCGTTGTTTCTGGAGGAAAACCGGCACGACTCCTTCCTTGACCTAATCTATCGCCTTGCTTTACCCCTCTATCCTGTACATATGGACAAGATCCTCCTCGATCGATTCTTTTCCATCGCCGCCCATGAACTGAAAGAAACCCTCGAGGGTCTGGCAGGATATGCCAACGAATAAGACCTTCTTTTCAGCCTGAAGATTGCATTTTCGAACACGCCCCCTAAAATATTAATCGATGCTAAATTTTATGGGGGAGTATATGAAAACACTTCCGGTCATGATCCTGCTTTTTCTTGCGCTTAATCTCTCGCCCCCACCAGCAAATGCCCAAGAAGGACTGAAAAGTATCGGCATTCGTAGCGGCATTTCAGCGAAAAAGAAGCACGAATATTTCCATCAATACGAGATGTTCACGGAATACGGGCTGCCGTGGGACTGGCGTGGCGATTCAGGATGGGGGTTGGGAGTGAAGCTTGATGCTTCAGCCGGAGCACTTTATGGTGGAAAGGCAATAGGTTTTATCGGTACGCTTGGGCCAGGCTTCAGTTTTAGCAAGGGAAATCGCGGCTTTGCCGCAGATATAGGTTCCAGCCTGGTCATTCTCAACAAACGAAATTTCGGCACCCAGAATTTTGCAGGTAAACTGCAGTTCCTCATCTACCTGGGGCTGAACTACCGGTTCGACAACGGCCTTGGGCTAGGCTATCGCATCCAGCACATGTCCAATGCAGGATTGTACAACAGCGTCAATCCCGGTTTGGATCTGCACATGGCGGCCATAAGCTGGAACTTTTGACCTTTCAACTTCAGACGATGATGTTGAGGAAGTTCTCAACGGCAGTAACCCGTACCGGCCCGTGACAATGGAAATCGCCATCCAGCTGGACAGCCTTCTCCCCGCCGATGACTATCTCACGCCCCCTAATCGTTGATATACCCTCTCCGGAAATTCTACCTGCAGCCAAACCCATCATCAGCTTGAGGTAAGTCGTCAGGCGGCTGTCCTTAACACATACCACCTGGAAGTCCGGATTGGATATATCGGCTCCCGGGGCGAGAATAAAATTGCCCCCATATTTGGAGGCATTGCAGATGACCACCCCATGACATGTCATATCCTTGCCGTCAATGCTGATTGTGAACAACTGCCGGTCCCAGTCTGCCAGAACCCGCAGGGCGGAAAGCAGGTAGGCCCCTTTACCGACGATCCGCTTCTCCGACAGCCGCATTCCTTCCACTACCGCTCCGTCAAAGCCGATGCCGGCCATCAAAAGAAAATAAGCCGATTTTCCGGCGGACTCAAGCATCCCTACAGAAATCGGCCTAGACTGTTGTCTGACAATTTTCTCCACAGACTCATTCAGCGACCGAATACACAATTCTTTCGCCAGTACGTTCGCCGTACCCAGGGGGAGCACGCCCAAGGTCGCCACTCCCGGCACCAGCCCGTTCACCAATCCGTTAACGGTTCCGTCGCCACCACCGGCAACGATAAAAGGTTCAGGTTCTTCAGCACAGATGCGCCTGGCAAAGAGAGAGGCATCTTCAGCACTTTCGGTGAGGAGCAGTTGTGGGACAAGGCCGGCTCGTTCCAGACTTCTCATGACAGAATCGATCCTGCGGCGCGAATAGCTTCCCGAGGTGGGATTAACGATAAGAAAGCAGCGTCTGGGCATTGAGTATCCTCATCAGTTGTACGGGTTCAAGAGTCCGTTGAACCTTGGTATTGCTGTTATAGAACGGACAAGGTTGTCTGGCAACGATTTTCGCGGGATTAATGAATAATCTGGACTTAAGCGACCGATCTAAAGTAAAACTATAAACTGCTCAATCAAAAAAATGCCAGAGATAGAAAATCGGAAGGAAGACCTTTCATGTGGACTAAAAACAGATACCTGTCATTGTACACCCTGTTCCTGATTGTATTTGCCTTTTCATTTCTCACCAGAACCATCCTTCTGGTCAAATCACTATCCAGCCTTGAGCTGACACCTCTTCTTTTGGCAAAGATTTACGGAGTCGGGTTCTTCTTTGACTGCGTCACCTTCAGTTACTTCGCCATACCTTTCGTCATTGTCGCCATGTTGCTTCCCGACAAGGTCTTCAACAGCACAATTTTCAAGGCTCTTGCCGGTTTAGTCGGCTTTGTCGTCACCTACCTGATGCTTTTCAACGTCATTGCCGAATATACTTTCTTCGATGAATTCGCCACCCGCTACAACTTTATCGCCATCGACTATCTGATCTACACTACCGAGGTCATTCGCAACATCCGCGAGTCGTATCCGGTCAACTGGCTACTGGGCGGAATTCTTCTGGTCAACATATTTGTCTTCATCTTCGTCAGGAAACATCTGACAACTGCCTTTTCCGGCACATCCCGACTGGGGCAAAGATGCAAAACCGGATTCTTGTTCCTTCTTCTGCCAATACTGTCCTTTTTCTTCGTCGATATTTCCATGAACCACATCTCTCCCAATAATTATGCCGACGAGCTGGCAAGTAACGGTATTTACAACCTGGCTGCCGCCTTCAGAAACAACGAGCTGGATTTCAACAAATTTTATACAGTTAAAGAAAACGACGTGGTCATGTCCGCCTTGAAAAGGCAATTGACTGAAAAAGGGAACCATTTCGTCAGCTCTGACACCAATGAGATTTCCCGGGTAATCCAGCATCAGGGAACGGAAAGACACCTGAATGTAGTTGTAGTAATTGAAGAGAGCCTGAGCGCCAGCTTCCTCGGCACCTTCGGCAACTCGACGGGGATTACCCCCAATCTTGACAAGCTGGCCGATGAGTCCATGTTCTTTACCAACCTTTACGCCACCGGAACACGAACAGTGCGCGGCCTTGAAGCGATAACCCTGGCCATGCCCCCACTTCCCGGCACATCCATCGTCAAGCGCCCCCATAACGAGAATTTTTTCTCCTGGGGTTCAGTAATGAAGGACAAAGGCTACGATAACAAATTCATCTATGCCGGGCACGGTTATTTCGATAACATGAACTACTTCTTTGCCAACAACGGCTTTGCCACCGTCGACCGGCTCAATTTCGCCAAGGATGAAGTAACGTTTACCAACGCTTGGGGAGTTTGCGACGAAGATCTCTTCATGAAGGCGATCAAGGAGGGTGATGCATCCTTTGCCAAAAAAAAACCATTCTTCAGTGTTGTCATGACCACCTCCAACCATCGTCCCTATACCTACCCCGACGGCAAGATTGATATCCCATCCAAAACAGGTCGAGATGGAGGTGTCAAATACGCCGACTTCGCCATTGGCAGGCTACTGGCTGAGGCAAAGAAGAAACCCTGGTTCAACGACACCATTTTTGTCATTGTTGCCGACCACTGTGCTGGCAGCGCCCGAAAGATGGCCCTGCCGGTCAAGGACTACCGGATCCCTCTCTTCATTTATGCCCCGGCACTGATCAAACCGCAGAAGATCGACCGGATGATGAGCCAGATTGATATAGCGCCCACCGTGCTTGGTTTGCTCAATCTCAGCTACACGACCAAATTTTTCGGCAAGGACATTCTGAACGATCAGGTTGGGCAAGAGCGGGCCTTCATTTCCACTTATCAGAAGCTTGGTTTTATTGAAGGTAACAGGCTGCTCGTCCTTGGTCCGAAAAAAGAAACCGGTTTTTATACCTTCACCAAAGGATTTTCGGGGGATGACAAGACAACCGAAATCAAGCCTCAGGATGACCTGCTTGTGAATGGACTGGGCTATTACCAGGGTGCCTACTACGTCTACAAAAACCGGCTAAACAGGCTCGTAAAGTAGTGCCAAGGAAAAGATTCGATCAAGGAAGTGGTGAAGTTAGGAGTCTGTCGGACTTAGGGATCGAAGCGAGAGAATGGAAAATCGAGGACGGATATTTGGAAATTTGAGAGCGAATAGTGGACCTATTTGTCGAAAATTTACGGAGATCCGGACCGATTTGCCATTTTCGCAGCCGATTCATTCTAAGTCCGACAGACTCCTAGACATCCACTTCCTTGATTCGATCAGTGAAGGTTTTCCGCAGCTTCTCCATCTTTGGATCTATCACCATTCGACAATATGGCTGAGTTCGGTTGAAACGATAATAATTCTGATGATATCCTTCCGCAGGATAGAAGCTGGTGAAAGGGACAATCTCGGTTACTATGGGATCAGGCCATAAGCCATTCGCCGCGGCCTTTTTCTTTGAATCTTCAGCAATCCGTTTCTGCGTGTCATCATGATAGAATATGATCGACCTGTACTGGCTGCCCCGGTCGGCCCCCTGGCGATTCAAGGTTGTAGGATCATGTATGCGCCAGAACACATCCAGCAGTTCGGCAAAGGATATGGTCTGCGGATCATAGCATATCTGAACCGACTCGGCATGCTTGGTCCTGCCGCTGCAGACTTCTTCATAGGTGGGATTTTCCACACTGCCGCCGGCATAGCCTGATAACACCTTGTGTACACCCTTAAGTCCGTGGAACACTGCCTCCGTGCACCAGAAACATCCACCGGCAAGCGTCGCCGTTTCAAGTTTTTCCATAGATCTCACTCCTTTCAGCCTGACCTAACCCTGTCTTGCTTCTAGTTTAGCAAAAACTTTCCTTCCTTCTAAACGATCGTAAATTTTATAGTTTGCCCTACATCCCGTGTAAGGGATAAAATGCTCAGGCATAGGCTGCTTGCCTGCCATCCCGGCCTATCTAAAACGCTTACTTCTTGCTATGATACTGTAGCACTTCACGGGGAGACGTGATGACAACACCAAAAAAGTCGCTCACCATAAAAAATGTCAGCCAGATATTGCTAAAACGTGGCCTAATAACCGAAGAACAATTCAAAGAAGTTATCTCCAAAGGGGAGACGCAGGCCGCACGCCTGCACAGCCATCAACAGTCAGGCTACTCCCGCCGCTTTGCCCAAGGTACCGATCAGATATCTCCGGCAGAGGTCATTTCTTCCTTCAACCTGGTCATGCCGAACAGTGGCAAGATACTAAGCGAGGACTCAATCACTGAGGTTATAGCACAGGCCTCTGGTCTGGAGTATCTGAAGATTGACCCTCTCAAGCTTGATCTTGATGTGGTCACCAGATATGTCTCAAGGCCCTTCGCCCTGAAAAACGTAATTGTT
Organism: Geotalea daltonii FRC-32; assembly: GCF_000022265.1. Lineage (NCBI taxonomy): Bacteria > Pseudomonadati > Thermodesulfobacteriota > Desulfuromonadia > Geobacterales > Geobacteraceae > Geotalea > Geotalea daltonii. The sequence goes on from NC_011979.1 coordinate 3,983,531, forward strand.
CCTGTGGGCGAACAGGATGGAAAGGTCATAATCGCCGTCGCAGACCCCTTTAACACTGCAGCCATTGGCGATTTGGCCGCTGCTGTAAAAATATCTCCAAGACTGGTCCTGGCATCTCGCAGCGATATTCTAAAGATCCTACGGGAGTTTTTTGGTTTTCGTGCCTCAATTATGGCAGCGGAAAACGAGGCAGTGACCTCCACCGACCTCTCCAATCTTGAACAGTATGTAAAGCTGCGGGGACAGTCGGATATAGAAGGCACAGATCAACACATCATCGCGGCCGTTGAATTCCTGCTCCAGTATGCCTTTGACCAGCGGGCCAGCGATATCCATATTGAACCCAAGCGGGAGATGTCCTTGGTCAGGCTGCGGGTGGATGGCGTTCTGCACAACATCCACACCATACCGCGGCAGCTTCACCCCCCTATCGTTTCCCGCATTAAGCTCCTCTCCCGTCTTGACCTGGCCGAGAAGCGCCGTCCCCAGGACGGACGCATCAAGACCAACCACAAAGGAAAAGAAGTTGAATTAAGGGTATCCACATTGCCTGTCGCCTTTGGCGAAAAAGTAGTTATCAGGATCTTTGATCCGGAGATTCTCATGCAGGACCTGGACAGGATAGGTTTCTATCCCCGTGAATATCAGCTCTACAGTTCCTTTATCCGCAAACCCAATGGCATTATTCTAGTCACCGGCCCAACGGGCAGCGGCAAGACCACCACCCTTTATTCCTCCTTGCGGGCATTGGCATCACCAGAAATAAATATTGTCACGGTGGAAGACCCCATAGAGATGGTCATGGAGGAGTTCAACCAAGTTGGTGTTCAGTCGGCAATTGGTGTCAACTTTGCCACTGTGCTGCGCAATATCCTCAGGCAGGACCCGGACATCATCATGATTGGCGAGATCCGTGACCGTGAAACAGCCGAGAATGCCGTCCAGGCTGCGCTCACAGGACATCTTGTTCTCTCCACCCTGCATACAAACGACGCACCGTCATCAGTGACACGTCTCATCGACCTGGGCGTCCCATCATTCCTCATATCCTCCACGGTCAACGGTATCATTGCCCAACGTCTGCTAAGGACCATTTGTCCCCACTGCAAAAAGGAACGGCAGCTGCGTGATGAGGAGATAGCTTACCTGCAACTGGAACCTGGCAAATATGCGGTGCAAGAAGGTGGCGGCTGCTCGGAATGCCGGGGGACCGGCTATAAAGGAAGGACTGGCATATTTGAGGTATTGGATTTCACGGACTCCATTAAAGAAGTCCTCTCCGATCAGGTGGATCTGGCGAGTTTATACGCAGCAGCAAAGAAAGACGGCATGATAAGCCTGCGGCAGGTGGCAATCAGAAAAATGCTTGAAGGAGTAACAACCTATGAGGAAGTAGTAGCGATAACGGGATAAGCCAATCAACGGCATCGATATCCTGAAAAAATAAACAGATACACCCTCCCACCACGGAAGTCATCCTCATTACCGGCCACGCCTCGGTCGAGACCGCTGAGCAAAAAAAAGGCCGCCCTCCCTAAGCGATTTCGTTTCATGTCAAGTCTCCTTGTGAGGTTCTAGACCGAAATCACTAAAGTTGCAATGGCTCAGTTTTCGGGGGAGAGGTCAAAGGGCGAGGAAAGAAAGCAAGGTATGGGTAGAAAAAAACCAGAACTAAAAAAGCCCCAACTGAATGAACAGTTGGGGCTTTTCAAATTAAATCCCGGCGGCGACCTACTCTCCCACACAGCTACCCGTGCAGTACCATCGGCCCTGAGAGGCTTAACTTCCGTGTTCGGGATGGGAACGGGTGTGACCCTCTCGGCATAGCCACCGAGAAACTCTTGTGGCGGTGATTGGTGGTTGGTGATTGGTGATTGGCAAAAACGTTTGCCCATCACTGCTCACTAATCACTATTCACTGCCGTTTATTTATCTCGGCAATCGCATATATTTGATTTGTAGTAGTAGAGATTGATTAATATTAGGGGGTGGGGTTGCCACCCCCCTTTTGAAGTTAATTTTTATGGTCAAGCCTCACGGCCGATTAGTACTGGTCAGCTAAACAGATTGCTCTGCTTACACACCCAGCCTATCAACGTTGTGGTCTACAACGGGCCTTTAGGGGTTGTTACACCCAGGGATACCTAATCTTGAAGGAGGCTTCCCGCTTAGATGCTTTCAGCGGTTATCCTTTCCGTACATAGCTACCCAGCGAATGCCACTGGCGTGACAACTGGAACACTAGAGGTACGTCCATCCCGGTCCTCTCGTACTAAGGACAGCTCTTCTCAAGTATCCTGCGCCCACAGAAGATAGGGACCAAACTGTCTCACGACGTTTTAAACCCAGCTCGCGTACCGCTTTAATTGGCGAACAGCCAAACCCTTGGGACCTACTTCAGCCCCAGGATGCGATGAGCCGACATCGAGGTGCCAAACCTCCCCGTCGATGTGAACTCTTGGGGGAGATCAGCCTGTTATCCCCGGCGTACCTTTTATCCGTTGAGCGACGGCCCTTCCATACAGAACCGCCGGATCACTAAGACCTACTTTCGTACCTGCTCGACTTGTTGGTCTCGCAGTCAAGCTCCCTTATGCCTTTACACTCTACGGCTGGTTTCCAATCAGCCTGAGGGAACCATCGCGCGCCTCCGTTACTCTTTGGGAGGCGACCGCCCCAGTCAAACTACCCATCAGACAGTGTCCCCGACCCGGATGACGGGCCTGGGTTAGACACCCAAAACAACCAGGGTGGTATTTCAAGGTTGACTCCACCGACACTGGCGTGCCAGCTTCAAAGTCTCCCACCTATCCTACACAAGCTATTCCGAATGTCACTGTCAAACTGTAGTAAAGGTGCACGGGGTCTTTCCGTCTTTCTGCGGGTACTCGGCATCTTCACCGAGAATTCAATTTCGCTGAGCCACTGGTTGAGACAGCGCGGAAATCGTTACGCCATTCGTGCAGGTCGGAACTTACCCGACAAGGAATTTCGCTACCTTAGGACCGTTATAGTTACGGCCGCCGTTTACTGGGGCTTCGGTTCAAAGCTTCGCCTTGCGGCTGACAAATCCCCTTAACCTTCCAGCACCGGGCAGGCGTCAGACCCTATACATCGACTTACGTCTTAGCAGAGTCCTGTGTTTTTAGTAAACAGTCGCTACCGCCATTTCTCTGCGACCCTCTTCGGCTTCACGTGCGTATCGCTACACCTGATGAGGGCATACCTTCTCCCGAAGTTACGGTATCATTTTGCCGAGTTCCTTAACCAGTGTTCTCTCAAGCACCTTAGGATTTTCTCCTCACCCACCTGAGTCGGTTTACGGTACGGTCACCTGTGAACTGAAGCTTAGAGGCTTTTCTTGGAAGCATGGGATCAACGACTTTATGAGCATACGCTCTCGTCATCACGCCTCGGCGTTAATGGAGAAAGGGATTTGCCTCTCTCTCCCGCCTACACGCTTAAACCGGGACATCCAGCACCCGGATCGCCTACCCTTCTCCGTCCCCCCATCGCATTCACAGGTGGTACAGGAATATTAACCTGTTTCCCATCAACTACGCCTTTCGGCCTCGCCTTAGGGACCGACTAACCCTAAGCAGATTACCTTTACTTAGGAAACCTTGGGTTTTCGGTGACAAGGTTTCTCACCTTGTTTTTCGCTACTCATGTCAGCATAATCTCTTGTGATACCTCCAGCCGTTCTCACGATCGACCTTCGCAGGCTTACACAATGCTCCCCTACCACTCATACCTTAAGGTACGAATCCGTAGCTTCGGTACTATGCTTAGCCCCGTTACATTTTCCGCGCAGACCCACTCGACCAGTGAGCTATTACGCTTTCTTTAAAGGGTGGCTGCTTCTAAGCCAACCTCCTGGTTGTCTGGGCATTTCCACATCGTTTTCCACTTAGCATAGATTTTGGGCCTTAGCTGACGGTCTGGGCTCTTTCCCTTTCGACCATGGATC